>JACPZS010000250.1 GCA_016195385.1 Verrucomicrobiota bacterium
AGCAAGCGGGGGGGATAGAGGCGGCATGGCGTCCAGCCGGGAGGGAAAGGCGGATGGACGAAGATTCTGTTTCTTCAAGGTAGAGGGGAGCCGCAATCAGGGCCGTTGAAATGATGCGTAACAATGAGTTCCGTTGAAACGAGTCCGCGGCAGTGTTGAGCACGATACGCGGTTCGGGTGAGCTGGGCCGGAAAAAAGTGGAGCAGCCAAAAAGAAAGAGGGGAGTGCCGAGGAAAGGAGAAGCGGATTCGCGCCGGGGAAAGCCGGAATCAAAAGCTCGCAGAACCGTCCGTTATTGGCGTATTTATTCTGCCTGTCATTCTGAATTCCAGGTTGATGGGAAATTCAAAACCTCACGTTTGCCCTGATTTTGTTGATGATTGTTCAAAGTGGCGGAGAGAGAGGGATTCGAACCCTCGGTAGTGTTTAGCTACGCACGCTTTCCAGGCGTGTGCCTTAAACCACTCAGCCATCTCTCCACGCACTGTCGGCCGACACCACGCGGACGCGCTGCGTCAAGTCGGGAGGGTTCTTCGCACGCCTGCCAGATGAGGGCAAGCTCATTCGAGAGTCACTCGCCCCGACGCTCTCCAAGGCCATACTCCGCGTGATTCTGCTGAAAATTGTCGGCTGCCAATCGTGCCGCCTGTGCTGACGGCAAGTGCTTTCTCAAAGTGACGGGGTGAAATCCGCGGCGAAGCCGCTCAATTATCGAGTGCCAACCCGAGGCGACGAATGAGTTGGATGAGCTTGATTGCATCGCGCACGGACTTGTTGGTTCTCACTTATTGAAATCGCTCGGAGACGATCTTCCCAGCTACACAGACTTCACTGAATTTGCCTCGGCCAACTTCGCCTCGGCCAGTCTGGCCTCGGCCATGGCTTTTTTGCTTTCGACGAAATAGTAGATGAGATAGGCCAGTCCGATGCCGAGCGGGATCACGCCATGGGAGGCGCGCGAATCTTCGTTGACGTAGAGCGCGATGAAAATGCCGGCTCCAATGAAGAACCAGACCAGCCCGTTCAGCAGGTAATTGGCGTGCTTTTTGGGACGACTCCCGCATCCCTCAAAATACTCCGCTGGCAGCGGCGGCAACTCCATGCCTTTGTCGATGGCGGCAAGCCGCTCCTTGTGATGCAGTTCGACAATTTTGCGGCGCTTGAAGAAATCGAGGAAGAGCCGATGATGGGAATCGACACGCCAAGGGCGATGGCGAGGATGGGGATCAACAATGCGAGGGTGGGTGTGTTCATATTTGTGCTTTCTATGTCGGTTAGTTTTCTTTTGTCGTTCTTTGGGACTCTTGATTTTCGGTATTTGTTTCAATGATCTGATTCAGTGCCCGCTTTTTGCGAAGGGGCCAGATTCCAACCTTGCGACTCTGGTCCTCGAACAAATGTTTCAAAGGTTGAAGGTGGGAACTAGTCTGGAGCGGATCCGCGAATCGACTCTCCATGAATCTCGTAGCAGCCGACGTGAGGAGGCTCATTCTCGATCATGGAAGACAGTCAGAGTCTCCTTAGCGTCAGGCGTTGGCGACACACCTCGCCGCCTGCGCCGCCTGCCGCGGTTTCGCCCGCGAACTCCGCCAGCTTGACACTGCCCTGGCTGCGAGCTGCCGTCGTCCCGGGCTGTCTGCAGACTTTAGAACGCGGATGCTGCAGCGCGTGGACGTCGAACTGGCCCAAAACACTGCCGGGCAATTGCAGCAGAAGCGGCAGGCCATCGAATCCGAATACCAGCGTTTGACCGCCGGGCTTGTCCTACAAGTTTCCCGCGCCAACTTCACGGTGATCCTTGATGCGCTTGGCGGTGTCAGACTCGCCTTGTTCCTCGCGTTCAGTTGGCGTGTGTTCGCGAAACTGATACCGACCTCGCTGATTACTTTGCCAGTACCGCTCGCGCAAAATTCTTCGCTGCTTACCGTGTGGATTACCAGCGCGGCCTGTGTCGTCGTCGGCTTGGGCTTTGACTTTCCAAGAACCGTGCGGATCTTTTCCGAAATTATTCTGAAGCGGGACCGAATCATCGCTTTCGAGGCGGCATGGTTCGCTGTCGCGTGGACAATCCGTTCACTCCGGCCAAATTTTTGAATCTTGGCGGATGTGCCAGCGTTGATAGTTTCCGCCGGGCAATTTAATCTCCGCCGTGGCCCAAAATCCTTCCGGCGTCAGTTGTATGCGAGGCCTGGCAATCAAGCGTCGGCAATGAAGATCATTCAGTCCAAGCTCCTTCAGTGAAACCGAATAGCGCGCATGCTTTTCGTGAAAACTTCGTTCGACGTAATAAATCTCGTGCAGCAGATCACGCACGGGCATTGCCGGGTCGGGAGCGAACTTTGCCTTGCCCGGCGACCCGGTCGCGAACTGCACAAAACCCCAGCGCTCGGGCCGGTGCATATCGACGATGCCCGTGGGCGACCAAACCCAATTGTCTTCTTTCAAGCCCGGCAACTTGCGATACTTGCCATCCACGATTTCATGCCGCCATTCAACGCGCGAAAAATCCACCCGCCACTGGTCGCCATTTTTCGGCGGCGCGGCGCGATGGGCGTATTCGGCGAGTGCCTTCCACGGAAACGCGATTTCCACCGACCAGCCCGCATCACGGTCCGTCGGGTCGTTCAATGTCCCACGCACCTGCACAGCCGTTTTCAGCCCGGCGATATTCCATTCGTCGCGCGCTTTGCCGCCGTCCTTGTACGGAAGGTTCAGGAATAGATCCCAGCCGGTGTTCAGCGCGTTCATCTCGAATTCGTAATACTCGTGATTGTCGCCGTTCGGATCGATGAAGACCTCGAAATCGTTGTCCTGAAAAATCACCGCGTCGCGGTTCGTAATCGTGCCCCACACGTGCGGCTCCTCAAGTTCGGCGGCCACGTAAAAATAGTCGTCATCCCAAAGCATTTTCGCGCGTGTGTGCAACCGGGGATGCGGCTTACGATCACCTTCGATGTCTTGAAAAAACTTCGTCCACGGCGCGACGGCCCACGCGGCCTCGTCGAGCTTGCCATCGATTTGAACCGGGCTGCTCGCGCGGTAGCACACGTAATCCTTTGGCCGAAAATGTTTCATTTTCGACCAGTCTTCGGCAGAACTGGCGTGCAAGTCGGCGGTGAGGCAAAATCCAATCGTAACGCACAAAGTGACGCGGGCGAACGCGGCATCGACTCGCCAACGCCGAAACCGCTTGGTCGGGGAATCAAAAAGGGAACTCACGATTCTCATTTCACCTCTCTTCGGGACTGATGTTCAAGTTGCTCATCCATCGCGTTCATGAATTCGTCCGACGGCCGTTCCTGAGCGCAAACCTATTTGTCCGCATTCGCGGGGAACCTACCGCGGTAAACGAAATCGCGTTTCGCTCCCGCCTTCACGTGACATTCCGCGCACGAAGCCGATTCTTGCGGCGGCGTGAGGTGGCTGCCATCGGCGCGGTATTCCACATATTCCCACTCGCCGGTGCGATTTTCGCCGTAGGCTTCACCGAAATTTTTCTCGCGTCGCATGACGTGCAATCCGAGGACTTTGTCCTTGCGCAGATTGCCCCGTTCATCGAGCAACGGCTTGCCTTGCGCGTCCGAGAGTGTGCTTGCGGTTTCCATTACGATGACGGAGCCGTTGGGATAGGGCAGTTGTGACGAATTGGTGATGGCGGCAACCAGGCCGTTGCCATAGACCGTCACGACTTTCTGCTCCTTCTCCTTGTTCACAGTCCGGAGCACTTGGAATTTTTCCTGATAATGCTTCGGGAAACCGACGCGGTCTTTCGTCGGGGCAGGAGGCGTCGATTTTTCCGGTTCGGCTCCGCGGAGAAGAAGCGGGCTGGCCAGCCAGAAGCAGCACGCAGTCAGCGCGATGATTCTAAGTCGGGCGGGAATAGGATTTGATTTCATGCGTTGTTCAGTGTCGTGCGAATGTAGTGACGCACATGTTAGCGTCAAGCGGGTAGCACTAGCTAACACTGCGAACGTTTGCACCCCAGGCAATGGAAAATTCACTTTGCGGATCGCGACAAACTCAATTATGAGCCGGAACACCTCGATTGTTACCGGCGCGAAGCGTAGTTGATTTTGCGGAACGCCGGGTCGATATATGTGCCCGTGCATCACGACCAGCCAGCGCGGCCTTCCGTTCGCCGCTCGTTTTCGAATCACGAAGCTGGCTTTACGCTCATCGAGCTGCTCGTGGTCATCGCCATCATCGCCATCATCGCCAGCCTGCTGCTGCCCGCGCTCGCCCGCAGCAAGGCGACGGCGAAAACCGCCGCGTGCAAAAACAACCTGCGCCAATTGGGCCTCGCGTTGAATCTTTACGTTCACGATTTTGCCTTTTATCCCCCGCACATCGTCGGCCAGCAGAGCGCGGACACTTTCAAGGAGCGCGTGCAATTCGTCTGGGCGGATTTGTTGCTGCCGTTTGCCGCCAGCAACCGGAACGTGTATTTCTGCCCCGCCAACTCGCCGATCTTCAAGTGGACTAACTCGCCGGTTGACGTGCTCACGAATGGTTTCAGTTACGGTTACAACGAATCGGGTGGCGGTGTGCTGACCGGCTACACGCGCAGTCTGGGCCTGGGGTGGGGGCAAAACATCGACGATCACTTCGTCGCGATGCGGGAATCGGCGGTGCTAAATCCCAGTGACATGATCGCGCTCGGCGACACGACTTCGGATTTTTACTGGGACATCGGTTTGACGCCACAATTTAGCTTTCCGCGAATCTGGCCCGGCGTCCGTCATCCTGGTGTCGCCGACACAACCAGCGGCGGCGCGAACATCACCTTTTGCGATGGCCACGTGGAGTATTTGAAGCAAAAGGCGCTCGTGGACGAAAATGAAACGATGCGCCGGCGTTGGAATAACGATCACGAGCCGCACAAAGAATCGTGGCGTTACCCGTTTTAGCAGCGCGCTTCACTCGGAGGGCCGCAGTGACGCGCTTTGCGGACGGTGTGAGGGCGCCGCACAACTTGACGTTGTGTTCTAAAGTATTTCCCTTCACGGGCGATATTCGCTATAGCTACAACCCAACCGAAAGGGCTTGGGTTCGACGGAGCAACTCGGTCAACCGATTCGACACATGGCTAGAGAAATTTTGAGCACTCACCAAAAGGCGTTGGCGATCAATCTCGATCCCGCCAAGTACGGCACGTTCGCGGAAATCGGCGCCGGTCAGGAAGTCGCGCGCTGGTTTTTCCGCGTGGGCGGCGCGGCGGGCACGATCGCCAAGGCGATGTCCGCGTACGACATGACGTTCAGCGACGCGATTTATGGGCCGGCCGAGCGTTACGTCAGCCGGCAACGGCTGAACACGATGCTCGAACACGAGTTCCGCTTGCTCGTCGAACGCCTCGACGCCAAGCGCGGGGCGCAAACCAAATTTTTTGCCTTCGCCAACACCGTTGCCGCCAAGAGCTACTCACGGCGGGACGACGCGCATGGCTGGCTCGGCGTTCGTTTTCAAACGGAGCCACAGCAGGAACCGTCGCAAATCATCGTCCACGTTCGCTTGCTCGAAAAAGAAAACCTCCAGGAGCAGGAGGCGCTGGGAATTTTTGGAGTGAACCTCGTCCACGGCGCGCTCTACTTCCACGCGGAAGCGGAAACGCTCGTCGAATCGCTCGTGGACAATTTGACGACGGACCGCATCGAAGTGGACATGATCCATTTCTCCGGCCCGGCGTTTGCGAAAATCGACAATCGCTTGATGAGCTTGAAACTCGTGCAGCACGGCCTGACGAACGCGGCCATGTTCACTGCGAAAGGCGAGAACGTCCAGCCCGCCGACGCGCTCTACAAGAAAGCGATTTTGATCGAGCGAGGCAGTTTCCGCCCCGTCACCAAAGTCACGCTCGACATGCTCAATTGCGCGGCCGGCATGTTCGTGCAGGAACCGAAGGTGCAAGGCGAGGACGTGTTGGTGCTCATGGAAATGACGATGAAGAATCTCACCACCGAGGCCGGCATCGATCACAAGGACTTCCTCGAACGCGTGGACATTCTCGGCGCGATGGGCAAGACGGTTTTGATTTCCAACTACGGCGAGTATCATCGCCTCGCGGCGTTCCTTTTCCGCCACACGAAGAAAATGATCGGCATCGTGATGGGCGTGCCGACGTTGCGCGAAATTTTCGACGAGAAATACTACGCCGATCTCGATGGCGGCATTCTCGAATCCTTTGGACGCCTGTTCAAAAACGACCTCAAGCTCTACGTCTATCCGCTCAAAGAGCAGAAGGCCGACGCGCTGATTACCGCCGGCAACCTGCGCGTGGCGCCGCACCTCCGGCACCTCTACGCCTATCTGGTGGAAAATCGCTTAATCGAAAGTTTGCGGGACTTCGACGAACGCTGCCTGCACATTTTTTCACGCACGGTCCTCGCCAACATCAAAAGCGGCGACCCAAGCTGGGAAGAAATGGTGCCGCAGCAAGTAGCCGCGATGATCAAGGAGCGCAAGCTTTTTGGCTACCAGGGGCCGTCGATTCGTTTGGTCGCCTAAGCGCTGAAACCGTTCCCGATTGCCTCGCGTCAAGTGTGGCTTTTTTCCAGGCTGCTCGTTTTTGAAAACCGGTGGCGATTTTCTTTCTGGTGAAAATCGCAAAACGAGTTCAAATCAGTGAATCATGTTCACTTCGCTCTGCACCAAAACGCGCCAACGCCCTTCTGCCTTCAAATGGCTTGTCGTAACAGCCGCCTGCCTTGCGCTGGCAGGCTGCGTCAATCCGGAGTCAGACAAACACGCCACTCCTGCTCCATCAACCGCTGCCCCGGAGGCAGTTCACGCGCAAGCCACGCCAACGCCAAGCCCGAGCGCAGCGCCTGCAAGCGCGGTGTCGGAGCCGCAAGCTTGGCAATCGCTCTTCGACGGCAAAACGCTGGCCGGTTGGCGCGAAACTCAATTCGCCGGTCACGGTGGCGCTCATGTGGAAAACGGCAACTTGGTCGTGGATGCCGGTGGCGGACTGAGCGGCGTCAACTACACCAACACGTTTCCCAAGATTAACTACGAGTTCGTGCTCGAAGCGAAACGCGTCGAAGGCTCCGATTTTTTCTGCGGCATCACGTTTCCCGTCGGCGACACCTTTGCTTCGTTCATCGTGGGTGGCTGGGGCTGTTGCATCGTCGGCGTGTCGAGCGTCAATGGCGAGGATGCGTCGCAAAACGAAACGAGTTCGACGATGGCATTTGAAAAAGGTCGCTGGTACCGAATTCGTTTGCGCGTGATGGCGGCGAAAATCGAAGCGTGGATCGATGACAAGCAAGTCGTGGATCTGGAAACTACTGACAAACGAATCTCCCTTCGCTACGGTGAAATCGAACTTTCCAAACCCTTCGGACTCGCGACCTGGGTCACCACGGCCGCGTGGCGCGACATCCGCCTGCGCCAGCTCGAGCCGAAAGCCGGGACTGTCGGAAAATAGCCGCATGAAAACCGTCGCCATCATCGGCGCATCAAATGATCGCAGCAAGTTTGGCAATCAAGCCGTGCGCGCCTTTCGCCGCCAGGGCTACAAAGTGTTTCCGGTTAACCCACATGAAACTGAAATCGAAGGCCTGCCGGTCTGGCGGAGCATCCTCGATGTGCCCGAGCGACCGCACTTGATCAGCATTTATCTTCCGCCACCGGTGACGCTTCAAGTGCTGCCTGACATCGCGGCGCGCGGCTGCGACGAGTTGTGGTTGAATCCCGGCACGGAATCCGCCGAAGTGCTCGCGGAAGCGGAACGGCTTGGGCTTAACGTGATTCAAGCCTGTAGCATTGCGGGCGTGGGCGAAACACCGGGCGCGCTGTGAACGACTCAAATTCCGGGGTCTGCCACGCACGCGCGAGCAAATTAGTCATGTCACGGTGAAAACTTCTTCCGGGCATATTTCAATTGCGGATTGGGCGGTCGCGCCACAAGAGCTTACTCTAGCCAAGGGCGAAGTGCATGTCTGGCGGGCGTTCATAGATCAATTCGCGGCGTTCACCGACGAATTCGCGATGGCGCTGAACGACGAGGAGCAAGACGCGGCCCGGCGGTTTCGGTTTGAGCGCGACCGGAATTCCTACACGATCACACGCGCGCTGTTGCGGAAAATTTTGAGCCGCTATCTCGCATGCGATCCGGGCCGCCTTATTTTCGACTACAGCGAGCGCGGAAAACCATCGGTGAGCGGGATGCCATTGCATTTCAACGTGTCGCACTCCAGGGGCGTCGCACTGTTTGCGATCACCCGGGATTGCGAAGTAGGCGTCGATCTGGAGCAGGTTCGCGCGATGGATGATTTGCTGGACATTGCGCGGAATTTTTTTTCCACCCATGAACAATCGATGCTCGCGAGCCTGCCGAAAGAGCGCCAGACGGAGGCCTTTTTCAACTGCTGGACGCGCAAAGAGGCATACGTGAAAGCGACCGGCGCGGGCATCACCGAGGCACTGGACCGGTTCGCGGTGACGCTCGCGCCGGGCGAGGCCGCGCGCTTTGTCAACGTCAGCGATGATCCCGAAATCACCGCGCGCTGGCGTTTGAGTTCGTTTGTTCCGGCGGCGGGATTCATCGGCGCGCTGGCATGGCAGGGGCCACCACTGGCGCAGCGCTTTTGGGATTGTGGCGGGTGACGCCGCCTGGCCGCAGGCGAGCCAGCAGTTCTGGCATGGATCGAAAACACGCCCTCGACACTGTCGAGACGATTGTCCGGCGCAAATTTTCTGCGTGCATCATCGTGACGATTGTGTGACAAGTTTCCGCGTTATGTTTTCCCTGCAACGTTTACTCGGTAAGGATGAAAAGTTTTTTGACCTGCTCGAAGCCAGCGCGGAAGAGGCGCGCAGCAGCGTGCAGGCGCTGAACAAAATCCTTTCCAACCCTAATGTGGTTCCAAAACTTTTCGAGTTTCACGAAGCCAAGGAAACGGACAAACGGATTACCGATCAAATCAACGAGGCGCTCGTCACGACTTTCGTCTCACAATTGGAGCGCGAGGACATCGAGGTGTTGAGCGCGGCGCTCTACAAGATTCCGAAGACTGTCGAGAAGATCGCCGAACGCTTCATCATCAGCGCGCCTGTGGTGCGCGGCCTCAATTTTGTTGAGCACATCCGTTTGCTGGACGCCGCGACCCGCGAAGTTGTGGAGATGGTCAAGCTTTTGCGCAACCTTGGCGCGGGCCGGCTCGACCAAGCCAAAGCGATCAACGCCAAACTCCAGCGCATCGAAGGGGACGCTGACAAACTCATCCTCGACATCCTCAAGGATCTTTACAGCGGCAAGCACGACGCCACGAAAGTGATGGCGATGAAGGATCTGTACGAGTTGCTGGAGAAAGTGGTGGACCGCTGCCGTGACGCCGGCAACATCGTCACGCATATTGTCCTCAAGAATTCCTGACCCGTTTGCCACGCCGCCTCCCATGATTTCCTTTCAACAAATCCTTGGGCGCGAGGATGAATTTTTTGCGTTGCTCGAAGCCAGCGCGCAGGAAGCCTGCAACTCCGTCGCCGCCCTCAAGCATCTTTTTACCACGGCCGGCGGCAGGCTCACTCTCGCAGAGTTTGTCGAGGCCCGCCGCAAGGATAAGCTCATCACCGAGCAGATAACCGAGATGCTGGTCACTACGTTTGTCACGCCGATGGAACGAGAGGATCTCGAATCGCTGGCCGAGGCGCTCTACAAAATCCCCAAGACGGTGGAGAAATTTGCCGAACGCTACATGATTGTCGCCGACCAGATCCACGACGTGGATTTCAGTCAGCAAGTTCAGCTCCTCGAGCAGGCGAGCCACTTGGTGCTGCAAATGATCCAGGCTCTGCGGGCCGGGCGCAATCTTGGCGGCATCAAATCGCTGCAAGCCAGTCTCCAGCGCGTCGAATCCGAGGCGGACGATCTCATCCTCGAAATGATTCAGCCGTTTTACGTCCCGGGCTATCCCGCGCTCAAGGCTGTCATCCTCAACGATCTTTTTGAATTGATCGAAAAATCTGTGGACCGCTGCCGGGATGCCGGCAATGTCGTGTCCCACGTTTTGTTGAAAAACTGCTGACTCGTATGGATTTGTTCCTTGTCTTTGCCGTCCTGTTCGTCGCACTGGCCTTCACCTACACCAACGGCTTCCACGATACCGCCAACGCCATCGCCACCGTCGTCGGCACGAAGGTGTTGACGCCGCGGCAAGCGATCTTGCTCGCGGCTGTAACGAATCTCTTCGGTGCTTTTTTCGGATTGGCGGTGGCCAAGACCATTTCCTCCGGTCTCGTCGATGCCCGGTTCGTCACGCAGGAAGTCCTCATCTGCGGTCTGCTCGCAGCTATTTTTTGGAACCTCCTGACGTGGTGGTTCGGCCTTCCATCCAGCAGCAGCCATGCCCTCGTCGGCAGCCTGGTCGGAGCCGCGCTTGCCGGCGCTGTGTGCATGAACGCCGTGACACCGTTGATCGGCAAGGATGGCAAACCCGGCTCGGTCTGGTCCGCGATCAAATGGGAGGAAGTCAAAGACAAGAAGGAAAAGAAGCTTGTCCCTGCTTCCGCTGAAGTGGTGGCTGCGTTGGGTGAACGGGTCAAGACCAACGGCACGCATACCGTCAGCATCGGCACCAATAAATTCCAAGCAGTGGTTTTCGCCGGCCGGGTTGGAACCGTCGAAGTTGTCGAAAAAAAGAACGGCGACAAAGGTGGCCTCTACTACAAAGTCGTCATCCCGATGGTGACTTCGCCGCTCATGGGATTCTTCGGCGGCATGACGTTCATGGCGCTGCTTTACACTCTTTTACGGAACTGGCGGCCAGTCACCGTGAACCGCCTCTTCGGCAAACTTCAGCTAGCCAGTTCCGCGTACATGGGCTTCAGCCACGGGATGAACGACGCCACCAAGTGCATGGGCATCATCACGCTCGCGCTCGTCGCTGCCACCAGCAAAGGACTTTTCAGCAACGTGCCCGACTGGGCCAGTTTCCTCGTTACGAAAGAGGGTTCGAATCCCCTGGCCCTTTCGCTCGGGGATCATTTGGTGGCGATGTTGCCATCGTTTCTTCACTTCGGGTACATGCCCAACCCCGCCGACATCAAGAGTCAGGGAATTCCAAATTGGGTCGTGGTTCTTTGCGCGCTCACGATGGCGGCCGGCACTGCTGCCGGCGGCTGGCGCATCATCCGCACGCTGGGGCACCGGATGGTCAAGCTCCAGCCTGTGCATGGCTTCGCCGCTGAAACCACGGCCGCCACCGTGCTGGCCGTCGCCGCGTCGCTCGGCATGCCGATCTCCACGACCCACGCCATCACCACGAGCATCATGGGCGTGGGTTGCGCCAAGCGCTTCAGCGCACTCAAACTCAAAGTTGTCGAGCGCATCATCTGGGCTTGGATCATGACGCTTCCGGCGACGGCTGGGGTCGCCTTTGGTCTGGTCTGGTTGATGAGCAAAGTCGGATTCGTGAAATTCTGAGCGGAGCATGGCTGTGCGTCTGACTCGGCGCTCGACAGAGTTTTTTCGTTCCCCAATTATTTGCGCGTGTCTGAAGCTCAACCAAAAATTCTCGTCGTCATCGGCAGCCTCGGCAAAGAATCGGTGACGCGTTCGGTGATGCTCGAACTTGCCGACGAACTCCGCGCCGCTGGCTGCGTGGTCGATGTGCTCGATTTGCTCGCCGAACCGTTGCCGCTCTTCAACCCCGACCACGCATATTCCGCGCCGGGCTACGCTGCGCTCCAGGCGCGCGTCGCGGGAGCGGATGTGCTGCTGCTCGGCACGCCCGATTATCACGGCAGTGTCAGCAGCGCGCTGAAAAACTTCCTCGATCACTTCTGGCAGGAATTTGCCGGCAAACTTTTTGCCACGCTCGTCGCCTCGCATGAAAAAGGGCTGACCGTCACCGATCAACTCCGCACGGTTGCGCGCCAATGTTACGCGTGGTCGTTGCCGTACGGCGTTTCATTCGTCGAACGCGAAGACGTGAAGGATGGGCAAATCGTCAACGAGTCATTCCGTAAACGGCTGACGATGCTCGTGCGCGACGTTCGCGTTTACGGAGAATTGCTCGCGCGGCAGCGGCGTGTCGATCTCGCCGGAACAGATCCGGGTTTCCTCGCCCGTCTGCGCAAGTGACGCGAGGGAATGCCACGCTCTTACTTCTTCGGCGCGTTCGTTGGCAGCGGCAGATATTCTCCACCTCCATTGGGCGGAGGTTGATACAAACCAGGCCCGAGTTTCGCCAAGGGGTCAACCGACACGCTCTGGCTCCAAATTCGGTAGGCAAGAATCCCAATGCCGACAAGCAGTGCCACGCCCAACACCGGCAGGACAACGCGCCAGTTCAACTTCGAGAGTTGATACATCACGAAATCCAGCGGGCCACGCCGTTCGCCGGTGAGGCTCGGCGGCTCGCGGAACTTCTCGATCTTGGATAACTCCGCATCGAGCGTGGCCATGACCTGCGCAGTGTCGAGCTTGAGAATTTTGGCGCAACTGCGGACGAATCCCCGAATGTAAACCGGCGCGGCAAACGCATGGTAGTTCCCCTCCTCCAGCGCGCGAATGTGCTCGGTCTTGATGTTCGTCAGTTCGGCGATTTGATGGACGGTGAGTTTGCGTTCTTCGCGCGCCCGGCGCAATTGTTCGGCCACAGTGGACATCGGCAAGACAACTAGCGGATTTCGCCGGTGATTGGCAACGACTTAAACCTGAAAACCGGCGATAGAGCCACGAAGACACGAAGGCACCAAGAAGCGGGAACGACCTTGGAATCGAAGCAACGCGGAACAGCCATTTCACCCGGTGGTCAAGGCCAAGACGAATCGTGGACTGGCTGCCACTCATGAATCTTTGTGTCTCTGTGTCTTGGTGGCCTCTGCTGCGCCGCCATTTTTGCGACGACTTCGGGTTGAAAATTCTTTCGTCACAAGCTGGCGAGGCGCCGCCCGCGTGCCTATCCTCGGCCATGCTTTTGGATCGTCATGCGCCCGTGCTCGTCACCGGCTCGGCGGGTCGAATCGGGCGCGCGGCCGTCGCCGCGCTCTCGGCTGCTGGCTGGCGCGTGCGCGGTTTCGACTGCGTGCCGACACCCGGCATCGCTGATTTCATGGTCGGCAATTTGACCGATTTTTCCGCCGTGCGACAGGCGGCGCAAGGCGCGGGCGCGGTGATCCACCTCGGCGCGACACCGGACGATGATGATTTCATGACGCGCCTGTTGCCCAATAATTTGATCGGCCTGCATCACGTGCTCGAAGCTGCACGCGAGGCGGACGTGAAAAGAATTTTCCTCGCGAGCACCGGCCAGGTCAATTGGTGGCAGCAGTTCGATGGACCGTGGCCGAACCGACCGGACGATCCCGTGACGCCCCGCCACTGGTACGCCGTCACGAAAGTGGCCGCCGAGGCCGCGGGCAAAGCTTACGCCAAGAGTTTCGGCATGACCGTCCTCGCGCTGCGCCTCGGCTGGTGCCCGCGCACGGCGGAGCAGGCCGCCGAACTCGACTCGCTGCCGCGCGGTCATGACACTTATCTCAGTCCCGGCGACGCTGGGCGATTTTTCGTCCGCGCGTTGACTGCCGATTTGCCGCCGGGGTTTTGGACGCTGTTCGTCGCGAGCCGGCCGGTGCATCAGGTGATTTTTGATCTGGAACCGACGAAGCAGTTGCTCGGCTGGGAGCCGCAGGATCAATGGCCGCACGGCTTGGAAACTTTTTCATGAAACCAACTTTTTATTCGCCCCGCGCCACTCAGTCCGTTGAAAACTGGGAGGCCGATCCGCTCAGTCCGCAACTCTTCCCGTTCGCTCGTGCGGTCATCTCCGAAGCGGACGCGCGGCATCCGGCGGATCTTGTGTTGCGCGCGAAACTCAAAGGCGCGCGGGAGATTTCACGCTGGGACGCCCGCGCCGTCAGTCGCGCGGTTTTCACCTTCTATCGGTGGCGTGGCTGGCTGGACGCGTCGCAACCGCTGGCCGCGCAGTTGAAGTATGCCCTCGAACTCGCCGCGAATTTCGAAGCGCGACCGCAAACATTTTCCGACCAGCATTTGATCGAACGGACGGTGCCCGCGTGGATTCAGCAGGAAATGGAAGTGACGCCGCGTTGGGCGCGCTCGCTCCAGCGTGAACCCAAGCTCTGGATGCGCGCGCGACGCGGACAGGGCCGGGCGCTGGCCGAAGCGTTGGGCGAATGCTGGTTGCCCGACGATCCGGCGTTTGCCGACGCGGTCGCCTTCGAGGGCAAAGAGGATTTGTTTCGCTCACCGGAGTTTCAAGCCGGTGAATTTGAAGTGCAGGACGTCGCGTCCCAAGCGGTCGGACTGCTGTGCGATCCGCAGCCCGGCGAAACCTGGTGGGACGCGTGCGCCGGCGAAGGCGGCAAGACTCTGCATCTTTCGGATTTGATGCAGAACAAGGGACTGATTTGGGCGAGCGACCGCGCGGCGTGGCGGTTGAAGCACTTGAAACTGCGCGCCGGACGCGCCAGGTGTTTCAATTATCGACCGGCGGCGTGGGAGGGCGGCGCGAAATTGCCGACGAAAACAAAATTCGACGGCGTGCTCGTCGATGCGCCGTGCAGTGGTGTCGGCACCTGGCAGCGGAATCCCCACGCGCGCTGGACGACGACCACGAACGACGTGGCCGAACTAGCGCAAGTGCAGACGACGTTGTTGAAAAACGCCGCGACCGCCGTGAAACCGGGCGGAAAATTATTTTACTCCGTATGCACGCTGACGCGCGCCGAGACGGACGCGGTCGCGGATGCTTTTTCCCAAGCGTCGCCGGAATTTGAGCCGTTGTCCTTGGCGGCGGTCACGGACGTGGCGGGTAAAAAAATTCCTGGCGCGAATGGACGGCTCACGATCTGGCCGCACCAGTTGGATGGCAACGGCATGTTCATCGCCGTGTGGCAGCGACGTTGAAAGCAGCTAGATCCCAAAACTCAGTAACGCTGCTCATCGGCCGGTGTCGCTGTTTGTTTCCACGCGTACCAACCACCTCCGACAGGTAAAAAACCGTTAATTGTGCTCGGGAACAAGTTCGTCTTGGGATTGTATGCGATTCCGTCCGACTCAGGCCCAAATCCGCGCAGAGGAATGTACAAAATTCCATCACATGTGATACCCAAATACTCTTTGTGCGTCAGCCCCCGCCAAGGAATTCCAGCAACCGGGCGCATCTTGGTTTGCAGGTGAAAAAACAACAAGCTGCCCGTTTCCATTTGCCAGCCATTGGTTTGTATGAACTTTTCGACTCCCTCCATAGCATTTGTGCCCGATAGCGGTCTTGAAATCTGATCCCAGTAGATGCCGCCGCTATAGAGGCTATTACGCCAGCAGCCAAGCATGACGAACATGAGGAAGCCGACCGTCAGCAGAGCAGTGAGAAATTTGGAACGGTCACGCACGACTAACGGCTAGCTGACGTCCGAGGGCGAAACCTTCACGCCTTGCCGCCGTAGCTAACGTAATCGTCCATGTCGAGCAGATCAAACCACGTAGCGATGTCTTCGCGATGCGGCGCGATCTGCTTGTGAATGCCGTTGAAGTAATCGCGCGAGTCGGGATCCGCGGGCGCGCGCTGTTCTTGATTGGCGGACCAGCTCGCGATCTCGTCCGCGTTCGGTTTGGAGGAAGAATTGGCCGTCACCCAATCGAGCATTTCGCCGTCGGCTTTGCCAGCCGCCACTTGCGCTTTGAATTTTTCGGCATCGACGCCAACGAACTCAAAGAACCTCTGATCCATCGGACAATTGAAGTTGTACTCGCCGTTCTTGCCCGCGAGCAGTGCGCGGCACTTGTCGAGCACGCGCGGTAAAACCACAAAGCCGCCGAGCCGCACGCGCGGACTGCGGGGAGAACGTTGAGTAAGATCCGTCGTTGGATTAGCCATAAGAGTTAATTGTGTTTTTACAAATTCGCTCAAGTCGCGGGTTGCGCTTCGGAGTGAATCGCGGCTTCAGGTGAAGCCGCCGGGACGACTTCCGGCATGCCGGAATTTGTTTCGGCAGCAGAGTCAATGGCAACCGGAGCGTCCGCTGTGAGAGCCGCTGCTGGCGCTTCGGTTTCCGCAAGCGGCGGAGTCACGAGCGCCGTCGGCGCGGCGGCTTTCGGCGGAGCAGCCGGCTTGACCGGTTTGGGCGCGGGTGGTTTCGCCGTTTCAAGGACGCCCTTGGCGAACTCGATCACATGCCCTTCATGCACGAGCCAATGAAGGTCGCTAATCACGGCGCGCATCTCGGGACTCGGCTCGGCGGGTTCGGTCGGGGCCGCGCCTTCTTTGGACGGCTCGGCCGCAGCGGGAGCCAAAGCCGAATTGGGCACGAGTGCTTCGAACAATTGCCGGCGCGAGCAGTTGGGCGTCGCGTTGATGAATTCCACGATCCGCCGCATGCCTTCGGACACGGGCGTGGCATTCATGTCCAGATAACGCGGGCGTGCCACCGAGACATGCGTCACGGTTTTGTTGACCTTGAAGAATTGCAACCCGCGCCCGGCGAACTGCTGGCTCAACGTGGTGGCGACTCTGATCGCAAACCGGCGTTGTTCCTCCCAAGCCACGCGGCACAACTGTTGCAACGGCGGCGGCAGCGCGGCCCGTCCGGCGGGATTGGTGAGCGTGTAGGAGTCCACGGGCTTGATGATGTTCGCCAGATGAGTCGCGCGGAAATGCTTTTCCACTTCTTCGCGACTGTTCAGCTTGAGCGCTTCGGGCACATTCAAGCACGCGTACTCAGTGCGAAAACTTTGCTCTTCGACCCATTGCTTTACGATGGCTTCGTCGCGCACGATTTTGACGCGCGCCTTGAAAGCGTCAAACGGGACGCGCGCAAAACGCTCGGCGTGCAGCTTGCGCAACTTGTTCTGGTAATCGTGATAATTGGGCGGGCCAAGCACCATGCCGCTCATGCCGCATTGGGCCACGAACGTGTACGTGCCCTTGGGCGGGTCGGTCGGGATTTTTTCCGCCTGATAAAACGTCGCGAAATGCCGCGTCAGCACGTGCCGCACCGCGTCCGCTTCGGCGAGCCACAACGTCTCGTCGAGGTTGCACATCCACAATCCCTGAACCGGCTGGCCGTCGGGCTTTTTGAGGACGCTGAATTCAATGACGTAACGCTCCGGTTTCGCGAGAATCAACTGCGCGATTTCAAACAACGGATACGCGCGTCCCGACAAACGAATCTGCCGCGCCAGCGAATCCACGCCCTTTTCTTCCGGAATAAAATTTATGGCCAGCTCGGGCAACTGCGGCAACGGTGGACGTGCTTCACGCCGATCGTCCCGACGAAAACCTCCCCGGCCTCCCGGTGCCGGCCCATCGCGGCGCCCGGCGTCCTGTGGCCGGCCTCGCGGCGGAGCGTCGTCGCGGCGCGGCGGGCGGCTGGGCCGCGGACCGCGTTCAAAGTTGCCGCGCGAATCGCCGCGGCGCGGGGAGCGCTCGTCGTCGCCGCCGCCTTCGTATTTGGCGTAGCGGTTGATGTCAGGTGCCTGGCGCGCCCAAGCGGGCAAAAAATGTAAGTCGAGATTCAACTCGGACTCTGGCGAATTACTCATTTTCAAAGGATGACCCAGCGTTGTGCGGGTCGGTCAAAATTTAAGCGGTGGCGAGAATGGAGCGGCCCTTTCTGGAATGCAAGCGTCCGCTTACAACCTCACGGGACGCGGACCTGTCCTGACATTTCTGGTGTTCATTGTCGCAGTGAGCGGGTAGGCTCGCCGCCGATTTGATATTATGACACCCGATTTAGTGCTTTGGATTTACATAGTGTTTCTGTTCGCTGGCGGGCTGGTCGGCTTTCTAAAAGCGGGCAGCAAAATGTCGCTCATCATGGCGTCGGTCTTCGCGGCGTTGCTGGCGTTGTGCGCCCTGCACATTGTTGCCATCCCGTGGCTCGCGGATGGGTTGCTCGCTTTTCTGCTCGTGTTTTTCGGAATGCGTTTTGCCAAGGGAAAAAAGTTCATGCCCAACGGCCTGATGACCGCGTTGACAATCGCGGCGCTCCTGTTGCGCCACGTGTGATTTTTCAAACCACCGGTGGCGCGAAATTTTCAACGCCGCCGCCATCGCCGACCAGCTCCTTGCCGTGACTCAAACGCTTCCCATCTGGCAGATCCATTCCGCGATCATGGACACCTTGCACGAGAGCAACCGTCTCGTGCTCGTCGCACCGACGGGTTCTGGCAAAACCACGCAGGTGCCGCAGATGTTGCTCGAAGCGGGACTCGCGGGAGAAAAAAAAATCGTCGTCCTGCAACCGCGCCGGGTCGCGGCGCGCACAGTGGCGTCCCGTGTCGCCTGGGAGCGAAATTGCCAGCTCGGCGGCGAGGTCGGTTATCAAATCCGCTTCGACGACCAGACGAGCCTCGGCACGCGGATTTGCTTCGTGACTGAAGGGATTTTGCTGCGCTGGCTGCAGGATGATCGCGCGCTGGGCGACGTGGGCGCGGTGTTGTTCGATGAATTTCACGAACGCAACCTGCTGAGTGACGTGGCCCTGCCGCTGGTGAAGCAGCTTCAGCAAACGCGCCGGCCGGATCTGAAAATGGTCGTGATGTCCGCCACACTCGAAGCCGAGCCGGTGGCGAAATATCTGGGCGACGCGCCGATTTTGATTTCCGAGGGCCAGAGTTTTCCTGTGCAAGTGAATTATCTGGATCACCACGACGAGCGTCCGATCACCGAACAAGCGGCGGATGTCGTCGAGCGCATCGTGAACACCGGCGCGCCGGGCGACATTCTGATTTTCATGCCGGGCATGGGCGAAATCAACGCCACCATCAACGCCTGCCGCGCCGCGCATCCAGCCGAACACCTTGCCTTCATTCCATTGCACGGCGAGTTGCAGCCGGAAGAGCAGGATCTCGCGTTCACGCCGAACCCGCTGCGCAAAATCGTCGTCGCCACGAACGTCGCCGAGACTTCAGTGACGATTGACGGCATTCGCCACGTGGTGGACGGCGGACAGGCGCGGGTCGCGCGCTACGACGCGGAGCGCGGCATCGGCACCTTGTTCATTGAGGACATCAGCCGCGCCTCGGCGGATCAGCGCAAAGGCCGCGCGGGCCGCACCGCGCCGGGCACGTGCCACCGGCTCTGGACGGAGAGCGGTCATTTGAACCGCCCCGAACGCAACACGCCGGAGATTCAACGCAGCGATTTGGCGGAGGTCGTTTTGCTCCTGCATTCGCTGGGCATCAAAAAAGCAGTCAGCTTCGACTGGCTCGACAAGCCAGATGTGCAGGCCGTCGAGCGCGCGGAAAATCTGCTGCACAAACTCGGCGCGATCAATTTACGCACGGAAGAAATCACACCGGTCGGCCGGCAGATGCTGCGGCTGCCGATGCACCCGCGTTATTCGCGCATGCTCATCGAGGCCAGCCGGCGCGGGTGCGTGCCGGCGGCGGTGTTGTGCGCGGCGCTCGTGAGCGGACGCGATCTGTTGCAACGGCTCCGGCGCGAGGACAAGCATATCGCCGAGGCGCGCGAACTTTTTGAAGCGAGCCAGGACTCGGATTTCTTCACGCTGATGCGCGCCTATCAGTTTGCGAAAAACAATAACTTCAATGGTGACCGCTGCCGTCGCTACGGCATCAATGCGCAGTCAGCACGACAGGTAGAACAAACGTTCGAGCAAATTGTCGAGATCGCCCGACGCCAGAAGTTAATTGAGCGTGCAGCGCAAGACGAGGAAGTCGGCTCTCGACCGGCAACTGATGATGCGCTGTTGCGCTGCTTGACGGCGGGGTTTGTCGATCAACTTTGCATCCGGCGCGACACGGGCACGCTGGAGTGCGATTTGACCGAGGGCCGGCACGGCACGTTGGTGCGCGAGAGCGTGGTGCAAAATGCGATACTGTTCGTCTCGGCGACGATTCGCGAAGTGCCGTCGCGCGGCTCGGAGAATTTGACGCTGCTCGCGCTGGCGAGCGCAGTGAAACGCGAGTGGCTGGAGGAAATGTTTCCGGAACAAATCACCGCGCAGGTCGAGCACTTGTTTGATCGGACGCACAAGCGGGTGGCAGCCGTGAAGCTCGTGCGGTTTGGGGATTTAGTGATTCACCATGAACATCAACGCGACGTTGAACCGGGCGCATCCGGCCGCTGTCTCGCCGAATCACAGCGAAAAGGCTGGTTCGAGTTGCCGCTGTTTAACCACGACGTGAAACAGTTCATCGCGCGGGTGAATTTGGTCTGCGCTGTTTCGCCAGAACTGGAATTTCCGCCGCTCGATGACGCGGCGATTACCGCCTGCCTGGCGCGCGCGTTCGCCGGCATGACGCTCGTGAAGGAAGCGCAGGGCACGCATCTGCTGGATGAGTTCAACCACCATCTCGCCCCGGAACAATTAACCTGGCTGGACGAACTGGCACCGTTGAGCATCGCGGGGACCGAGGGGCGGAAGTTGAAGCTGGTCTATGCGGAGTCGGCGCTCGACGAAGACGGCGAGCCGGCTTCGCCCGAGGTGCAGGTGAAGCTGCACGAGTGTTTTCAACTCAAGGAACATCCCCATGTGTGCGAAGGGAAATTGCCGGTGAAGCTGTGGCTGTGCGCGCCGGGTGGCAAACGGCTCGAAGCGACGTTCAATTGGCCAGCCTTCAAGACGAACACTTACCCGAAGCTGAAGGCCGGTTTGCAAAAGACGTATCCTGGATTTACCTGGCTGTGAACTTTGCGAACGCGGCGCTCCCCAAGTCTTGACCAGCCCAGCGATTGTACGCACGATGAGGCAGCGTCCGCACGATAGTTGGGCGAGCACGGATGCCGGGCGGAGACGGTTTGCGCACCAGCTTACAGAACAGGCCGGAAACGCCGATACTGAATCACAATTTGATGATGAATAATCTTCCGACTCAGGCGACGGACGGAGACGTTCCCGAACGATTGACGGGACTTTCCCCCGCCAAGCAGGCGCTGCTGCAAATGCGCCTGAAGCAGGCCAAAAAGTCGGCTGCTTCCACAGCCTGGACGATTCCGCACCAGCCCGGCCGGGTCGGAGCACCGCTTTCTTTTTCCCAGCAGCAGGTCTGGCTGGACTGCCAGCTTCGGGACGAGAAAAACGTTTACAACGTGCCACGATCGCTTCGCCTGGCGGGGAAACTGGACCGCTCCGCCTTGCAACGGGCGTTGGCCGCGTTGATCGAGCGGCACGAAATTTTGCGCACCACCTACGCGGCCGCCGGCGGCGTGCCACTCCAAAGCGTCACGACGAACCAATTTGCAAATTTGCCGTTGCATGACTTGCGAGCATTGCCTGAACTCAAACGCGCGGCGGAGGCGGAAAGCATTCTGAAACATGAACTCGCAAAGCCGTTCGATCTCACGCGCGAACTCATGCTGCGGGCGTCGTTGATACAACTGGCCGATGAGGAGCATGTGCTTTCGCTGGTGACGCATCACCTGGCGTCCGACGGTTGGTCGCGCGGAGTCCTCTTTCGCGAGCTGTCCGCGCTTTACAACGATTTCCACACCGGACGCGCGCCTTCGCTGCCGCCCTTGCCTATCCAATTCGCGGATTACGCCGCCTGGCAGCGGAAATTCTTTCAAGACGAAAACCTGGAGCAGGCGTTGGGCTACTGGCGAAAACAACTCGCCGGCGCGCCGCAGTTGTTGGAATTGCCGACGGATCGCCCGCGCCCGGCACAGCAAAGTTTTTCGAGCGAACTGGTCACACTTCCCGCGTCGCCGGAGTTGCTGGAGCGATTGCGCGCATTCAGCAAGCAAGAGGGCGCGACGCTTTTTATGACTTGTCTCGCCGGCTTGCAGGCCGTTCTGTCGCAGTATGCGCGTTCCGAGGACGTGATTGTGGGCACGCCGGTTTCCGGCCGTGGTCGCGTCGAACTCGAGCCGTTAATCGGAGACTTCTTCAACATGCTCGCGTTGAGGACCGATCTGTCGGGCGATCCCACTTTTCGCGAGTTCCTCGGCCGCGTGCGCCGCGTCGCCCTGGACGCTTTTGAGCACGACAATCTCCCGTTTGAAAAGCTCGTTGCGGAGTTGAACGTGCCGCGTTCGGCGAGCTACCCGCCGCTGATGCAGGTGGCGTTTTTCATGGAAGGCTGGCAAAGCGAGCCGCCGCAATTCGACGGACTGACGGCGCGACCGACCGAGTCGGAAACGGAAGCCATCGTGCTGGATTTGTATCTCGGCCTGTTGGAAGACCAAGCCGGTCCGCGTTGGGGTGCCAAATTTACCACGGCGTTGTTCGATCCGGGAACCGCCCGGCGGCTGCTGGAAAGCTGGCAATTGTTTTTGGAATCGGCCGTCGCCCAGCCCGATTTGCCGATTTCAAATTTTTCTTTGTTGAAAGATTCCGAGCGCCACCAACTGCTGGTCGAATGGAATCAAACCGCTCAAGATTATCCGCGCACGTTGTGTCTCCATCAGCTTTTTGAAGCGCAAGCCAGACGCCGTCCCGAAGCGTTGGCGGTGACTTTTGAAAACGAGTCGTTGACCTACGCCCAACTCAACGCGCGCGCGAACCAGTTGGCGCGACGCCTGCGTGCCGCCGGCGTCCGGCCGGAAACACTGGTGGCACTGTACGTCGAACGCTCGCTCGACATGATGGTCGGCGTGTTTGGCATTTTGAAATCAGGCGGCGCGTATGTGCCACTGGATCCCGCCTACCCGGCCGAGCGATTGCGCTACATGCTCGAAGATTCCCAAGCGCCCGTAGTCGTCACCCAGGCGCGGCTGGCCGGCGACTTGACTGGCTTGAACGCAACGATCCTTTGTCTGGACGATACGGCTGCCGAAATCGTCGGTGGCACGACGGAGGATTTGGAAAACGTCACGACGCCGGAAAATCTAGCGTATGTGATTTACACGTCCGGTTCGACGGGCAAACCCAAAGGCGTGCAGACGCCGCATCGGGCCGTCGTCAACTTCCTGCATTCGATGCGAGAGGCGCCGGGTTTCACGGAAAACGACATATTGCCAGCGCTGGCGTCGTTGTCCTTCGACATGTCCGTCATCGAAATTTTTCTGCCACCGACCACCGGCGGAAGAATGATCATCAGCAGTCGCGAAACCGCGGCGGACGGAGCGAAGTTGATCCAGTTAATCGAACAAAACGGTGTGACCGTGTTCCAGGCCACGCCTGCCACATGGCGGCTGCTGCTCCAAGCCGGCTGGAAAGGAGACAAGCGTCTGAAATTTATGTGCGGTGCCGAAACCTGGCAGCGTCCGCTCGCGGATGAACTACTCAAGCGCTGCGACAATTTGTGGAACATGTACGGCCCGACGGAAACCACAGTTTGGTCCACCGTTCAGCAGATTAAGGACGACGGCCGGCCAATTCTGGTGGGCCGGCCGATTGCCAACACGGAAATTTTCATCGTGAACAAAAACTTGCAGCCGGTGCCGGTGGGCGTGCCGGGCGAGCTATTGATCGGCGGCGCTGGGCTGGCGCGCGGTTATCGGGATCGGCCCGAATTGACGGCGGAAAAATTTGTCAAACATCCTTTCAGCGCAGATCCGCAGGCACGTCTTTACCGCACCGGCGATCTCGCGCGCTATCTTCCGGATGGCACAATCGAATGTCTGGGTCGCGTGGATTTTCAGGTTAAAATTCGCGGCTACCGCGTCGAGCTGGGTGAGATCGAGACTGCCATCGGCACGCATCCCGCAGTCGGCGAAGTGGTCGTTACTGCGTTCGATGACAGTTCCGGGGAAAAAAGCCTCGTCGCATATCTTGCCGCCAAAGAAGGACAAGAAGTTTCCGCCACGGAACTGAGGCGATTCCTCAAAGAAATACTGCCGGACAACATGGTGCCGTCGGTATTTGTGAAACTGGAGAGCCTGCCGCGGTCGCCCAATGGCAAGATCGACCGGCGTGCTTTGCCTGCGCCGTTGGAAAAAGATCGCCGTGACGGTCTGGAGTATGTGCCGCCCGCAACGCCGGTGGAAAAACAACTGGCCGAGATTTGGTCGCAGACCATTGGCATCCAGCGAGTGAGTGCGCTTGATAATTTCTTTGAACTCGGCGGCCATTCACTGCTGGCGGTGCAAATCATCGCGCGCATCCGGGACGACCTGCACGTGGATCTGCCAATGCGGGTTTTATTTGATGCCGCGAACCTTTCCGAGATGGCCGCCGCCATTGAACAAGCGCTTATCTTGAGTCAAAATCCCGACGATATAGAGAACATTTTGGCAGAGCTGGGTTAGTTTGGAGCCGGCAGTTGTTTTTCGCGGCGCGTTTTTTTTTGACGCGCCTGTCTTGATTGAGTTGAGCCTTTTATATGAGTGATCTTGCCAAGCGGCTGAGAACGTTATCGCCCGAGAAGCGCGCTCTCCTGCAGCAGCGGCTGCTTGAAAAACGCGTGGAGTCGCCGATGAAGGCGATTCCGCGCCGCGAAACGGCCGGTCCGTGTCCAGTCTCCTTCGGACAGGAGCTGATGTGGTTGCTCGATAAACTGACACCGGGCATCAGCGCGTATAATGTGCCGCGAGTGCTGCGCATCAAGGGGGACTTGAATATCGAGGCGCTCCGAAAATCACTCGACACGATGCTCGCGCGTCATGCGGTCTTGCGGACGAACTACGTCAGCGCCGATGGCATTCCGATGCAGGTTGTGAACGAAGGCGCCACCGTCAACTTTCGCATCGTCGATCTCAGCGCAATGCCGCCGGAGCCACGGGAGGCGGAGGCCCAGCGAATTAGCATCGAAGAGTCGGACAAATCCTTCGATCTGGAGCGCGAATTGATGATGCGCACCACGCTGCTTCGACTGGCGGCCGACGAGCATATCTTGATTCTGGTCACCCACCACATTGCTTCTGATGGGGAGTCCCGCGGAATTTTCTTCCGGGAATTAGCCATCCTCTACGGCGCTTTCAGCGAGGGAAAAGTTCCCACGCTGCCGGATCCGCCCATTCAATATGCCGACTTTGCGGTCTGGCAGCGGGAGTCGTTCAAAGGTGAGGCTCTCCAGCGACAGTTGCAGTACTGGCTCAAGCAACTTTCCGGCGCGCCGCCGGTGCTGGAGCTTCCCAGCGACCGGCCCCGACCGGCGGTGCAAACGTATTCAGGCGCCCGCATGGGCGCGATGTATCCCAAGAGTGTGGCGCTGGCGTTGCGCGGCTTGAGCCAGCAGGAAGGTGCCACGCAGTTCATGCTGCTGCTGACGGCGTTCAACGTGTTGCTGCACCGCTACACCGGCCAGGACGACATCGTGGTAGGCACACCGGTTGCCGGCCGGAGTTGGACCGAAGTGGAAAACTTGATCGGCTACTTTTCCAATTCGCTCGTGCTGCGAACAAAGTTCGCGGGTAATCCAACTTTTCGCCAATTGCTCAAGCAAGTCCGCGAAATGACGCTCGGGGCATTTTCAAATCAAGAATTGCCGTTTGAAAAGCTCGTCGAAGAGTTGCAACCGGAGCGTGATTTGAGCCGCAGCCCGATCTACCAGATCATGTTCAGTGTCGGACAGGCCCGGGGCGAGGAAACGTCGCTGCGCGGTTTGCAACTGACTCCGCTGAATCCCGATCGCGGCACCGCCAAATTTGATCTGTCCTTTGGCTTTCGGGAGTTGCCGGAAGGTTTGTCCGCCGGTTGTGAGTACGCCACCGATTTGTTTGACGCGGCGACGTTCAAGCGCTTTTTCGCCCACTTGGGTGTACTCTTGGAGGCGATTGCCGCCAATCCCGATCTTCCGGTGGATGAACTGCCACTCTTGACGGAAACCGAACGGCACCAGTTGCTCGCCGAATGGAATGACACCCACGCGGCTTACCCACGCCAAATATGCGTGCATGAACTTGTCGAAAAACAAGCGGCGCGCGTGCCGGAAAACGTCGCTTTGGTGTTTGAAGGCCGATCCCTGACGTACCGGGAATTGAATGGGCGCGCCAACCAACTCGCCCGCTTGCTCCAGGCACGCGGAGTCAGGCCCGACGTGCAGGTCGCCATCTTGGTCGAGCGTTCCTTGGAGATGATCATCGCAGTTTTAGGAATTCTGAAAGCTGGTGCGGCGTTTGCTCCACTCGATCCGGCCATGCCCAAAGACCGGTTGTCTCTCATTCTTGCCGAAGCGAAAGCGCCGGTGGTGTTGACGCTTCAAGCGTTGACTGACCGCCTGCCGGAAACTTCCGCGGAAGTGTTTTGTCTGGATCACGACGGCGGCGTCCTCGCGGCGCAAAGCGACCAAAATCCAGGGCTTTCTCAAGTGCCGGATTCGCTCGCGTACGTCATCTACACGTCGGGTTCCACCGGCGTGCCCAAGGGCGTCATGGTCAGTCACGCCAACCTGGTGAACGCCTACTTCGCGTGGGAGCAGGCGTATCAACTCCCGGAGGTCGCCACCGCGCATCTCCAGATGGCGAATTACGCATTTGACGTTTTCAGCGGAGATTTCGTGCGCACGCTGTGCTCGGGGGCGAAACTCGTGCTGTGTCCGTTGGAGACCTTGCTCAATGCGCAGGCGCTGTACGAGTTGATGCGCCGCGAAAAAGTGGACTGCGCCGAGTTCGTGCCGGCCGTGCTGCGGAACCTGATTCAATACCTCACCGAAACGAAGCAGTCGCTGGATTTCATGCGGCTGCTCATCGCCGGTTCGGATGTCTGGTATGTGGACGAGTATAAAAACATCCAACGCTTCGGCGGGCCGAAAACGCGGTTGATCAATTCCTACGGCCTGGCGGAGGCGACGATCGACAGCACTTACTTTGAGGGTGACGTGGCACAGCTTCCCGGCGCAGGCTTGGTGCCCATCGGACGGCCCTTCCCCAACAGCCAGATTTACATTCTCGACGAACGCCGACAATTGGTGCCCGTCGGAGTTACCGGCGAATTATGCATCAGCGGCCCGGGGTTGGCGCGCGGTTATTTGAATCGCCCTGATCTGACCGCTGAGAAATTTATCCCGCACCCGTTTAGCGTTGACCCGGGCGCGCGGCTGTATCGCACCGGCGATGTCGCCCGGTATCGTCCCGATGGCACGATCGAATTCCTCGGCCGCAGCGACCATCAAGTTAAAATCCGCGGCTTCCGCATCGAGTTGGGCGAAATCGAGGCCGTGCTAAACCAGCATCCTCAAGTGCGGCAAGTCGTGGTGATCGTTCGGGAGGACACGCCGGGCGACAAACGGCTGACGGCCTATCTGGTTACGGGCCAACCGGCGCCGGCGCTCGCCGACCTGCGCGCGCACGCGAAGCAGCATCTTCCTGACTACATGGTGCCGGCGGCGTTTGTGTTCCTGGACAAGCTGCCGCTCACCAACAACGGCAAGCTCGATCGCAAGGCCCTCCCCGCGCCGGATGCTTCGCACAGCGGCGGCGATTTTCTGGCGCCGCGCAGCGCGTTGGAGCTGGAGTTAAAAAACATCTGGGAAGAAATCCTGGGCGTGAAGCCAATCGGGATCGCTGACAATTTTTTTGAAATCGGCGGCCATTCGCTGCTGGCGGTGAAGCTCTTCATCAAGGTGGAGCAAGTGACGGGGAAAAAAATGCCGCTGGCCACGTTGTTCCAGGCGCCGACCATCGAACAATTCGCGGAAATCCTGCACCGCGAAAACTGGACACCCACGTGGAATGCCCTGGTCGCCATCCAGCCCTCCGGCAGCAAGACGCCGCTGTTCCTGGTTCATGGTGTGGGCGGAAACATTTTGAATTACCAGGCGCTGGCGAAACGCCTGGCGCCGGATCAGCCGGTTTACGCCTTGCAGTCCGTGGGCATGGACGGCAAGCAGTCCCCGCTCAAGAGCGTGGAAGAGATGGCGACGGAGTACATCAAGGAAATACGCGGGCTCCAACCACAGGGCCCGTACTACCTGGGCGGCATGTCTTTTGGCGGGATGGTGATTTGGGAGATGGCGCAACAGCTCGCCGCGCAAGGGGAGCAGATTGGATTGCTGGCGATGCTGGATGTTGCGCCATGGGGGATCAGGGAGCGCCTCAGCCATGCGGAATTGTTTCGACTCAGAGCGGTCTTTTTCTTCGATCGAGTGCGCTACAATCTGATCGCTTTTCTTTCAGTGCCCTGGAGGGAAAAAATCATCTTCCTCCAGAAGAAAAAGAAAACCATGAAGCGCCGCCTCAAGAGCCGGCAGTGGCAGAGGGAATATGTCCAAATGCTTCGCGACGGACACAATTTGCCGCCGGGAATTCAAAATGTGAAAGAGGCGAATTTTCTGGCGGCCGAAAATTACGAACCCCAGCCTTTCGACGTGAAGGTCACGGTTTTCCGCGGCATCGACAAAATGATCAAGCTGGGCATCGATCCCCGGATTGCCTGGCGGCATCTGGCCCGGGGCGGGGTGGAGTTGCATGAAGTTCCGGGTGATCATTTGACGCTCCTGGAGGAGCCGAATGTCCAGGTTCTCGTCAAAAAACTTCGCACCTGCCTGGCGGCGCCGGTGATCGGGCCAACGTGCGTTCACCAATTTTTCGAGGAACAAGCCAGGCGTACGCCCGATGCCACTGCAGTCATCAATGGCGAAACGACGCTGAGTTATCACGAGTTGAATGAGCGCGCCGACCAACTGGCCGCGCATCTGCGCGCACTCGGCATCGGTCCCGACACCCGCGTCGGGCTTTGTGCCGAGCGCTCAATCGAGATGATCGTCGCCGTGCTCGGCATCTTGAAAGCTGGCGGCGCTTACGTGCCGATGGATTTCGCGTATCCCAAAGATCGGCTTCGTTTCATGCTTGAAGACAGCCGCGCGCCGGTGCTGCTGACGCAGCGGAAACTGGTGCTCGAACTGCCGGCCACTTCGGCAAAAGTGGTATTTCTGGACGAGCCGCTGCCCACGCTTCCGCCGGCTGCCCCGGCCACGAACGCGCAGCCCACTTCCGCCAGTTTGGCCTACGTGATTTACACTTCCGGCTCGACCGGGCAGCCCAAAGGCGTGGCGATGCCGCATCGATCCCTCGTCAACTTGATCGAGTGGCAGCGCAAGGAATCACAACTTCCGCCCTGCGCGAAGACGCTCCAATTTGCCTCGCTCAGTTTCGACGTCTCCTTCCAGGAAATGTTTTCCACGTGGGCCGCCGCCGGCACGCTGGTTTTGATCACCGAAGAAATGCGCCACCATCCCGGCGTGCTGCTCGGCTTCATGCAAAAGGAGGAAGTGGCCCGGCTGTTCCTGCCTTTCGTGGCGTTGCAGCACATCGCGCAGGCGGTGGAGGACACCGGCATCGTGCCGGCTACCTTGCGCGAAGTCGTCACCGCTGGCGAGCAATTGCAAATCTCGCCCGCCATCCAGAATCTTTTCCAAAGAATCCCCGAAGCGACGCTCTACAACCACTACGGGCCGTCGGAAACACACGTGGTCACTTCGTATCGATTGGAAGGCCCGCCGCATCAATGGATGAGCTTGCCGCCCATCGGCCGCCCGATTCCACGGGTCAAAATCATCATCCTCGATCCCGATCTCAAGCCGGTCAAAGATGGCGAGCCAGGTGAGTTGCATGTGGGAGGCGTGGCGTTGGCACAGGGTTATCTCGATCGCCCGGAGTTGACTCGTGAGGCTTTCATTCAGGACCCGCACAGTTCCGATCCGTCCGCGCGCTGGTACAAAACGGGGGATCTCGCGCGCTGGCTGCCCGATGGCAATCTTGAATTTCTTGGCCGCAAGGACAACCAAGTGAAGCTCCGTGGCTTCCGCATCGAACTGGGAGAAATCGAGACTGTGCTGGGGCAGCATCCCAAGGTGCGCGCCGCCGCCGTATCGATTCATGAGCCGGTACCGGGCGACAAACGCCTGGTGGCCTACGTCGTGGGACAGCCAAGCGACAAACCGGGAGTGAACGAGTTGCGCGCCTTTCTTGGCGAGCGGCTGGCGGACTACATGATCCCGACAGCGTTTGTGCCACTCGAAGCCCTTCCGCTCACGCCTAGCGGCAAGGTCGATCGTCGATCTTTACCGGCACCGGATCAAACCCGGCCAGCCTTGGAGAAGGAATTTGTCGCGCCGCGCGACAAGCTCGAGCAGGACTTGAAAGCCATTTGGGAACAAGTGCTGGGCGTCAAACCGGTGGGTATTCGCGACAACTTTTTTGAACTCGGCGGTCATTCCCTGCTGGCGGCGCGCCTGTTCACGCTCATGGAAAAAGCGACGAACCGGAAATTGCCGCTGGCGATTCTCTTCCAGGCGCCGACGATCGAAACGTGCGCCGAATTGCTGCGCCGCGAAAACTGGTTACCGCGATCGAGCGCGCTCGTGCCGTTGCAGGCGCATGGATCCAGGCCGCCCCTTTTTCTCGTGCATGGCGTGGGCGGCAACGTGTTGAATTTTCGCCAGCTCGCGAAATACCTGGGCGAGGGCCAGCCATTCTATGGCTTGCAATCACTGGGTTTGGACGGACAGCAGGCGCCGCTCACGGAAATTGAGGAAATGGCTCAGGCGTATCTGCGCGAATTGCGCGTGGTGCAGCCCCACGGACCGTATCGGCTGGGCGGGATGTCCTTCGGCGGCATGGTCGCCTGGGAGATGGCGCGCAAGTTCGTGAGCGAAGGGGAAAAAGTCGAGTTGCTCGCGCTGCTGGATGTAGATCCGTGGGGGGCGGAAGAACGGCTGGGCAAGTTTGAGTTGATCCGACTGAGTGTTCTCGCACAGATCAGCAGTGTGACGAATAATCTGCGCCATTTCGCTGGACTGCCGTTCGGGCAAAAGCTGGATTATTTGCGCGCCAAGAAGAAGACCTTCGTCCGGCGGGTGCGCAGCCGTTCCTGGCAGCGCCATTACATGAAGGAATTGCGCAGCGGCCGCGCGCTGCCGCCTTCCTTGAACAACGTGAAGGAAGCCAACTTCTTCGCCGAAAAAAATTACCGGCCGCAGCCCTACAGCGGACACATCACGGTGTTTGTCGCCACTGACCGATTTGTTGGCACGACGTTGGACACGCGCGTCGGGTGGCAGGGCCTCGCCCTGGGCGGCGTGACGATGCGTGAAGTGCCGGGCGATCACTTGAGCATCGTGGAAGAACCCCACGTTCAAGTGCTGGCGGCCAAACTCAAGCAGTGCCTCGATTACCCGCCGGGCTGATTCTCGCCGCCGGTTTTTTTCCGCCGGCCCACTCGTGAACCGCAAAAATGTTTCGCATTCATTTTGCCGGGCGTCATAAATGCCGGCCATGAATTCGACGTTGACCAGTTTTTCATTCCCCACACCCACTCTTTTTGGCGTCCGCGCGTTGCAGGAATTGCAAGGTCGCCTCGTGAAACTCGGCGTGCGCCGCCCGCTCGTCGTGACCGATGGCGGCCTGGCCCGCACGGAGGCGTTCAGCGCGCTCACGATGACGCTCGGCGAAGGCGGACGAGATCGCGATTGGTTCCTCTACGCGGGCGTGCATCCCAATCCCATCGAGAGCGACGTCGTCGAACCGGCGGCGTTGTTCCGCGAGAAAAACTGCGACGGCGTGATCGCGATCGGCGGCGGCAGTCCGCTCGACGCGGGCAAAGCGGCGCGTCTGCTGGTGAAACGCCCCGGCTTCAACCTCACTAAATTCTATGACGAAAGCGACTGGTCCGGCCTCGCGCCATTTGTGGCCATCCCCACGACGGCCGGCACGGGCAGCGAAGTCGGCCGCAGTTCCGTCATCACCCTCGATGCCACGAAACGCAAGGCCGTACTCTTCCATCCCGAGTTGCTCGCGAAACTGGTGATTCTCGATCCCGAACTCACGCGTGGCCTCCCGCCCAAGCTTACCGCCGCGACGGGCGCGGACGCGCTCACGCATTGCATCGAGAGCTTCACGTGCCCGCAATTTCATCCCATGTGCGACGGCATCGCGCTTGAAGGTGTCCGGCTGATCATGGAAGCGCTCCCGCGTGCCGTTCGCGACGGCAACGACCTCGACGCGCGCGGCAAAATGCTCGTGGCCGCCGCGATGGGCGCGGTCGCGTTTCAAAAGGATCTTGGCGTCGTGCATTCGCTGGCGCATCCGCTCTCCACGATTTGCGGGATGCACCACGGCCTGGCCAACGCGCTTTGTCTCGTGGCGGGTATGAAGTTTTGCGCCACGCGCAAACCGGGACTCTATCGCCGCGTCGGCATCGCGTGCGGCCTCGAAGTAATGAAATGCTCCGATGCTGAAGCCGATGCGCGCACGATAGCGTGCGTCGCGGAATTTCTGGCCGCTCTCGGTCTGAACGCGCGGCTGCGCGAGCACGGCGTCAAAGCTGAACAACTCGCGGCTCTCGTCGTGCAAGCGGTGGACGATCCTTGTCACAAGACCAATGCCGTGCTGGTGACGGCAGCGGATTTTCGCCGGCTCTACGAAGAAGTTCTCTGACTCGGCTCCGAGGCCGCGGCACGAATCCGCCTTCGTTGAAGCTGCCACCAAACTAGCGCGAGCAAAATGAAAACGGACAGGCCGAACCAACGCATCCCGCCTTTCGCGAAGACCACCGCGGCGTTGAACCACATGAAGGCGAAGAACGCATGGATTGTTCGTCCGACCACAGCCGGACGGCGGCGGTAATTTTCACACGCCAGCCAAGACCAGGCAACTTCACCCAGCCACGCGGCTGAAAAAAAGTAGTTGAAGTAAATGCCGCCGCCCCAGTTCAGCCCGGAACTCTCGGTGGTTTGTCGCGCCGTCGCTACGTAGGCCGCAAAGTGACTCCAATGGTGATAAAACTGAAACGCGCTTGCGACGTGCAACAGGTAAACCGACAGACCGAAACTCCAGAGCCAGCGCGCGCGCCGCTCCAGCGCGGTTTCTCCGCGCGCCATCAATTGAGTAATCGACGCGCTCGCGTAGAGCACGAAAGCGATCCAAGCAGTGGCACGAGTCAGTGATTCACCATCAATCATGTGGTGCGTTCAGCGTGCGAGTGGAGCCATGCTGCGCGCAAGCGTCTTTCACAAAAGCGGATCGCGAGTTTGTCATTCTTGTTCGACTCAAAACTTGGTGAGCCAGCATTTCGGCTTGCACATCGTCGAAGCCGCCGGTTCGCTGGGGTGATGAAAGCCGGGCAAAAATTTTCACTCGTCCTGGTCACTGCTCCGAATCTGGCCAGTGCGCGCAAGCTGGCCGGAATTGTTTTGCGCGCGCGCGCCGCGGCCTGTGTCAACCTGGTGCCCAGGCTCGAATCCCATTTCTGGTGGCAGGGGAAATTGACTAAGAGCAAGGAGGTGCTGCTGCTCTGTAAAACCACCCGCGCCCGCCTCGCCGAACTGGAAAAACTCGTCGTGGCAAATCATCCCTACGACACGCCGGAATTCGTGGCGCTGAATCTGGCGCAAAGCAACGCGCGCTACTTGCAGTGGCTCACGGAAAGCGTCCGCGGATGAGAACGCCCATTTCTACCCACAACTTGCCGGAAAGTTTGCCGGATTAAAGGTGCGGGCGAGTCAACCAACTACTTCCCGCATCGACAGGCACGAAACCAACCACTAAAATCCTCCGCATGAAAACATTCCTTTGCGCTCCGACTCTTGTTGCCACACTGTTGCTCACCGCCGTTTCCACCTTCGCCGCCGACTCGTCCATCATCGCGCCCGGTGCGAAGCTGGAGAAACTCGGCGGCGGCTACGAATTCACCGAAGGCCCGGCGGTGGACCGTGAGGGCAACGTGTTCTTCACCGACCAGCCGAACGACCGCATAGTGAAGTGGAGCGCGGCGGATGGGAAATTCTCCGACTGGCTCAAGCCGGCGGGCCGCGCGAACGGCACTTATTTCGACAAGGCCGGCAATCTCCTCGCCTGCGCCGACGAGAAGAACGAGCTGTGGTCCATCGCGCCGGACAAAAAGGTGACGGTGCTGGTGACAAACTTCGACGGCAAGCTGCTCAATGGCCCGAACGATTTGTGGATTCGTCCCGACGGCGGCCTCTACTTCACCGACCCGCTCTACAAACGGAATTACTGGAAGCGCGATCCCGCGCGGCAACAAGACGGCGAACACGTCTATTACCTGACGCCCGACCGCAAGACCGTCACCCGCGTCGCGACCGACCTGAAGCAGCCCAACGGCATCATCGGCACTCCGGACGGCAAGACGCTTTACGTCGCCGACATCGGCGCGGGCAAGACTTACGCCTACGACATCAAGCCCGGCGGCGCGCTCGCGAACAAACGGCTCTTCTGCAATCTCGGCTCCGACGGCATGACCATCGACGCCGAGGGCAACGTCTATCTCACCGGCCGCGGTGTGACCGTGTTCGACCAGACCGGGAAGCAGATCGAAAACACCACCGTGGCGGAGCCGTGGACTGCGAACATCGCCTTCGGCGGCAAAGACCGCGACCTGCTCTTCATCACCGCGAGCAAGAATGTTTACGGACTGAAGATGCGGGTGAAGGGGGCGAGGTAGCCAAAGTGCAGCGGTTTCATCCCGCGGGATCCGCACTATTTGGCTGACTCGGCCGCTTTGTTGTTCAGGATATCGTGAACCAGTTCGATCGCCACTTCGGGGAAGGACTGTTCAACAAAATGCTGTGCTCGATTAATCGTTGGCCAGCAAGTGTCACCTTTGTCTCCTTGAATTAACGCCATCCAATGCGTCGGATAGTATCTGACGAGCATGCCGAGAATGTACGAAACCATGTAGGTGATGCTCAGTTGCGAGTAACATGAGTCGGATGGAAACGGCTGCGCCATGTGCAGGGTCGGAATGGAGCCAAAGGTTTTGTGAACGTACGAATGCACGAACAACGGCGTGCGTTTCTGAAAAGTCTTCGAGTCCGCCGAGAGTTCCACGCATCCGGCGGTTGGCGTAACCGTGAAACCTTGTTGTTCATAGAACGGCTTCAATGGCGTGAACTGCTCACTTCTGACCTTTGCGTTGAAACCCGCATCCTCGGAATAAGTCATCTCATTAACGGCAGCGTATAAGGGAACGCGGGTCGGAGAACTGTAGTCTGCATGAAGGTCTGGAATTCTTGCCAACAGGTCTCCCAACGAAACCTCATCGCCTTTTTCGGGCACATCGTAACATATCCGCCAATCCACCTTTGACGACCTGACGTGTATGCTCGTTCTGTTCTCGGTCTGAGTCACGAAATCGTGGAAGAGTCCCGCCGTCGTCCGAACCCGCAACTCCAACAAACAGCGTAATGAATTTGCCGTCTCTCCCGACATGACCTGACCCCAATTCGCGGTTTCTAAGCCGTGGCTGCCGGTGAGAGTTTCCTCCCCTCCGCTTCGCCGCAGAAGGAGCAATACGGCTCGGCTGAGACAAGCCACGCCGTAGAATGTAAGGAGCGGTCGTACTGAGTACTGCGACTGAAAGGCACCTCTGAAATACTCCCGAGCTTGCTTGGCTGCTGAGTTGATCTCTTTTGCGCGACGCGCATTCAACTCGTTCGCGTGGATGCGTTCAAACCATTGCGCTGTTACGTCGCGGCTCTCCAATGAGAGCAACTGTTGCCAAACTTCGTCGTTCATCTGTACTCACCTTCTGGCTCACGGGACCGAGTGAACTAGATCACTCCTGCTTCTTCACCTTCACCTCGATGTAAAGGCCGCGAAGCTGGCGGGCGCTGACCTGGCTGGGGCTGTCGGTCGTCAAGCAGACCCCTTCGCTGTCTTCGGAAAGGCAATCACGTCACTCTGCTATTTGATGCCCAGCCGCTTCTTGGCTTCCTCCCAAGGAATGGAAGGTGTGTTTTTCTCTGCGGCAATGGCCTCGTCCAATTGGCGAAGGTCTTCCAGTTCTTCCAACTCCTCCCGGATAGCCTCAAATTCCTCGTACGGCAGGACGACGAACTCGCGCTTGCCGTTCTTGCTTAAAATCTCAGGGTGAATTTCTAACATAAACAAACTTATCGATAAACTTCTCGCCGATGCCGGACACGATAGATGACGACACGACTTCCTTCCACCTCAAACAAAACCCGGTAATCACCGGAGCGGAGACGAAACCTTGGGATGAAGTTCCGCAGCCGCTTGACGTCGCCGTGCAAATCATTGCGGAGTTCATCGATTCGCGCGCTGACCCGCTGTCTCTCGTCTGATGAAAGTCCTTCGAGGTCTTTCATCGCCCGGTTCTTGATTTCAAGTTCGTAAATCATTTTGGCCGGGCCAGAGGTTCACTCCGGCTTCTTCACCTTCACCTCGATGTAAAGGTCGCGGAGTTGCCGCGCAGTGACCTGACTCGGCGAGTCCGTCATCATGCAGGTGCCCTTCGCCGTCTTCGGGAAGGCAATCACGTCGCGGATGCTGGTGGTGCCGCAGAGGATGGCGCAGAGGCGATCGAAGCCGAGGGCGATACCGCCGTGCGGAGGCGCGCCATAGCGGAAGGCTTCGAGCATGTAGCCGAAGCGCAGCTTGGTTTCGTCCGGTGGAATCTGGAGCAGTTCCTCGAAGATGGTCTTCTGCACGTCGGGCTGGTGGATACGAATCGAGCCGCCGCCGAGTTCCACACCGTTGACCACGATGTCGTAGTGCTGGCCGCGGACCTTCTTCGGATCGGTCTTGAGCAGCGGGATGTCTTCGGCCACGGGCGCGGTGAACGGATGGTGGCTTGAATACCAGCGGTTCTGTTCGCGATCGAAACCGAGCAACGGGAATTCGATCACCCACAGGAAATTGAACTGCTTCGGGTCAATTGTGAGCTTGCCCTGCGTCTTGAGCACGTCGGCGCAGTAGAGGCGAATCTTGCCGAGGATTTCGCAGGCATTCAGCCATTGGTCGGCGGCGAAGAGAATCAGGTCGCCCTCCTCGATGGCGAGCTTGGTCTTGAGCGCTGTCTTCTCGGCCTCGCTGAAGAATTTCACGATGGGCGATTTCCATTCCCCATTCTCGACCTTGATGTAGGCGAGCCCTTTCGCGCCGAAGCTCTTGGCGTATTCGGTCATCGTCTCGATCTGGCCCTGCGTCGCGCCGGCCATGCCTTTGGCGTTCATCGCCTTCACCACGCCGCCGCTGGCGATGGCGCCGGAGAACACCTTGAAGGTGCTCGCGCGAAAATCTTCCGTGAAGTCCACCAGTTCCATGCCGAAGCGCGTGTCGGGCTTGTCGATGCCCCAGCGGTTCAGCGCCTCCTGGAAGCTCACGCGCTTGAACGGCGTCGGGATGTCGATGTTCAGCGCGGTTTTCCAGACGCGCTTCAACAAGCCTTCGATGAGCGCGTAAATGTCTTCGCGGTCGATGAAGCTCATCTCAACGTCGATCTGCGTGAACTCGAGCTGGCGATCGGCGCGCTGATCTTCATCGCGGAAGCAGCGGGCGAGCTGGTAGTAACGCTCCACGCCGCTGACCATAAGAATCTGTTTGAACTGTTGCGGCGATTGCGGCAGCGCGTAGAACGTGCCGGGGTCGCGATGGTTCGGAACGAGGAACTCGCGCGCGCCTTCCGGCGTGGACTTGAAGAGAATCGGCGTCTCGACTTCGAGGAAGCCCTGCTCATCCATGAAGCTGCGCGTGGCAATGGCGACCTTCGAGCGGAGGCGCAGGTTGTGCGTCATCTCCGGCCGGCGCAAATCCAGGAAGCGATATTTCAACCGCGTCTCTTCGTTCACCTTCGCAGCCGCCTCGGGATCGTCGATCTGGAACGGCAGTGGATCGGCGTGGTTCAACACCAGGAGTTCCTTCACCAACACTTCGACCTGGCCAGTGGCGATCTTGTCGTTGTTCGTGCCCGCCGGACGCTGGCGCACTTTGCCCGTGACTTCGATGACCGACTCGGCATGTAGCTTGGTGGCGGTGTCGAAGACTTCTTTCGAGAGATCCGCAGGGTCGAACACCGTCTGCATGCGCCCCTCGCGGTCGCGCAGGTCGATGAAGAGAACGCCGCCCAAATCGCGACGAGAATGGACCCAGCCGGTCAAAGTGACAGTCTGCCCGGCGTGTTCAGGCCGGAGCGCGTTGCAATGGTGCGTGCGTTTCATTTGTTCCAACTAACGATACTATCCAAATGAGTAGTATCAGGAGCGCGGATGTTGGCGAGGTTTGATCTCAATTCAAAGCGAAAATTCTAGCAACGAAGACCGCGATTTGCTGGCGGCGATAATTGCGTGGTCAGTCTTGCGTGAAAGGTGGTCACTCGTTAATTGTCTCGCCGAGCGAAATAAATTATGTGCGCCGCGAAACGAAAATCCAAGTCCGAGCAACCAGAATTACCGCTGGCTGCTCCGGCCACTTTGCCGACCGACGCCGCTAAACCCACGCCCGCCGGCAACGGCAACGGTGTCAGCCACGTCGTTGCTGAGAGCGTCGGGACGGAGATCGCGCACCGGCCGTTCGCGCCGGGCAAGATCGAGCTGGCGTTGCATGGGCGTGTGAACACCGGCTTCATGCAGTACGCGTCGTACGTCATTCGCGACCGTGCGATTCCGGCGTTGACCGATGGACTCAAGCCCGTCCAGCGCCGCATCCTGTGGTCGCTGAATGAAAAGGACGACGGGCGTTTCATCAAAGTGGCGACGATCTCCGGCCATTGCGCGCAGTATCATCCGCACGGCGAAGCGGCTATTGGCGACGCGCTGGTCGTGCTAACCAACAAGCGTTACCTCATCGAAGGGCAGGGGAACTTCGGCAACGTGTTCACCGGCGACCCGGCGGCGGCGGCGCGGTACATCGAGTGCCGGCTCACCGAACTGGCGCGCGCCGAGATTTTCAACGACGACCTGACCGAGTTTGTTCCCAGCTACGACGGCCGCAACCAGGAGCCGGTGGCGCTGCCGGCGAAGCTGCCGTTGCTGCTCATGCTCGGCACGGAGGGTATCGCCGTCGGCATGGCGTGCAAAATTCTGCCGCACAATTTCCCCGAACTGCTCGCGGCGCAAATTGCGATTCTGAAAAAGGAATCGTTCAAATGCCTGCCGGATTTTCCGACAGGTGGTTTGATGGACGCCCGCGATTACGCCGACGGCAAGGGCAGCGTGAAAGTGCGCGCGAAGATCAAGGTCAAGGACGAATCGACGGTCGTGATCAAACAAATCCCGCCGACCACGACGACGGATTCATTGATCGCGTCCATCGAGGACGCCACGCACAAAGGCAAGTTGAAGGTGAAGAGCGTGAACGATTTCACTTCGGAGGAAGTTGAGATCGAAGTGCGCGCGCCTGCCGGCGTCAGCGCCGAGAAGCTCGTCGATGCGCTCTACGCGTTCACTGAATGCGAGACGACGATTTCCAGCCGCATCATCGTCATCAAAAGCAACCGGCCGGTCGAGCTGACCGTCTCCGAAGTGCTGCGCGAGAACACGCAGCAGTTGGTGGAAATTCTCCAGCGCGAGTTGGAGTTGAAGGCCGTCAAGCTGGAGAACGAGCTGCATTACCGCACGCTGGAACGCATCTTCATCGAGGAGCGTATCTACAAAAAGATCGAGCAGTGCAAGTCGAACGACGCCGTGCTGACAGCGGTTCACGAGGGCTTCAAGCCGTTTCAGAAAGAACTCATCCGCGCGTTGTCCGCCGAGGATGTCGAGCGGCTGCTGCAAGTTCGCATCCGGCGCATTTCGCTCTTCGACATCCACCAGCACCGCGAGGAGATGGAGAAGACGAAGGCCGAACTCGCCGAGACGCGCAAACATCTCAAGAGCCTGACCAAATACGTCATCGCGCATCTCGAAGCATTGCTTGAAAAATATGGCCCGCAATATCCGCGCCTGACCAAGTCAAGCCGCTACGACGAGGTCGATGCGAAGGAAGTGGCGTTCAAGGCCTTTAAGGTGGCTTACGATCGTGAGAGCGGTTACCTCGGCTACAAAGTTTCCAGCGATGAGTTCAAGGTCGATTGCACGAAGTTCGACAAATTGCTGCTCGTCTTCAAGGACGGCCATTACAAGGTCGTCGAGCTGCCCGAAAAACTTTTCGTCGGTCCCGACTTGGTTTTCTGCGGCCTGCCGGAACGCGAGCGCGTGTTCACCTGCGCTTACACCGACCGCGACGCCAGCTACGTGAAACGCTTCACGTTTGGCGGCACGATCCTTAACAAGGAATACCGTTGCATCCCGGAGAAATCGAAAGTGTTGTTCTTCGAGCCGGACACACCGGCGGAACTCTTCATCCGCTACAAACCCGCGCCGCATCAAAAAGTTCACCAGCAGACGTGCAACCCGTCCGAGGTCGATGTGAAAAGCCCGAAGACGCGCGGACGGCAGATCTCGATCAAAGACATCGCGTCCATCACCAGCAAACCCACGCGCGGCTGGGATGAAAGTCTCCCGGCCAACCAGGTCGTGTTCGGGTGACCGCGCGTTGGCGCACGCAAATCGGCTTTTGTGCGGGCGCAAATGTGAGGCGTTCAAAAAAACTGATTCGCGCGCGTTGGCGAGGCAAAACAAACTCGACAACCTGTCGGGAAATTAGTTCGCTCTGGGACAACGACAATAAAGCCGCAAATTTTGCGGTGCTAATCCTGGAAAATGAAACTAAAACCGCAAACCTTGCGGCTCACTTACTGTCAGGCGACTTCCACTCGTTCCCATGAGTGACATCACTACGCCCTACCGGCATCACGAGTTCTTCACGCCGAAAGTCGCCCCGTTCGATACCGCAGGGCCTCTTCTTTGGTCCACTCTTGTAGGCATATTCTTGCACCCCATCATCGAGACCGTCGATATGGTTTATTGGTTCTGCAATCACGGGGCAGACTTCCAGTTTTGCTTCGCGCATCGGGATTACAAAAAGATTGAGGAAGTGATCGAAGCGCAGAAGAAGGCCTTCCAAACGACCACTAAGGTTGCGCCGACAGACGGCGCAACAATCGGAACAGCCTTCCGAGGCCCTCGCTGGATAGCCCAAAAAAAGATCGACGATGAATCAATTGCGGCGAAGAGATCCGAGTTGGTGTTGGCGTTACGTTTCGACGAGTCACATCGAACGCCAGAATCTTACTATGCGGATGCAGATGCGCCGGTTTACCCGACTGACCAACGCCTTCTCAAAGAAGCTTGAAAACCACGAAGCCGCGATTGCGCTGCACTACATGGTTTACAACTTCGCCCGCATTCACAAATCCTTGCGTGTCACGCCAGCGATGGAAGCCGGGATTACGGATCACGTCTGGACTTTGGAGGAAATAATTGATTTGGTTGGATTATGAACCCAAAAGAGCAGGAGTTTGAAATAGCAAAGGAACAAATTAAGGCGTTTCATGCGATTGAAACTTGGGGACTATCATTGTTCATCGCAGGGATCGGCTTAATCACAAGGCAATTATTTCAGTGGAATCTCGAAGGCCACTTGAGTTGTCAATGTTCAGGCATGGTGCCAACTTTGCTAGGAATCTACGGCTCCTTTGTTGTCTTCAATGCAAACAAGCAAAACAGAGAAGTTCGCGCAAAATTTACAGATTCAGTTGACGATAAGATTGAGCTTCGCGCTCGGCCCGGCCCGCTCGCCAAGCTGCTTATTGCAATGCCGGTGGTTTTTGGAATTGCTTGCAGTTTTTTCCTGCTCCACGGTTAAACTGTACGACTACCGATTTTCGGTGCCGTTCGCTGCAATTTATGACACCATATAGAACGCCGGCTAACGGCGGTGAGTGATTGAGTCTCGCTTGCCAAACCTTTCGCCGGAGTAAAAAGAGACTCTCCAAAAAGGCGTAGAGATTAAGAAGAGAGACGCAGAGAGTCTGAAATCTGGTGCAAACCGTCTTCGACAAGCGGTGCACGGGTAGCAGTCATATTCTTTTATTACACCTTAAATATGGGATACGAAAATTGGCTTTGGCGGCTACGTGAGAATGGCAGAGAGACTGGTCCGTTTACTTATGGGGAGCTGCAACGTCGTTACGCAGTTCGGGAGATCGACGGAGATACAGAAGCTTGCCCCAAAAAACTGTTCGCCGGCTGGGCACGATTAAACTTCTTCTTTCCCGACTTTAAGGGAAAATCTCCATCGACTCTTGGTGCCAGCGAGTTTTCAGAACCAAGCGATCAGTCCACCACGACAGAGCGTTTATTACAGACTGTAATTGCAAACCAGCAGGAGCAAATTCGACTTCTCAGTGCAATCCGTTGGGGTATTGTAGGTTTTGCCATTTGGTTTATCATTCAGTTTTGGATTTTACCGATGGTATTGGCGTCTTTCCGGTAAGTCACACGACAAAAATAAAAAATCATAGGAAGCTAATGATTCCGACCACGCTAACCATGCGCGAGGCTGTGTGAAAACGGTTCTGTGTTTTGAAGATGCAGTGGTGATCTGCGTTCCGCGCTGAGTTTTTGTTTCGTGTCCCGGAGTTCCCGGATTGTCTTTCGATGTTGGCGCGCCATTTTGCCGGTTGACACTCGCGACGGCTGAACTCTACTCTCGCCGCCTTGACGGATGGCCGGTGACGGCAATGAATGCCGCGTTCCAGGCCCCCTCGTCGGCGAAAGGAAGTGAAAGCGTTTTGACCGAAATCAAACTGAAAAAAGGCGAGCCTGTGGAAAAAGCTCTGCGGCGATTGAAGAAAAAAATCGACCGCGAAGGCACGCTGCGGATTGTGCGCGACCATCGGCATTATGAAAAGCCGAGTGTCAAGAAACGGCGCAAGATGAAAGTGGCCCGTTTCTCGGCCATGCTCGCGGCCCGTTACGCCGACATGTAAGGGTTTGAGTTTTCCCGGGCCGGGTGCGGTCACTTATCGAAACGCACTCGGCCCTTTTCGTTTTATGTATTCACTTTCGACTTGTTGGAATTCCAGCCGCCATACCGATGGCCGCGCGATGCTCCGCGAGATTCGCGACTTGGGCTTTGAATACGCCGAGTTGAGCCACGGCATCCGCATCAGCCTGCTCCCCGGAATCTTTGACGCCGTGGACGCCGGCGAGATCAAAATCTCGACGCTGCATAATTTCTGCCCGCTGCCGATGGGCATCACGCACGCCGCGCCGAACATTTTCAAATTCACTTCCTTCGACCAGCGCGAGCGCGCCAACGCGTTGCGCTACTCGCTCAAGACCATCGAAACCGCCGCGCGCCTCAAAGCCCGTCTGGTCGTGCTCCACATGGGGGCCATCGACATGAAGGACTACACGGATCGCCTGATCGAAATGGTCGAAAGCGGGCAAAAAGGCACGCCGAAGTACGAGAAGCTGTGCGAGGAAGCCAACGCCAAACGCGAAGCGAAAAAAGAACGCCACGTCGAACTGGCCAACGACATGTTGCGGCAGTTGATCGAAGCGGCCGAGCCGGCGGGCATCCAACTCGGCATCGAGAATCGCGAGGCGCTGGAAGAAATTCCGCTCGAAAGCGATTTCCATTTCTTCTTCAAAGATTTTCCCGGGCCAACCGTCGCCTACTGGCACGACACTGGTCACGGACAGATCAAAGAGAACCTCGGCTTCATTCATCACGCGATGCACGTGGAGTCGTTGGCGGATCGCCTGTTCGGCTTTCACATTCACGATGTGCAATTTCCAGGACGCGATCATTGCCCGCCGGGTTCGGGCACGATTGATTTCGCGGCGCTCAAGCCGTTCGTGAAACCGGACCACATCAAAGTCATCGAGTTAAGTCCGGGTGTGGAAGTGGACGATCTCAAACGCGGCGTCGCGCACATCAAATCGATCTGGGGCGAGGTGTGAAAGGCGGGCAAAAACTCTGGAGCAGCACCTGGCGGCTGGCGGTATGCGGGGCGCTGATGCTTTGGATTCTTCACGCGATTTTCGTCAAGGAAGGCCGGCTCGCCCTCGCGCGCGATGGCCAGGCGTGGGACGCGCTTGCGCGTGCAGAGCAATGGCAGGCCGCTTGGCATCACGGCCCGCGTGAATTGTGGCGCGTGCTTTGCCTCATCGATCCCTGGGCTGGATTGCTCTCCGTTATTTTCATGGGGTTGACGATTCTGCTCGGCGTCCTGCGTTGGCGGATGGTGCTGCGCGTCCAAGGCCTGGAACTTCCCTTCACTCGCGCCGCCGAAATTTCCCTCGTCGCGCATTTCTTCAATTCCTTTCTGCTCGGTTCGACCGGCGGTGATTTGCTCAAGGCCTACTACGCCGCGAGAGAGACGCATCACAAAAAAACCGAGGCGGTCGTCACCGTGTTCGTGGATCGCTTGCTGGGACTTTTTGCGATGCTGTTGTTCGCGTGTCTGATGATGCCGCTGAATTTCGCGCTCCTCTCGGACCACGGCAAACTGCGACTGCTGTCGTTGCTAATCGTCGCGATGATGATCGGGTGCGGCGTGGTGCTGGGAATTTCGCTCTGGGGCGGTGTCTCGCGTCAATGGCCGGCGGCGCGCGAATGGCTGCGGCGTTTTCCCAAAGCCGAAGTCCTGGAGCGCTCGCTCGAATCTTGTCGGCGCTTTGGCCGGGAATGGAATTTTCTCTTCTCGTCGCTGGCGCTCTCAATGGCGCTGAACGTCGTGTGCGTGCTCCAATTCATCGCGCTGGCGTGGGGACTCGGACTGCAAATCTCGCCGACCGTGCTGTTCGTGATCGTGCCGATTGTGATCTGCATCTCGGCGTTGCCGATCACGCCGAGCGGACTGGGCGTGCGCGAAAACCTTTACGTGATCATGCTCGCCGCACCGGCGATCAACATCGCGGCGACGCAAGCGCTGTCGCTTTCGCTGCTCGCGTACGCGGGCAGCTTGTTTTGGAGTCTGGTCGGCGGCGTGCTTTACGTGTGTTTGAAGGAAACACAACATCTGGCCGAAGTGACGGAAGCAAACGAACGGACGGAAGTTGGAAGCTGAAACGTCGCTGCGGGGCGCAATGAAGTGACTCGAACCTCCGATGCGTTATCGGAGGTCCGGAGTCGTCGTTTACTTCTTTTTGGAAGCTGCCGATTTTGCGACTGCCGCCGGCTTCTTTTTTTGCGCGGCTTTGGCGCTGCTCTGGGTTGCTTTCTTCTTCACTGACTTCGGGGACTTGTCGCCCATAATGTTTTGACCTTTATTTGTTTCGTTGACTCGTCCGCAGCATGATTCGTTTCGCTGTGGACTTTGAGACTATAGAGGCAAGTCGCCAGCGAAGTAAACAAAAGACGCTTGCGATCCGCTCCGTCGCAAACTGGCTTCCTCGAGAATGGTGGGCGATGAGGGATTCGAACCCCCGACCGTCTCCGTGTAAAGGAGCTGCGCTACCACTGCGCCAACCGCCCGAAATCAAATTGTCACTGTGGAAGTGACTTGCGGATTCTGCTGAAATCCAACGAGGCGACAAGTTCATTTCCGATGCCGTTGGCGGACTCAAAATCGGCTGCCGAATTCCAGCCGTCGTTCGCAATCTCAAAACTTGATCCGCTCCGGTCGTGAATAAACATTCATCCGCTCGCCGCGCAGGAAACCGACCAGCGTCTGCCCGCTCGCCCGCGCGAACTCGACTGCGAGACTCGACGGGGCCGACACCGCCGCGACTATCGGCACGCGCGCAGCCAGCGCCTTCTGCTGGATCTCGAACGACGCCCGCCCGCTAACCAGCAGGATGTGCCGGTTTAGCGGCAACGAATCATCCAACAAGGCGCGGCCCAGCACTTTGTCCACGGCGTTGTGCCGGCCCACGTCTTCGCGTAACACGACCAGTCTGCCGCGCGCGTCGAAAATCGCCGCCGCGTGCAGGCCGCCGGTTTGCGTGAACATCGGCTGCTCGCGCCGCAACAATTCCGGCAGCGAGGCCAGCAGCGCCCCTGTCACGCGCATTTTCGTTTTGATTGGCTTGAAGTGCTGATGAACGGCGTCGATCGTCGCTTTGCCGCACAGCCCGCAACTCGATGAGGCAAAAACGTGCCGCGTCAGGCGCGCAAAATCCACGGCCACATCCGGCGAGAGAAAAACATTTACGACATTGCCTTGCTCGTTACGCGGATAGCGCTGAATTTTAGCGATGTCTGCGCGGCGGCGAACGAGGCCTTCGGTGAGCAGAAAACCCGCCGCCAGTTCGTCGTCATGGCCGGGCGTGCGCATCGTCACGCTGATCGGCCGTGAATCAACGCGGATTTCCAGCGGCTCCTCGACCGCCAGATCGTCGGGATGTTCGGCTGGCCGTGAACCGGCCTGCCAGCGGGTGACTTTGACTTGTCCGATTTTCACATTTCTCGTGCGTCAGCGTGACTGAAATGTTCCCACCGGTCACAAAAAATCATTTCGCACTCGTGGGTGGCAGCGACCGCGTGATTGCGCGCAAAGCGTTTTCGATTTTCTCCGTCCTCAGCGCGCCGCCGGACTGCATCAGGTGGATCTCTTGAAGCTCAGTCCTCCATGTACCAAAACGAATGGACGACGCTTTTTTTGGCATCCACTTCCCAAAGTTTTCTGAACGGCACTCGTTCAACGTGGCCATCCAGGAGCGTCGTGTTCGCACCGCTGCTGTGAACGGTTGGCCGGGCAAAATTATACGGCATGTCCGGATACTGCGACATCGAGTCCACTTTTCCATCATGGTCAAGATCCAGCGCGAATTTATAACTTTGGTCCACCGGCGAATAGACGTAATGGGTCACGGTATCCATGAACATCAAGGCGTCGGACGGACGGCCGATGCGGGAGACTTTCAACGCTGGCGTGGTGTCGCCGTAGTAAAACGGTCCGCTTAACGGCACGCCAAACGCGCCGAAGTTAGCGCCGATCCAGCAGTTCCAATTCGTCGAGCGCCCGGTGGTTTTCGCGAAAGGAATCGGGCCGGTGCTGCCGCCCGGACATTTGCGAAGTTCGTCATAAAAGATCTCCGTCTTGTCGAAAAGTTTGCCCGGATCCGTTTTCTTGGCCACGTACGGCGCGAGCTTGGCGTGCCAGAAGGCCTTCGTGTAGTCGCTCGAAGAATCGCCGAACAGCGGGAGCCGGTCGTTAAAATCATCGAGGTACATGATCGTCGCCAGCCCCCAACTGCGCATGTTCGACGCGCATTTGACCGCCTGGGCCTTCGCCTTCGACTTGCTTAAAGCCGGCAATAACATGCTTGCGAGGATGGCAATGATGGCGATGACGACGAGCAATTCGATGAGTGTAAAACCGGCGCGACGAACCGCTGACGCCGAAGGCGGGCCGATGAATTTGGCTGGAGACATTCGGTGCATAGGGAGAGGAATTAAGTTTACGCGCGCGTGTCGCCGGAAAAGGCCCGCTTCAAGCCCGAAAGTCCTTGCTCGCGGTATAACTTTTCCGGCTTTCAAATTCTTGCGCTTGGGAGCGTGACGGAAATGTTCACGGTGGTCACGGAAAATTATTTCGCGGTGGCGGGCAGCGGCAGAATTGTGCGTAGAGAACTGGCCAGTTTCTCCGTTCGCAGCGCGCCGCCGGCCTGCGTCAGATGATAGCCCGTGTCGAAAAACAGCGACGGCTCGTAAGTTTGATCGGCGGGGGAATCGAGCAAAACCAGATTGGAAATCGCTTGGAGCGCGGACTGAATCTCCGCGACGGCCGGCGCTTCGTCTTGCAACGCCTTCGGCGCATGCGGCGGGAATGAAAACGTGAAAATCACGCCGCGTCGCCGGCATTCGCCGGCGAAGTCAGCCAGCAAGTTTATTACATCCGTAGTGGGCAGCTTGCGGCGCTCCGGAAACAATTTGCCCGAGTTGGCGGCTGCGGGCGTGATGCGCGCGGGCTGGCCGTGATGCACTGTCAAATCACCGTGCATGTTGAAGCCGCGCCGCGCAAAGCTTTCCTCCACGGACGTTGCTTTCGGTCGCGCGAAAAATCCTTCGACAGCGCGACGAGTGAGGCCGCCCGCGATCTTTAACCCGCGATCGAGCAGAACTTTTTTCAAGTGCTTCGGCTTGAGGTAAACCGCATTGGCAGGACGATAAATCAGGATCTGTTCGAGAAGATTCGCGTCGAAGCCGCCGTTGAACCGATCGTACTCCAGGCTCAACACGACGACATCGCCCTGCCGCAATTCGCCTGTGATCTCGCTCAACATGAAATCGATGCCTTCGCCGGCGGCCAGTCCCATATTGATCACGGGCCGGCCCAGCGCGACGGCAAGTCGATCTGACTGAATGCCAAACGCGACGTTCGATCCGCCCGTGACAATGACGCGCGGCCCGGCGGTGCGGGCAAGGCGCACATGTTTGTCCACGGTGGCGGCGAGATAATTTGTTTCCTCGGACACGTCGTAGTTCCAAAGCAGCGCAACGAAAAGGATCGCCTGAAGTGCCATGAACAAACTGACTTTGAGGCAAAAGCGTTTCATCGCATCAAAATTGGAAATAAATGAAATCCGCCGAGCGTTGCGTGCCAAAGTAAAGCACACCCCAGCCCAGTGCCGTGTAAACGAGCCAGCGGACGGCGCGTGGAAGTTTTTCCCACGCGAGCGGATTCCAGCGTCGGCGACCGCACCATTCCGCGATCACGAGTGCCGCCAGCGTGACGAGAACGGCGCGATTTTCTCCGGCGAGTTTCCACAAGTTGACGTAAAACGACGCGCCAAAAACTTCATTGCCGACGCGCCAGTAGATTTGAAACGCCTCGTTCAAGTTATCGACTCGGAACAAAACCCACGCCGCGCAGACGATCAAAAATGTCCGCGCCATTCGCCAGCACGCGTCCAAACCCGGGAGCAATGATTCGCCGCCGGGCGTGGCGGCAAACGGTATTTGCGCGTGATCGCGGCCGAAAAGTTTTTCACCGAGCAAGCACGCTCCGTGCATGGCGCCCCACGCGACGTAATGCCACGCCGCGCCGTGCCACAGGCCGCTCAAGAGCATCGTCGCCAGAATGTTGGCGGAGTTGCGTCTGGCCGAACAGCGGCTGCCGCCGAGAGGAATGAACACGTAATCGCGAAACCAGGTGGACAGCGAAATATGCCAGCGCCGCCAAAACTCCGTGAGGTTTTGCGAAAAGTATGGAAAGGCGAAGTTCCGCACCAACTGGATGCCGAACAAGCTCGCGGTGCCTGCCGCGATGTCCGAGTAGCCGGAGAAGTCGCAGTAGATTTGGAAGGCGAAACAGAACGTCGCGAGCGCCAGTTCGGCGCCGCTGGCGGAGTCGGCGCGGATGAAAATACCTTCGACGATTCCGCCGAGATTGTCAGCGAGCATCATCTTTTTCGCGAGACCCCAGAGCATCAGGCGGCAGCCAGTGATGGCTGCCTCTGCTGAAAAAATGCGGGCGGCGGAAAACTGCGGCAGTAGATGCATCGCGCGCTCGATTGGCCCCGCCACCAACTGCGGAAAGAACGAAACGAAGGTCAGATATTCGAGTAAATCTTTTCGCGGCGCGAATTCGCCACGATAGATGTCAAGCGTGTAACTGAGAGTTTGGAAGGTATAAAAACTGATCCCAATGGGCAGCACGAGATTGAGCGTCGTCGTGTTCACTTCAAAACCGGCTGCGGCGAGCAGCAACGCAAAACTGTCGGCGAAGAAGTTGAAGTATTTGAAGAGGCCGAGCAGACCGAGATTGCTGACGAGTGTCACCGTGAGCAAGAGTCGCCGCTGCCGCGGCGTACGGGCGTCCGCAATTTTTCGCCCGATGACGTAATCCATCAGCGACGAAAAGAGCATCAGCGAGCAGTAGCGGTAATCCCACCAGCCGTAGAAAAAATAGCTTGCCGCGAGCAGGACGCTATTTTGCCATTGTCGGCGCGGCCAGACCCAGTGCAGCGCGAAAACAACCGGTAAAAAAATGAAAAAGACAAGCGACGCAAAGGACATTTCGCCGCGAGGCTAACAATCGGCCGCGCGCGAGGGAATCCACTTTCGCGCCGTTGGACTGGATGCAGTTGCCTGATCTGAAAGTTTTTTGGCAGTCACTTTAGTCGCGATCCCAAGCTTCCGCCGCTTGCTTTTTTTGCCAGATGCGATTGAGTCAATCCACTTGAAACACTGTTGGCTCTTCATGGCGCTGGTGCTGCTGGCGGGTTGCGCCCGCTTTCAACCGCGCCCCATTTCGCCGGCGGAAACTGCGGCGAGTTTGGAAGACCGCTCGCTGGCCGATCCCGGTCTGAGGGAATTTCTGGAAAAGAATTTGTCACAGCGCGCCGCCTCGTGGCCGCTGGCGCGCTGGGACTTTGAAACGCTTTATCTCGCCGCGCTCTATTACCATCCGAGCCTCGACGTGGCGCGCAGCCAGTGGCAAGTCGCGTTGGGTGGAAACAAAACCGCCGCCGCGCGACCGAACCCAACCGTCAGCGTCGTGCCCGGATACAACATCAGCGCGACGGGCGGGCTGACGCCGTGGTTCCCGGCGGTGAACTTTGATCTGCCGATTCAAACTGCGGGTAAACGTGGCTACCGCAAAACGCACGCCCAACAACTTTCCGAAGCCGCGCGGCTGAACATCGCCGCGACTGCCTGGCACGTGCGCGGCAATCTGCGCGCGAGCTTGCTCGATCTCACGTCGGCGCAGCAACGCGAACGGCTGCTGCAAAGCCAGGCCGCGATTGAGGAAAAAGTTGTTCGCTCCCTCGAACAACAATTTCAAGCCGGCGCAGTTTCGAGTTCCGAACTTACGCTCGTGCGAATCGCATTGGACAAGCTCCAGCTCGACTTGGCGGACGCCCGCCAGGTCAGCGCCGATGCGCGCGTTCGCGTCGCGGATGCGCTGGGAATTTCCGTGAAGGCGTTGGACGGCGTCGCGCTCGAATACGATTTGGCCGCGCCTTCGCACAACGCGTCGGAATTGATGCTGACGGAAGTCCGCAATCAGGCACTGCAGAATCGCACCGATATTTTGGGCGCGCTGGCCGAATACGCCGCCAGCCAGTCCGCGCTCCAACTGGAAATCGCCAAGCAGTATCCCGACATTCATCTCGGCCCCGGCTACCAATACGATCAGGGCGATCACAAATTCTCGCTCTCGCTAGGCGCGGAGTTGCCGCTGCTGAACCAAAACCAAGGCCCGATCGCCGAAGCCGAGGCGCGGCGGACGGAAGCGGCCGCGCGCTTCAATGCGCTCCAGGCAAAAGTCATCACCGAGATAGATCGCGCGTCGGCGAGCTACCGCGTTTCGCAGGAAAATCTGGTCACGCTGGGATCGCTGGCGGCGTCGCAAAAAAGACAAAGCGAAATTGTGGAAGCACAATTCAAAGCCGGGGCAGCGGATCAACTCGACATGCTCAACTCTCAAATCGAACTCGGCTCAAACGAACTGCTGCAACTGAATGGCCGCGTAAAATTGTTGCAGGCATTTGCCGCGCTCGAAGACGCCGTGCAGCGTCCGCTCGCATCGCTGCGTCCGGAGTCGATCGAACAATCGCCGCGCGCGGCGGCCAATAAGGAGCAACAACCGTGAAGCGAATCATTCCAATTATTCTCCTGATCGTCGTCGTGCTCGGCGGCGGAATTTATTTCTTCAAGCATCGCGCGGAAAGTGCGAAGCCCGTCGGCGAAAAAGCGGCGGCGGAAAAACCCACTGCCGAGGAGGGCGAGAAAACGCACGTGACGCGCGACGAAACCGGCCGCGTCGTCGTTCACATGGACGACGAGACGCAGGGCAACATCGGCATCCTCGTGGCCAAGCCGACGGCGGCGCAACTCAGCCCGGAGGTGAAAGGCTACGGTCGCGTGCTCGATCCGACCCCGTTGGCGGCGTTGATGACAGAGATGGCCACGGCCCGCGCGGCTTACGCGGCGTCGAGCAATGAACTCGCGCGTTTGAAAATTTTGGCGGCGCAAGGCAACGCGCCGGAACGTGCGCTGCAAACGGGTGAAGCGCTGGCGTTGCGCGATCAACTCGCGATTCAATCCGCCCGAGATCGTCTGTCGCTCTCGTGGGGCAAAGCCATTGCCGGGCAAAGCGACTTGCCCGCCTTTGTGCAGGCGCTGACTTCGCAAAGTGCTCTGCTCGCCCGCATCGATCTGCCGCTGGGCGAAACGCTCGCTTCGCCGCCGACCGGCGCGCGGCTGGTGACGCTGGCCGGTGTTTCGCTCGAAGCTGATTTGCTCGGCGCGGCAGCGAATGTTGATCCGCTGACGCAAGGCCGCGGATTTATTTTCCAAGCCAAGCCAAAGGAATTGCAGCTTTTGCCCGGCGAAGCGTTGACTGGCTTTCTCAAAATTCCCGGCGAACCGCTCGCCGGCGTACTCGTCCCGCGCGCGGCGGTCGTTCGCACAGAAGGCGCGGGCTGGGTGTATCGACTGGATGGCGGTTCCGAGTCCTTCACGCGCATTCAAGTCCCTCTCGATCATCCGAACGAAGCCGGCTGGTTTGTGGCCACGGGAATTTCGACCAATGAATATCTCGTCGTGACCGGCACGCAAATTTTGCTTTCGGAAGAATTGAAAGCTTCGATCAAAGCCGACTGAACCGCGCTCATGCTCGACCGCATTGTCCATTTTTCTTTGCGCTATCGCGGCGTGGTCGTCGTGCTGGCCTGCCTCGGGATTGGCTACGGACTTTTTGTCGCGGCCAACGCCAAGCTTGACGTGTTCCCGAATTTTGTTCCGCCGCAAGTGGTCGTGCAAACCGAAGCGCCCGGCCTTTCGCCCGAGCAAGTCGAAGTGCTGGTGACGCGTCCGCTTGAAAACATCATCAATGGCCTCGGCAACATGGCGTCGCTGCGTTCCGAATCGATCCCCGGCCTGTCGGTCATCACCGCGGTATTCAAAGAGGGCACGGACATTTTTGTCGCGCGCCAGATGCTCGCCGAGAAATTGAGCGAGACCGCCGGCACGTTGCCGCTCGGCGTGAAGACGCCCCGCATGTCGCCGCTCACTTCTTCGACAATGGATCTGCTCAAAATCGGCCTCGTTTCCGAAAAACTTTCGCCGATGGAATTGCGAACGCTCGCGGACTGGACGATCAAACCGCGACTGCTTTCGGTGTCCGGCGTGGCGCGCTGCATCGTGTTCGGCGGCGAGGTTCGCCAACTTCAAATCCAAGTCCGGCCCGACCGTTTGATGGCGTACGGCCTTTCACTTTCGGAAATCGTGGCGGTGGCGCGAGCTTCGACGGGCGTGCTGGGCGCGGGTTTTGTGGAGAATGCGAACCAGCGCATTTTCATTCAAACCGAAGGCCAGTCGTTGACGCCGGAGTTGCTCGGCGAAGTCGTGGTCGCGCATCACGACGGACAAAGCGTGCGGCTCAAGAATGTCGCGCTCGTGCGCGAAGCGGCGGAACTGAAATTTGGTGACGCGCTCGTGCAAGGCCAGCCGGGTGTGTTGATGGCGATGTCGAGTCAGCACGGCGCGAACACGCTCGAAGTCACGCTCGCCGTCGAAGCCGCGTTGAAAGAAATGCAGCCGCTCTTCGACAAGGAAGGCGTGAAACTTTTTCCGCGACTGCACCGGCCGGCGACGTTCATCGAAGCGTCGCTCAAGAACATGCGCCATTCGCTCTATCTCGGCGGTGTGCTCGTCGCGGTCGTGCTGTTTTTGTGTCTCGGCCATTTTCGCACCGCATTCATTTCTCTGACGGCGATTCCGCTGTCGCTGCTGGCCGCCATCATCGTGCTCGACAAGTTCGACGTGACGCTCAACACGATCACGCTGGGCGGCCTCGCGATTGCCATCGGCGAAGTCGTCGATGACGCGATCATCGACGTGGAAAATATTTTCCGGCGTTTGCGTGAAAACCAAACGCTCGCGCAACCGCGTTCCACGTTTCGCGTCGTGCTGGAGGCTTCGCTCGAAGTGCGCAGCGCCGTCGTATACGCTACGTTCATCGTCGCGCTGGTGTTCCTGCCCGTGCTCGCGCTGACGGGGCTGCAAGGCAGTTTCTTCGCGCCACTGGCGTTGAGTTACATCCTGGCGATCATGGCGTCGCTCGCCGTCGCGCTCACGCTCACGCCCGCGCTGTCGCTCGTGTTCTTCGCGAAGGGAGTTCGCCACGCCGCCGAGCCGCGTTTGCAAACCTGGATCAAGTCGCTTTATCAAAGTGTGCTCCGATTGTTCGCGCGCGGGCCGCGCGTGGTCATGACGGTCGTCGTGTTGCTGTGCTGTGCGGCGGCGTTGAAACTGCCAAACTTTGGCAGCGGTTTGCTGCCGGAATTTCGCGAAGGCCATTTCGTGCTCCAGGTCCAGGCGATTCCGGGAACGTCGATTCCCGAAATGCTCCGAATCGGTCGCGAGATCACGAACGAGCTTTTGAAAAACAAATACATCGCGACTGTCGAGCAACAGGTCGGTCGCGCGGAAATGGGCGAGGACACTTTCGGCACGCATCGCTGCGAATTCCATGTCGAGTTGAAGGACGACGTGCCGGGCGAAGAACAGGAAAAAGTCATGAAGGAAATTCGCGAAGTGCTGGAAGGCACTCCCGGCGTGCAATCCGAGGTCGTGACGTTTCTGGGCGACCGCATCAGCGAAACGATCACAGGTGAAACCGCGCCGGTCGTCATCAATGTGTTCGGCGATGACCTCGACATCATCGACGCGAAGGCCAGGGAAATTTCTCAGATCGTGAGCGGTGTCGCCGGGGCGAAAGATGTGCAGGTGAAATCACCGCCCGGTTCGCCGCGCATGGCCGTGCGGCTGCGACCGGAGCGGCTCACGCAATTTGGTTTTCGTCCCGTCGAAGTCATGGAAGCGATCCAGTCGGCGTATCAAGGCGCGGTCGTGGCGCAGATCCATCGCGGCAATCAAGTGGCCGATGTGATGGTAATTTTGGATGAAGAAAGCCGCCGCGAACCGGAAGGCATCAGCTCGCTCATGTTGAAGACGGCGCAAGGTTTGAAAGTGCCGCTGAAGGAACTGGCGGAAGTTTATCTCACGACGGGCCGCTATTCGATCATGCACGACGGCGCGAGCCGACGCCAAGTCGTGACCTGCGCGCCGCAAGGCCGCGACGTGACGTCGTTCGTCGCGGACGTCAAAAAGCAAGTCGAGGCGAAAGTGAAATTTCCCAACGGCGTCTATGCGGTTTTCAGCGGCGCGGCCGAAGCCACGGCGAAGGCGCAGCAACAACTGCTGATGAACTCGACCATCGCGGCCGTCGGCATCGTGCTGCTGCTCGTCGTCGTCACCGGCAACTGGCGCAACCTGATGCTCATTCTCGCGAACGTGCCCTTCGCCCTCGTCGGCGGCGTGCTCGCCGTCGTGCTGACGACGCATCTGGATCCAGAAACGGGTGCCGTGGCCGGGATCACAATTGGTTCACTCGTCGGCTTCGTCACTTTGTTTGGCATCACGACGCGCAACTCGATCATGATGATTTCGCACTTCGAGCATCTCGTGCGCGTCGAAGGCCAGCCGTGGAATTTGGAAACCGCGTTGCGCGGCGCGGCGGAACGCCTGCTCCCGATTTTAATGACCGCGCTCGTCACCGCGCTCGGCTTGCTGCCGCTCGCGCTGGGCACCGGCGAAGCAGGCCGCGAGATTGAAGGCCCGATGGCGGCGGTAATTCTCGGCGGCCTCGTGACTTCGACCGCACTTAACTTGCTCGTGCTGCCATCGCTCGCACTGCGTTACGGACGCTTCGCCGTCACCTCGAGTTCAGAACTCTGAGCGTCGTCACTCCTGGATAAAATAGCTGAGATTCTCCAGTTCGATGGCGAGGTTGACATTGTTCACCGTCACCTCCTCTGGAACGCTGAGAACAATCGGCGCGAAATTCAAAATCCCCGTGATGCCGGCGGCGACGAGCGTGTTCGTCACTTCCTGCGCGGCGGTCGCGGGCACCGCGAGGATCGCCATCTTGCAGCGGCGCTCGCGCACAAAATCCGCGAGCGTATCCATGCCGAGCAGGGGTTGAACAATTTTCTTGTCGCGGCGGCTGGCATCGAGATCGAACGCGGCAACGATTTCAAAGCCTTCGCGCTCGAAGCCGCGATACGCGAGCAACGCCATGCCAAGATTCCCGACGCCAACGAGGATCACGGGCTGCAGGCTGTTCGTGCCGAGCAGATCGGAAATCATCTTCATGAGCTGCTCGACATCGTAGCCCAGACCGCGCTTGCCGAACTGGCCGAAGTAAGTGAGGTCCTTGCGGAGCTGAGTCGATTTCACGCCCGCCGCTGTGGCGAGCGCTTCGCTGGAACATACCTGGATGCCGTTGTTCTTCAGCCGCAGCAGGCAGCGCAGGTAGAGCGACAGCCGGTAAACAGCCTTGCGCGGAATGTCGTTGCGAACGGATTTCTTCAAGCCGGGCGAAGGTAACGGCCGAAGGCACGCCGCGCAAGGGGGGTAGCCTTGCCCCGAATTGGTGGACAGGTGCTGGGGTTGGCTCAACGAATTTTGCTGCTCTGCTTGAGTGATGCCAGACGCGCGGCTTCGGCGTTCTCGATGGCCGTAAGGGTGGCGCTGATGTCCTGGTTCAGGCCGATCTGTTGGTGAACGATCTCGCCTTGCGCATTCAGGACGGTGATGAGATTTGAGTGCGCGAACTGCCCGCTGGCTTCCTGTTTGTATTTTATGCCGAGCAGCGCCGCGAGTTCGAGCGTGTCATCGGCGAAGCCGCGCAAGAGCGTCCAGCGACTTGCGGCAAGTTGGAGGCGCTGGCGATAGTCGTGCAACACGGCGGGCGTGTCGCGCGCGATGTCAAACGTTACCAGCGTAAAGCCCACTTGCTTGCGCACTGCGGCAGGCAATTCGGCTTCGAGGCGCTGCAGGTCATGCACGATGAGCGGACATGCAAACTGGCAGCTCGTGAAGATCATCGCGACGATTTGCACGCGCCCGCTCAACGAACGGAGTTTGATCGGCTGATTGGAGTCATTGGTCCAAGTGGAGTCGAGTTGGTAGAGTGAATGATCGGTGATGGACGCTCTGGCGACGGGCTGATTGGTGACGCAGCAGGCGGCTTTGCCCGCGATGAGCGACGACTTCGACGCACAGCCGGAAGCGACGGCGAAACCAACGAAGGCCGACAAACACGTCAACAAGATTTGCTTCATAAATCTTTCGCGCAGCGGAAGCCGAGGTTGTGGATGGCGTAGTTCGCCTTGAGGCTGCTGCGAAAACCGTAGCGCATGAACGCTACGTAGTTGCTCGTGTCCTTCGCGCCGAGCGATCCGCTGCCGCAAAAAAGCTGGCGCTCCAATCCCGCGTCGCCGCGCGCATCGCCGGTGACGAGCGCGGTGTTGAAGTCGGCGACCCATTCCCACACGAGGCCGTGCAGGTCGTGGACACCAAAGAAATTTGCGCGGCCCAAGCCGGCAGCGGGGATAATTTCCGGCGACGGCGTGGAACACCAATTCAGAAGGAAACGGCGAAACTCCGCGTCGTTCTCGCCATCAGGCCGCGTCGGACTGGCGGCGGCGGCGTATTCCCATTCGGCGACGGTCGGGAGGCGTTTGCCCATCCACACGGCGAAGGCCTTGGCGGCGAACCACGACACAAACGTGACGGGCGCGCTGGCCATCACGTTCGTGCCTGGCTCCAAATCACCGGCCCAGCGCTTGAGATAATTTTCGTCGGCGAACAGACGTTTGACTTGCGTGCGCCGCCATTTCGGATTGGCGCGCACGAAGTCGAGGAATTCGGCGTTCGTGACCGGCAGCACGTCGAGAGCGAAGGCCGCGATGGGAATTTCCTTGGGATCGTTGTCGGCGCGGAACAACGGACGGAATACGCCGGCAGGAATCTGCGCCATGCCGGCAAGCGTGTCTGATGCATTGAGCGCGGAGGGGCGAAGCGCCAAAGCCAAACACCAAATTCCAAAAACCAAAAACCAGTCGCGGCGTGAAAATCTGCCGGCGGATTTCACATCGCGATTCAATTGAACACTGGCGCTCTTAGGCAGCGGCATGGCGGTGACGAACGGTTCTGATCAGCCTGAGCAAGAGGCTGACAATTCCCATAATCCAGCCTACGGGATAAGGCACAATCAGGAGTCCCCACCACATGGAATGCCCACCACGTCCGCCAATGCCTCCGAACGCGCTCAACACAAACATCGCCCCCACTCCGGCGGCTATCAGGATGAAAATCCATATCCAGTAAATGAGCAACCCACGTCCACTGTTGCTTAGGAATGTGCCGAGCGTCACGACGCCGCTGCCGGGAAGAATAATTAGTGATCCCTCAAGCGGATCAAGTGCGCCAACGAGCATGGCGATACTGCCGGCAGTGATGAGAACACGTGACCAAAGTTTACGAACGTTCATAAATGCCGCCTAACACGGAGATGTCATTCAAATTTTTCTGACGCCGGGGCCGGCGCCGGCGCTTCGCTGCGGATGCGCCGCACTTCATCGATCGTGACGGCGTCGCCGGAGTTGCCCCAACTGTTGCGCACGTACGTCAGCACGTTCGCGATCTCCAGATCCGACAAGGTGTTGAATGGAATCATCACCGCGTTGAATTTTTTACCGTTCACCGTCATCTCGCCGCTCTGGCCGAAGAGCACGCCGCGAATCGCGCGATGTTTGTCCGCCATCAGGAAGTCGGATTTTGCGAGCGGCGGAATTTGTCCGGGAATGCCCTCGCCGCTTGGCTGATGACACACAAAGCACGTTTGCATGAAGACCTGCTTGCCGCGTTCGATTTGAATGTCCCTTGTCAAGCCCGCGATTTTCGGATCAGCTTCGATGGCCACTTTCATCTGCGCCTGCAACGCGACAATGCGTTTCTCCGCTTCGGAACCGGCCTCCGCTTGTTTGCCCAGGTACACCGCGTCAACTTCCTTGCCCGAATAGACGAGCAAGTTTTCCGGCCCGCTCACTTTGAGCATGCCCAGCGCGCCTTTGTTGAACGCGCGGAAAAGCGAGTGATCCACGAGAATGTACGTGCCCGGCACCTCGAGTTTGAAATCGACGATGGCCGAGCCGCCAGCGGGCACCATCGTCGTTTGCACTTGCTGTTGCGTCGGGATCACGCCGCCTTCCTGATACACGTGCTCGAAAATTTCACCGATGACGTGGAAGGACGACACGAGATTCGGCCCGCCGTTGCCGATAAAAAGCCGGACGGTTTCGCCGACTTTCGCGGTCAACGCCCTGTCGCCCACCAGCGAGCCGACGCCGCCATTGAACACGACGTACGTCGGTTGCTCGGCGACGGCTTTTTCCTGATCAAACGACTGCAGACCTTCCGCGCCGTATTTTCCGCTCGTGTAAAAGTCGCCTTGCATCACGTAATACTCGCGGTCCACCGGCGGCAATCCGCTGCGTGGCTCGACAAGAATCAACCCATACATCCCGTTGGCCACGTGCATTCCAACGGGTGCCGTCGCGCAATGATAAACGTACAGGCCAGGATTGAGCGCCTTGAAAGAAAATTGCGACGAATGTCCCGGCGCGGTAAACGAGGACGCCGCGCCGCCGCCCGGCCCGGTGACGGCGTGGAGATCGATGTTATGCGGCATCTTGCTGGTAGGGTGATTGGCCAGCGTGAACTCTACCAAATCGCCCTCGCGCACCCGGATGAAACTGCCCGGCACATCGCCGCCAAACGTCCAAAACAAATAGTCCACGCCCTCGGCCATGCGTTTGATGACTTCGCGCACTTCGAGCTTCACGGTGATCTTCGTCGAATGCGTGCGCTTGATGGGCGGCGGCACGTTTGGCGCCTGCGTCAGCACGGCGGCTTCTTCGCCGACGATGGTGGCGTCATTGCCCTTGGCTGTCGGACCGATGGGCTTGGAAACGTCGGCCGCGTTCGTCACGGCGACCGGCAAGGTTAGCAAGCTCGCCAGAGCGAGCGTCCGTTTTAACACGATTGGCAATGGAATGATTTTCATAGCGGCGACAGCATTGCGAAACCTCCGCGAGCCGACTAACCCGCTTTTGGCGCAACCTCCGCAGATTTTGAGGCACTGTGCTCAAATGGATTTGTGGCCGTCGTTGTCCTTTGTCAAGGTTCCGACAAAAGAGTTGTGTTCGAGCGGACTCGCTTCAAACAATACCGTTCCATGGTCGTGATCGATTAAACGTCGCGATGTCGCGCCGTTTGGTGAGCAACGCCAAACGGCCACGCGAAGGCTTAAAGCGCAACGAAATGAACCTGCGGCAACTCATCGTCTTCCTGAAAGCGCCGCGTGTGGGAGTGGTGAAAACCCGGCTGGCCGAGTCCATCGGCGCGGAAGCGGCGTGCGCGGCATACCGGCGACTGGTCGAGATTCTCGTCGTGAACTTGAGCGCCCTCGATCAAGTGGAGCTTCGCTTTACTCCGAACGACGCCGTGGCAGAAATGCAGCCGTGGTTGCGCAACGGCTGGCGTTGTACGCCGCAAGGCGCGGGCGATCTCGGCGCGCGTTTGCAACGCGCTTTCACCGAGGCATTCGCTGCGGGCGCGGCCCGCGTTGTCATCATCGGTTCCGATTGTCCAGCGGTGACAGAGGACGACATCGCAGATGCCTGGCGAATGCTCGAAACCCACGAAGTCGTGCTCGGTCCGGCGCGCGACGGTGGCTACTGGCTCGTTGGCCTGCGTGAACCACAGCCGGCTTTGTTTGGCGACATGATCTGGAGCACTTCGACAGTGCTGAGTGAAACGCTGCGGCGCGCGGAACGTTCAGACCTTCGCGCGCATTTGCTGCGTGAACTTGCCGATGTCGATACCTTGGAAGACTGGCAGGAGTTTCTGAGAGGCCACGCAACGAATGGCTGAACATTTTGTCGATGTTGTTTCACCACGCGGCGAGTTCCGCGCGCAGTTCCTCCAGCGGCAAACCCATCACGTTCGTAAATGAACCCGAATAACTTTCCACGATTAGGCTGCCCTGCTCTTGAATGGCGTACGCGCCAGCCTTGTCGAGGGGATTGATCGCGCTCAAGTAAAGCCGGATGGTCGCCGCATCCAGCGGGCGAAAAGTCACGCTCGTGCTGACCGAAAAAGTCTTTTGCCGATGTTCGCGCAAGTGAATCAGACACACGCCCGTCACCACTTCGTGCGTTCGGCCCTGCAACCGCCGCAGCATCGCGGCCGCCTCGGCGAAGTCGGCTGGTTTGCCGAAGACCTCGTGCGCCAACGCGACTTCCGTGTCCGCGCCGATCACGAGCGAATCGGGAAAACGCTTCGAGACTTCGCGCGCTTTGCGGTACGCGTTCACGCGGCAAATCTCGTGCGGGCTGAGATGCTCACCTTCGAGTTCAGGCACGCGGCTGGCCTCGACGCGAAATTCCTCGCCCAGTTCGCGCAGCAACTCACTTCTGCGCGGGGAAGCTGATGCGAGAATCAGGGGCGGAAGTTTCATGGCGCAAAACTTCTGCGAGCAGGCTTGGGATTTTGTCTCGCTGTTCGCACAAATACTTCCTCAATTTCGGGCACCCGCCGCTTCAAGCTGGAGTGCGTTGCGGAAGTGTTCGAGCTTTTGCGCGAAAGTCGCGTCGTCCAGCACCGGCTGCGCGCCTTCCACCGAAATGTCAGACTCCAGTTCAATCCACGATTTGCAGCCGGCGTAGGCGGCCAACATGGGCAGCTCCACCACATGCGGCAGCCGGAAGATTCGCACCGCCAGCGCGTGAATGTTCTTTTGGCGACTCCAATCGAACCGCCCGGCAATGACTTCATCGCGCCAGATGTGCTGGCCGCGCAATTGTTCCGCTGCCGCCAGCGTATCGAGTCGCCGCCCCTCAATGACTTTGGCGAAAAGTTCAATTCGCAAACGATCCGTCACAGGAAACTGCGCTGAAATTTCGTCGAAGCGTGCCTGTGCGCGTGGCAGCACCGACTCGCGTTGCTGATGGAATAGCGTTGGGAAGATTAAAAACTCCGGATGCTCGATCGCAAAGCCACCGTGGTCCTCATGGATGCCTCCTTTGCGCAGAATGAGAATCTGTTCGCCGGTGCCGAGCGCGTCGGCCATAATTGCCCACTCCTTAAACGCAATTCGCATGTTTGAACAATGAAGTCACGAGCGCGGAACTCAAGCGCGATTTGGTTTCCTTCGCCGAGGATTACCGGCTCGCTTGCGTCGCCTGGGCTGTTTTCGCGGCAGCAGGCGCGGGAAAAGTCTTGAGGACTTCGCCGTTGGTCCCGTTCCAAACGCGCAGAATGCTGTCTTCGCCACCGGCAATGACGAGGCGGCCATCGGGCGTCGCGGCGGCGGAGAACATGAAATCGGTTGGCCCCGAAAACGAGCGCACCTCGTCGCCGCTCATTTTTACGACGCGAACTTTCGCGTCGCCTGAAGTTGCCAACGCCTGATCGGTGATGCCGATGAAGCCGATGGACGTGACTTCCTTCCCGAAACCTTCGATGTTCTTTTTTCGTTCGCCCGTTACGAAATCCCAGACCTTCACCATATTGTCCGCCCCGGCGCTGACGAGCGTGCGGCCATCGGCTTTCCACGCGACGCTCAGCACGTGATGTGTGTGACCCTCGAAAGTTCGCACGACCTTGCCGCTGGCGAGGTCGATGACTTTGGCGAATTTGTCCGCCGCGCCGGAGGCCAACAATTTTCCATCCGGAGAGAAATCGAGCGCGAACACGGCATCGCTGTGCACGTTCGTAAACGACTGCGCAAGTTTTCCGGTCGCGACTTCCCAAAGTTTGATCTCGCCGCTGCGCGATGGCTCGCCCCCGCCCGTCGCCAGAAATTTTCCATCCGGGCTGAAGCGCACCGTGTTCACGCGATCAATGAGCGGTGAATCAATGCCGCCCGTCCCGATGACACGCGTCAGCGTCCAGGCCGGGCGCAAGTCCTGGAGCCGAATCGTTCGATCCGCGGCGCCACAAGCCAGCGCGTCGTTGCCAAGGAATGCGAGCGACAGAATCGCGCCTCGCTCCGCCGGGAAGGTCTCAAACGCGGCGCCGTTTTCCGCGCTCCAAGTATGAAGCAATTGATCGTCGCCCGCCGTGGCCAGCGTGAGATTGTCGGGAGAAAAGGCGACGGCACGAATCGGCTGTTCCGATGCCACCGACCTTTCCTTCGCTTGTTGCCTCGCCTCCTCCGCGTCGCGTAATGATCGCTCGGCGGTCGGAATCACCGCTTCGGCTTCCGCGAGCGTGTTGGTCGCCTGTTCTGAAGCCCTCGCCGCCAGGTTGAGTTCATTTTCCGCATTGGCCTTGGGCTGTTGAGTTTTCTTGAACTCGGCTTCCGCGCTCGCTTGCGCTTTGCGAGCCGCGTCGAGTTTTTCCGTCAACTGCTTGAATTTTTCGCGCGTCTCGGGCGGCAATTTCTCCAATACCGCCCTGGCTTGCGCAAGTGCATTGGTTTTCGCCGTCACTTGTTCAGCGAGCTTTGTTTCGTTTGCGGAATCAGCCGGAGTTTTTTCCTTGGCCTTCTTTAATTCCGCCTCCGCTGTTGCCGACGCCTTTTCTGCTTCGGCGAATGCTTCTATCACTTTCTTGCTCACGGCTTCAAAATCGGCCACCGCCTTTTCCGCCACAGCCTTGCCATCCGTCGCTTCCTTCAATTTGGCTTCCTTTTCCGCAGACGCTTTCAGTGCGGCGGCGCTCGCCTCCGTGGCTTTCTTCACGCGCTCAAGGCTGGCGGCCAGATTCGTCTGCGCCGAGTGCAGCACACCCTGGCGATAGGCCAGCTCGTTTGTCGCCAGCGTGAGAACGCGCTCGCGTTGCTCCAGGAGTTCTCGCGCGTAACGGTCTCCTTTCAACGTCGCAATCAAATCTCCCTTTTCACCGTCCCACAATTTGGCCTGCCGGTCGAAGCCGGCGGAAGCGATGCGCTTTCCGTCCGGGCGCACCGCAACCGCGGTCACCAGCCCACCGTGCTTCATCTGCCGAACCGGCGCGCTCTCTTCGAGATTCCAGATTCGCACTAAGCCGTCGCCGCTGCCGGAAACAAATTGCGCCGGATTGAGCGGCATCGCAGCCAGCGACGTGACCGGCCCTTCGTGCCCTTTGAATTCGCGAGTCAAAATCATCTCGCGCTTGACCGAATCGAGCTGCCACGCGCGGATGAGAAAGTCCGCGTGACCGGAGACGATTTGCCCGCGCTTTCCCAACCAGGCCACCGCGTTGACATCCGAAGGCGTCGTCGCTTGAAAAATAGTTTTCCCTTGTGCCAGGTCCCAAACACGGATCGTCCTGTCTGCGGAAGCAGATGCCAGCCTGGAACCGTCCGGTGAAAACCGGACACAGCGAATCGCGGCTCGATGACCGGAGAACGTTTTGGCGCGTTTGCCGGTGGCTGCGTTCCACAATTTCACTTCGCGATCCGCTCCGCCCGTCGCGAGCCATTTTCCGTCGGGGCTGACCGTTATCGCTTCGACGAGTTGGCGGTCTGCGGCGGCGATGCGAAACTTTTCCGCGCCCCGGGCACGCTGCCAGAGTTTGACTTCCCGGTATCCGCCCGAGGCGAGCAAGTCGCCGTCGGGATCGAAAGCAAGCGCGTGAACGAAATCGCGATGCGCCACGCCCGGCCTGCCCGCCGGTTCCGATTTCAAAAGCTGCGGGTCGGTCAGCCGCGTGATGAACTGGCCGGATGGCAAATGGTAAATAAAAATCTGGTTCGCCCGGCTGCACGCGGCGAATTGGCCATCGGCGGCAAGCGCGACGGCGTGAATCGGGTTGAGTCCCTCCGGCAATGGCTGCCACTCGACGGGCCGCGCCACGCTCACGCTGCCGGTTGCGCCTTGATCGATCCAGAGTTTGATCAACCCCAATTCGTCCGGAGTCAGATCATTCGCCGCGACTTTGTTCTCTTTGGGCGGCATGCGCGGCTTGATTTGGTGCGACGCAACCTGGAGCAACAAGCTTTCCTCGCTGTGGCCGGGCACAACGGCGCGCCCGGACTCGCCACCTTTCAAAATCTCCGCCGGCGTCTCCAACACGAGATCGGCTTTGGTCGTCGTCTTGTTGTGACAGGCGAGGCAATTGTTTTTCAAGATCGGTAAAATCTCTTTTTCAAAATCAACCGGAGTCTTTCGCTTGAGGCTGGCGATCGGGATCGCCGCGCGCCGAGCTTCCGGGGACTCGTTGCCTTCAGCGGCATTCGCGCCCCAGCCCGTCTGCCCGGCAAACAACATCAAAGAAGTCCACGCCGCGAAAAAACGAGCGGACCCCGGCGCGTTCGCGTGATGCTGAACACAAAGTTTCACTTCATTGCTCATTTGCCTTTCGTCTCGTTTTGCGCCGTGACCGTTACGCGAATCGGAGGAGAGTAGAGCGTGTACGTGGCATCCTTCTTGTCCATTTCTTTGAGCTTCTTGGCGGCCTCCTCCTTTTTCTTCGTGGCTTCTTTGACCTGAGCGTCGGCGTCGCCGGCCAATTTCTCGGCTTGAGCTTTGGCTTCCGTCGCCGCCTTCAATTTCGCGTCGGCCTCGGCGGCGTCCTTTTCGGCAGCCGTTCGCGCAGCGATGGCCGCTTCGTCTGTCAGCGATTTTTCCGCGGCGGCTTTGGCGGCGGCAAACTTCTCCGCCGCCTCCTTCGCGCGGCTCTCCACGTCAGCAAGCGCCTGCGTCGCGGCGGTCAAATCCTCTTTCGCCTTCTTCACCGCATCGGCGGCCTCGCCCGTCGCCTTTTCCGTCTGCTTCACCGACTCCTCCGCGCCTTTGAATTCTTCCGGAGTTTGCCGGCGATATTTTCCATTCGTCTGCGCCTGGAGGTGAAATTGGTGCGTGCCGGCGGGAACTTTGAGTTGCGCGAGATCCAGTTCCAGCGTGGCATTGGTTGTCTTCGCGTCGAACTCCAACTCCTTGAGCGCATCCAACGCGGGCGCACCCACGGCTTTGAGTTTCACGGTGTCGTTGAAGTCTTCGCGGCGGGTCAATCGAATGGGAATCTGCAACTTGCCGCCGACCGGACTTTCCCAGGTTTTGTTTTCGCTGGCCTCGACCGAGAGCGGCGCGAAGTAAGCACCGCTGACGGCCAGCGTGAAGTCGCGCGTCATCCGCGACAGAATCGCCTGCGTGTTGTAGTCGTTGACCGTCCACGTCACCGCGCCGCCGCGCGCGCTGCGAACAACTTCGCTTTCGCCCATCTTCGCCCGGCCAACGATGCGAATTCTGCCGACCCAATTGGTCGCGTTCCCGCTGGCGGTCAGCATGACGGTCGCGGCGCTGGCGCTGGCGTCGATCTTCGTTTCGCCGAATGTCACGCTTGCCGGAAGCCCCTCCACCGCGAGTTGAATGTCGCCGTTGAAATTGTCGCGCCGGAACGCGAGCACCTTGATGGGAATTGTCTCGCCACGCCGCAGAAAGGGCGTCCAGGCTTGCGCGATCTTCGCGTCCTTGTTCGCCGGCGGCGGAGCAACCGGCAGCGCGACGAGCCGAAAATCCGGTGTCTCTTTGCGAATCGCCAGGCGATAAACAAAACCCGGATTGCGCTCGGTGCGATTGAACAGGTCGCGAACCTCGATTTGATAAAGGCCGTCTTCCTTGGCCTCGAACCGCGCCGCGGGATCACGCGTTGCCGTGTTGAATTCCGGCCCGCCGATGTTCGCGGTCGAGTCGTACAGCTCCTGCACATCACTCGTTTCTTCCTCGCCTTTTTCATTCTTCGTGACGCGTTGAATGAGCAGGAACGGATCCGTCGGCAAACCGAGCCGTTGCGAAAAAACTTCCACCCAAAACGCGTCGCCCTTGCGCGCCTCGAAGCGGAAAAAATCCTTGTCGGTGTTCGGATAAAACTGGCCGGCGATTTCGCACGGCGGAGAAATGGTTTGCGCCTGCGCTGGCGCGTCGTTTGGTTCGCGCTCGGCCACGACCGGGTCGCTGACAAAACTAATCCGCACGGGATTCGACACGCCTTGCTCCGAGCGCAGCCGGTATTCAAACCCGTCCAGCGCGGCATCGCCTGGCCTCACGAGCGTGGAAGTGGCGAGCGTCTGTCGCGCTTCGGCGTCGCCGGGAAGTTCGATTTGCGCCGGCAGTTTTTCCAAAGACTTTCCGTTGAGCGTGAAATTTGTCGCGGCAACGCCGCCGGGCAGATTGCGTCCGTAAAGCGTGAATTGACTCCGCGCGCCAGCCGTTCCCGCCGGCGGAAAGATGAAATCAATGCGCGGTCCGGTCGATGCCGTGAGCCGGTAAAAAAATTCTTCGCCGCCGCGAAACACCACGTCGTGCACTTGAAGAACAAACCGACCGTCCATGGGCGCGGTGAAATCAAGCACACCGCCGCGCCGTTCGCGCTCCAGTTCGTGCCCCGCCGCATCAAACAGCACCAACACTGGCTCCATGCGCGAATCAATGGACTTCGCCACGCACTCGATGAGCACCCGCTGCCCCTTCGTCGCGGCGAAGCTGAAATAGTCGCTCGCATTGGCCTCGACTCGGCCGTTCACCGTTGAGTCGAGCGCCATCGCCATTGCCGCGGACGCGGTGCGGTTCGTGGCCGGCGAGATCGCCTCGACCCGGTCGCCCACTTCAAATGCGCGCGGATTGGAGATACCGAAGCGGCCATCGGCGCGCGCTTCATAGACGCCAGCGGGAATCTCCGCGGGAATCGTGACAATGAATTTGTTGGCCTCGGCCTGGCCGCTTGCTTGATTCCACTTCTGCGTGGCGATGATGCCCGTGTTTGAGAAATAAATCCGGCTGGTGTCGTCCAGATCGCTGCCGCTTACGCTCACTTCAAAACTGGTTCCCGCTTTCCCGCCGGGAGGAAACACGCTCGTGAGCCTGGCGGTCGGAAGTTGCGCGGCGGCACGGAAGGCAAGCAGTTCGAGCGCGCCAACGAGCGCGAGTCCAATCGCAAACCGGTGAAACGCGGTTCGAAATTTCGTTTTCAAAACTCTGAGAGCGTTTGAATGCCGCAAGGTAGAACGACGCAATTCGAGAGAATGGGGAGCGCAGCCGCCTCGGCTGCGGTTCGGCGCGCCCTTGCGGCGAACACGAACGTTTTCGGAGAAATCAAACGGCGCGGATAGTCTGACGCCCTCGACAGACCGCGAGGGCGCGGTCTGCTGCGCCCGAGACGGGCGCGCTCCCCAAATCAACTGCCCAGCGGGGCAGCAGCTAGATGGAGCGCTTTGGTTAAGTGACCCCTTGGTCATTTGATCAATAAGTGGAATGGAGTTACTGGCCATGTCGTGTCATTGTTGCGCGAAGTGGCCAACGACTGAACTGAGCGACGCAGGGCGGCCCAGTGCGTCCGCATTGCCAACTGACGTGGCCCGACTGCATTCGCTCCGGTGATTTTGTTCGGCATTGTGTCTGTCACTGTAAAACAGCCTGGCCGTCAAATTTCCCAAGAATTCGATTTTGGCGCTCCGATGTGAGTCCTGCAGCTCCGCACACTACAAATCGGCTGTTCTCATTATCGAGGATGAACCGCATCTCATGCCGAAAGTCGTTATCTGGCTCTCGATAGACTATATGCCCGTCCTCCGTAACGTCCACAAAGTATCGGTCGGACTTGTTCCACTCCATCGTACGCAGTATCAAACCTGCTGCTGATGTGCCCGCGACATAGAGGATACCGTCGAGAAGCCAAGAGTCTTTGGTTAATTTATGGAGAAAAAAAATGATTGGTACAAGTGCCACAAGAGTCAACACTCCCAATGTGCGAACGCAGGCAGTCTTGTTGCGTTTAAACCATTCCTTCCGTGCCCTCGCTGTAGCTCGGCTGCGGTCTCGGGCTGCCCACTCACGCTCCCGCTGCGGACGAAGGCGCTCCGATTCTTCATCGTTCTGCCGCTTCCGCCGCTGCGCTTCGCTTCTGCGCTTCCTCGTCCCAGCCCTGACCTCCAGGATGTCCTTTGGGGGAACCCACCAACCTTGCCCTTTGCACCACCCGCAGGTTTGGTCCGTTCCGTAATCGTCCAAGAACGTCTTTCTCCCCCCGCAATAGCCGCACTGTTCTGCTCCGCAACTTTGACAGATGACCGCATGCTCAGGGTCGTAAGGGTCAGTCCAAGAGTTCATTCCCCCTCCTACTTGTTTCAATGGCCCGCCCCCGCAGCGAGGACATGGAACAATTGTAGTGTGCAAAGTGATGCTCATTGACTGATTGCTCACAACTTGCTTGTCGATTGCAGTTTTGGCCACCAGCTGGGATTTGATATATTCTCGCGCGCCTGGAACGAAGATGCGCTTGCCGTCGTGCTTGAAATAGCGCCAGCCCTTCTCGTAAAAGGATTCCGAGCCAGCACGCTCAAGTCGATAGAACTCACCTGCGTCGAACATATTTGCGTCTGGTGTCGCCGGAGCCGCCGACATTGATGTTGCGGCAAAGAGTTCTGGCGGGACCAAAAACTCGCGCGCGCATTTTGGGTAGGGGCAAGCTATCGTCTGGCCAGCCCAGTCCTTGCTGACTTCGACCGATTGTTTGCAGTGTGGGCACTCAAGAATCATACGAGTTTTCGCGTCGGGCGCGTCGCTGCCGCCGAACGATCAATCAACGACCACCGCCGGAAACGTCCGGTCGGCTGCAAAGTTCGTGAGCAATCAGCCACTGAAAAATCCTCTCCGAAGCAAAGACCAGCAGCAATCATGCTTCATGAATTTTCCACGCCGCCCGATCAGTGATTGAACAAAAATTCCTTCGTGCTCAACAGCGCCCACACGGTGTCCTCGTAGGCTTGCCGCTTCGCGGACTGCTTCTGCTTTTCATCGCCGACTTTTTGCAGTTGCTTGCCCAAGTAGCTGGTCGCGAATTGGAGTTCATCCGGCGCCGGCTCGCGTGAATAGACCCACTCGTAAAGCTCGCGGATTTTTTGATCGTCCGGACGCTGGCTGTCGTTCGCCAGCAGCGCGGCCCGCCCGGAATCATTCGCCAGTTTTTCCTGGATGTCCTTCGAATTGAGCAAATGCAGGCTCTGCGCCAGACTCGCGTCCTGCGAACGCTCGCATTCGCACGAACTCGACGACTCCGGCCGCCCGAACACGGTGAGGAAATAAGAACCCGCGTTGAAGCTGTTGTCCGGCAGGCTCACCGCGCGCGCGCCCGCCGGCAAACCATCGAACTTCGATTCCGCCTTGGTGACTTGATTGATCGCGTCAAAGAGGACTTCCGCCGTGAGGCGTTTCGGGTAGTAGCGCGAGAAATTTTGCCGATCGATTTTGTTGAATTCGTTGGGAACGGAGCTGAGTTGATAAACCTGCGAGCGACAAATTGTCCGCACGAGATTTTTCAAATCGTAACCGCTCTCGACGAAATTTTTGGCCAGCGTGTCCAGCAATTCGGGATTCGTCGCGGGATTCGTCTCGCGCATGTCGTCCTCGGGATCGACCAGGCCGCGATTGAAGAAATGCTTCCAGTAGCGGTTGACGAGCGCCTTCGCGAAGAAAGGATTCTTTTTATCGGTCAGCCAGTCGGCCAGCACCTGGCGCGGATCGTCATCCGCTGCGATTTGGGCCGGCTCCGCGCCGAGGCCGGCGGGCTTGACCGGCTGTTTGGTTTTCTTGTTGGTCGCCGTCGCCACGCCGCGCTTGTGGAAAATGGTTTCCTCGCCGGGCTGCGAGCCGGCCTTGCGCCCGACCTGCGAAAAAAACGCGGAGAAGCTGTAGTAATCCTGCTGGCTCCATTTCTCGAACGGGTGATGATGGCACTGCGCGCACTGAAGCCGAAGACCGAGAAACAACTGCGCGGTGTCCTCCATTTGCGCAGTCGGATTTTTCACCTGCCGATACCACGCCACTGGCGGGTTTTGTGCGATGTCACCCGACGCCCCGAGCACGTCGCGGACAAATTGGTCGTACGGCTTGTTCGTGAACATCGCGTCGCGGATCCAGTCGTGAAAAGCGTAAGTGCCGCGCGTGTGTGTCGCGTCGCCGCGCTTGTTGCGCAGCAGCGAACTCCAGGTATTCGCGAAGTAATCGGCGTACTCGCCACTCGCCAGCAGACGGTCAATCAACCGGTCGCGCTTGGTTGATTCTTTGTCGGCGAGAAATTTTTCAGCTTCTTCCGGCGTCGGCAAGCGGCCGGCCACATCAATCGTCACACGTCGAAGGAACGTCGCGTCGTCCGACAACGGCGACGGCGGCAGTCCGATGGCTTTGAGTTTCTTGAACACGAGTTCATCGATGAAATTTTTCGCGATGGGAAGATTTTCGACGGGCGCGCCGAGCGGCACAGTGGCGCGAAAGACCGCGACCTTGGCTTGATAACGCACCATCACCGCGACGTCGCCGGGTTGCTCAAAAACCTTCACGCGTCCGTTCGCGTCGGTTTTCGCCATTTCCTTGTCGTTCGGCTCAAACAGCGCGCCTCGCGTTACGTCCGCCGTCGAGCCGTCGGAGTAATGGGCGGTGACGACGAGTTGTTGTTCGCCGTCACGCACCATCGTGCGCTCTTTCGGGAAAACTTCGATGCAAGTGACGACCGGATCGTTCGTCGTGCCGTAGGGCATGCCCTGGCGAATCCAGCGCACCAATAATTTGTAGTCGTCGGAATCCGTGTCGAGCCGTTTACCGCCGCCGTGAGGCAGCGTCCCGGCGCCTTTCTCCAGAAGCAAACTGTGTTCGGGAGCGGCGGGGAACAGTCGGCGACCGCGCGCCTCCTTGACGAGATGTTCGTAATCTTCCGTCGGCTCGAAGCCGAGCAGCGAGAGTTTGAAACCGTTTTGCCCGCTCGACTTGCCGTGGCACCCACCGCCGTTGCAACCGAGCTTCGTGAAGATGGGCGTGATCTGATTCGGAAAGTTGACGGGCGAAATGCGCTGCGATTCTTCGACGACGACCGGCAGCGTGGCGGACTGGCCGTCGGCCGTCGCGGCCGTGATGGTCGCGCTGCCGTCTGCGAGCGGAGTGACACGGCCCGCTTTATCGACACGCGCGATGTTCGTCGGCGACGCGGAAAATGCGACTTCATGAGTCAAGTCACGCAACGCGCCGCCGTCGAGTTGCGCGGTGACGAGCAACTGTTGCTGCGCATCCTTGCCGCGCAGGCGCAACGTCTCGTTGGTCGCCGCTTCCTTCGCCTCCTGAAAGTGGATTTGCAGGCGCGCAATTTTTAAGGACGAGTTTGAGTCGGCGAGTTCCTTCGCCAAAATCGTCGAGCAATTCAGCAAGCATACAAATGTGGCGAGGCTTAGTGTTGATTTAGTCATCGTCATTCTTATGCAGGAATCAATCAGTGCGATGCTGTAATTCGCTGGAGTCTATGGACAGACGGCAAGTTGGACGAAATACATACGCAAGAAATAAACCTATAATGGCTCCACTTACAGCACCGTACAATGGTGCGTATTGACCGGCAAATGCGAACAGCCGCCATGATGTCTGCGCCACGGAAGGCGGAACACTCGCCTCGTAATCGCTCCACACGCGGACCAAAAGTGCATGGGCGAGCATCGCAATGGCCGAACCAGCGCCGGAACCAACCATCGCAAACTCGGAAAGACGAGAACGCCACCCATGCCCTGAGCAAGTCGCAATGTAGGCAAAGACGGCGCATGCTAGATATGCTCCGAGTAGAACGAAGAATTGGTCGGCCCAGTCCATACGTGTGATGACGCCTAACATCTGGCTAAACCAGTTCCTTCATCGGCTGGCAGCCGCCATCGACGAGATATTGCGGACGACCGGAGAGATCATTGATCGTGGCGCGGTTCACGTCGATGCCGAGGTTGTGATAGAGCGTGGCGAAGACTTCGCCAAACTGCACGGGACGCTCGCTCGGCTCGCCGCCGAGCCGATCCGTCGCGCCAATCACCTGCCCGGTCTTCATGCCGCCGCACGCGAGCAGCGCGCACGAAGCTTTCGGCCAATGATCGCGCCCGCCGTCTTTGTTGATCGTCGGCGTGCGCCCGAATTCGCCCCAGACGATGACCGAAACATCCTTGTCCAGTCCGCGTTGATGCAGATCCTGGACGAGCGCCGTGACGCCTTGATCGAGCAGCGGCAAATCTTCTTTGCAAAGCTTGTGGTTGTTCGAGTGGTAATCCCAGAAGCCGAAGGCGACCGTGACCGCGCGCGCGCCCGCCTCGACGAGCCGGCGGGCCATCACGAATTGTTCCATCAACATCGGCGCGGCGTCGCCGTGCGGTTTCGGATCGCCCTTGCCGTAGCTTTCGAGCACGCGCTTGTCTTCGCGTTGAAGGTCGAGCGCTTCGACGAGCTTGCTCGAAGTCAGCACGCCGAACGCCTGTTGATTGAAAGCGTCCAGTCCTTCCATCAAACCGCTGCCGTCCACGTCGCGACGAAAGCGATCAAAGCCATCGAGCAACGCCCGGCGATCCGCGAGCCGGTCGAGCGTGACACCATTCAGCACCATGTCGTTTTTGCCGTCGCCTTGCGGGCGAAACGATTGATGGCCGACGCCAAGAAATCCCGGCGTCGCGGCGTTGTAGGGCTTGTGCTGCATCCGCGGTTCAAGGCCAATGAACGGCGGCACTGCGGAATCGGTGGGGCCTAGAACTTTGGAAACCACCGCGCCGAACGACGGCCAACCACCGGGCGGCTGATTGCTCTTTGAACGGCCGGTCAGGCACATGAAATCGGTGTGGTCATCGCGCGCGTCGGCCATCGAACGGATGACGGCGAGCTTGTCCATCATCGCCGCCATCCGCGGCAGATGCTCGCAAATCTGGATGCCGGGAACGTTCGTGCGAATCGGCCTGAACTCGCCGCGAATTTCGGACGGTGCGTCGAGCTTGAGATCGAATGTATCCTGATGCGGCGGCCCGCCCGGCAAGTAGATCATGATGACCGCCTTGTGCGAGCGACGGATGCCCGATTGTGACTCGGCCTGTAGAATCTGCGGCAGCGCCAGCCCGCCCATTCCCAGCGCGCCGATGCGCAGGAAATTACGGCGCGAGATGCCGTCGCAGAAGCGGGATGATTTGCCGTAAATGGTCAGCATGAGTCGTTTCGTTAGCCTCAGTCAGACGGTCATGATTGCTTTATTGTTCATCGCTCAATTTCTTGAGAATGCTCCGGGCCAGATATTCGTTGATTTCCCGGTGGCGCGGCACCGGCTGGCACATTTTTGTGCGCGGATTTTGAAACCAATCGTGCTTTCCACCGTGCCGAAGAATCCGACAACCAAGCTCGTTCAACTTCTGTAGAAGCTCGACGCGCTTCACTGCACTTGAAGTTCGGCAATGGAGCGGACGGAAGGGATGGCTCCACTTCGGAGATCCGCATAGATGTCGCGGAGATTTTCTTCAAGCTCCAGCAGGGATTCGCCTTGTGTCATGTAATCAGGATAATTCTCCAAGTATCCGAGCCACATGTCGCCATCCTGCCATCGAACGTATCGGAGCGAACTCATAGCTATTATCCAACCAATTCCTTCATCGGCTGGTAGCCATCGACGAGGTATTGTGGTCGGCCGGACAAATCGGGAATCGTCACTTTGCTAACGTCGATGCCGAGATTGTGATAAAGCGTCGCGAAGACTTCGCCGAAGGTCACGGGCCGTTCAGTGGCTTCGCCGCCGAGACGATCCGTCGCGCCGATGACTTGCCCCGTCTTCATGCCGCCGCCCGCCACTAATCCACACGAGACGCGCGGCCAGTGGTCGCGTCCGCCGTCTTTGTTGATCGTTGGCGTGCGGCCAAACTCGCCCCACACTACGACTGAAACGTCTTTGTCGAGACCGCGTTGATGGAGGTCTTCGATGAGCGCACTCAAGCCTTGATCAAGCAGTGGCAAATCCTGCCGCAGCGCGCCGAAATTGTCGCCGTGATGATCCCACCGGCTGAAAGCGAGTGTTACACAGCGCGAACCCGCCTCGACCAATCGCCGCGCAATGAGGAAGTGTTCCATCAGCTTCGGCCCGCCGTCGTCGCGGTTTCGCGGATCGCCTTTGCCGTAGCGCTCGACGAGCTTCGGATCTTCCTTGGTCAAATCCAGCGCTTCGACGAGTTTGCTTGAGGTGAGCATCCCGAAGGCTTGCTCGTTGAAAGAATCGAGACCCTCCATCAAACCGCTCGCATCGACGTCGCGACGGAAGCGATCAAAACCGGAGAGCAACGCACGCCGATCAGCCAGCCGATCCAGCGTCACGCCGTTGAGCACCATGTCGGTCTTGCCTGCGTCGAGCGGCTTGAACGGCGCGTGCGCCGGGCCGAGAAAACCAGGTGAACCGGCGTCGGCCCATTCCATGTGGCCCATTTTCGGCGAGAGTCCGACGAACGGAGGAACCGATTTGTCCACCGGGCCTTGCAGTTTTGAGAGTGCCGAGCCGAGACAGAACCAGCCGCCTTGCGGTTGATTCTTGTGATCGCGACCGGTCAAACATTGCACCGCGTAGTGGTCGCCATTCGCGCCGATGATCGAGCGAATAATCGCCGTCTTGTCCATCAGCTTCGCCATGCGCGGCAGATGTTCGCAAATTTGGATTCCCGGAACACTGGTGCGGATTGGTTTGAACTCGCCGCGAATTTCCGCCGGTGCGTCCATTTTCAGATCAAACATGTCCTGGTGCGACGGCCCGCCCGGCAGGAAAATCATGATTACCGCCTTGTGCGAGCGTCCGACGCCCGACTGCGCTTCCGCGCGCAGCAATTGCGGCAGCGTGAGGCCGCCGAAACCGAGCGCGCCAATCTTGAGGAAATTCCGGCGCGAAACACCATCGCAGAAGCGCTGTTTTGGTCCGAGGATCGTCAGCATAGGCGTTCGTATTATTTCTCGACAGATTTTTGGCTATTCTATAGTGCAAATTTTTCCCGCGAAGCAAAGCCATGTCAAGCGCCGAGCTTGATTATTTCGAGGAAATTCCCGTCCCGGCACTCCAAGGTTGACGCGTCGTCGCGTGCTCATAAGATACCCGCGTTCTCCGGCACAAAGTTATGAATCAATCAGACAAACCTGGCATCAACATCACTTCCGTCATGCACGAGGAGCGACTTTTTCCGCCGCCGAAGTCATTTTCAGAATGCGCGCACATCAAGTCGATGGCGCATTACCGCAAGCTTTATCGCGAGTCGATTCAAGCGCCGGAAAAATTTTGGGGCAAGCAGGCGAAGCAGGAATTAGTCTGGTTCAAGCCGTGGAAAAAGGTGCTGCAATGGAAGGCTCCATTCGCCAAGTGGTTCGTTGGCGGACGCCTGAACGTCAGCCACAACTGCCTGGACAAACATCTCGGCACGTCCACTGCAAACAAGGCGGCTATCATCTGGGAAGGCGAGCCAGCGTCGCCGGGCAAGCCGGGAGAAGAACGCGTTCTCACGTATCGCCAATTGCATCGGGAGGTTTGTTTGTTTGCGAATGTCCTCAAGCGAAATGGTCTCAAGAAAGGCGACCGCGTCATCATCTATTTGCCGATGGTGCCGGAGGCAGCGATTGCGATGCTGGCCTGCGCGCGCATTGGCGCTGTACACTCGGTGGTGTTCGGCGGTTTCAGCGCGCAGTCGGTGGCGGATCGTATTTTCGATTGCCAGGCGAAACTGGTGATCACGGCGGACGGGGGCTTTCGGCGCGGGAGCGTGGTGCAGTTGAAGAAAAACGTGGACGATGCGCTCACGCTTAAAGACGCCCAAGGCAAATTGCTCGCGAAGACCATCGAGAAAGTGATCGTGTTGCGCCGCGCAGGCAACGACGTTCACATCGAGGAGGGCCGCGATGTGTGGTGGCATCGCGAACTGGAGTACGTGAACGCCGATTGTCCCGCCGAGAAAATGGACAGCGAAGCGCCCTTGTTCATTCTCTACACGAGTGGTTCGACCGGGAAACCGAAAGGGATTTTGCACACGACCGCCGGCTATTTGCTCGGCGCGAAATTGACGAGTAAATACGTCTTCGACCTGCGCGACACGGATGTTTACTGGTGTACGGCCGACGTGGGCTGGGTGACGGGTCACAGCTACGTCGTGTACGGGCCGCTGGCCAACGGCGCAACGAGTTTGATGTACGAGGGCGCGCCGAATTTTCCCGAGCCGGATCGTTTCTGGCGCATCGTCGCGAAATATGGCGTGACGATCCTCTACACCGCGCCGACGGCAATTCGCGCGTTCATGAAGTGGGGCGAAGAGTGGCCGCGCAAACACGATCTAAGTTCGCTGCGTCTGCTCGGCACGGTCGGCGAGCCAATCAATCCGGAAGCTTGGATGTGGTATCGCGAGATCATCGGTGGCGGGCGATGCCCGATTGTGGATACGTGGTGGCAGACGGAAACGGGCGGAATCATGATCACGCCGTTACCCGGCGCGACGCCAACCAAACCCGGCACCGCGACACTGCCGTTCTTCGGCGTGCTGCCGGAAGTCGTCGATGACCAAGGCAATCCGGTTCCAAAAAACAGCGGCGGCAAACTCGTCATCCGCAAACCGTGGCCGAGTATGTTGCGCGGCATCTGGGGCGACAACGAACGTTACAAGCAAACGTACTGGAGCGAGGTCAAAGGCAGCTACTTCACGGGCGACGGCTGCCGACAGGACAAGCACGGCTATTTCTGGATCGTCGGGCGCATCGACGACGTGCTCAACGTTGCCGGTCATCGCATCGGCACGGCGGAAGTCGAGAGCGCGCTCGTCAGCAACTTGAAAGTCGCCGAGGCCGCCGTCGTGGGCCGGCCGGATGAGCTGAAAGGCCAGGCGCTCGTCGCCTTCGTCACTCTCAAAGGCGGCGTCAAAGCTACGCCCGAAGTCCGCCGCGAGCTGCGCGACCACGTTGGCAAAGAGATTGGCCCCGTCGCCAAACCCGACGACATCCGGTTTGCCGAATCTCTGCCAAAAACGCGCTCGGGAAAAATCATGCGCCGCCTGCTTAAACAGATCGCCTCGGGCACGGAGATCAAAGGTGACACGACAACGCTGGAAGATTTCAGCGTGCTGGCGAAACTGAGCAGCGCCGAAGAATAGTTTCCAGCAAGCGTGGTTCTTTGAGTCCGGGGCAACTAAATGCGCCACAAATTTCAAGGTGACACGCTTTTTGTTTTGCAGTCGAGTGTGAATGATTGCGAAGGTTGCCCGCAACTTTACCGGGCGGCCGTTGGCAGCGCGGTTTACTAATTTGAGTTTTGAAATATATGAAGAAATGGCTCCTTTTGATGGTAATGGCAGCATTTACTTTGGCTTGGTTGCCGGTCGTTGACGCATCGCCGCTAATCAAGAAACGACCGGCAGTGCGGGCGAAAGCGAAGCCTGCTCCCAAGCGGGTCCGAAAAAAACCGGCGGCTCATCCGGCACAACGCCGTGCCGTTCCCAAACGCCCGCCCGCTTCGCCTCGGGGCACAATGCGCGCCCTGCCTCCGGCATTTCTGGATCAAAATCTCTCCGTCGCGAGCCGATAACTTCCGGACGATCGTAATTGGAATTGTCAGGTGCTCTCCGAGTTGCAAACGTCGCGACTTGCCCAGTTTTGGCCGGCTTGTGAAAAAAATCACTATTCACCTTGCCTGCCTTTTTCACGCTGGTTAGCTTGACGAAGAAGACCGGCTTTTCGGCGGTTTGAGAACTATGCAGACCAACTCAGAAATCGGCTACAACTCGAAGATTGAAGGTGACGTGGTCATCACCCAAGTCGATGCGGCCTTGAACTGGTTCCGCAGGAATTCGCTCTGGCCGATGCCGATGGGGCTGGCGTGCTGCGCGATTGAGTTGATGGCCTCAGGCGCGAGCCGGTTCGACATCTCGCGTTTCGGATCGGAGGTCATGCGGTTTTCTCCCCGTCAATCGGACGTGATGATCGTGGCCGGCACGGTGACGTACAAGATGGCGCTGTCGGTGAAGCGCATCTACGACCAGATGGCCGAGCCGAAGAGGGTGATCGCGATGGGCGCGTGCGCCTCGACCGGCGGCATGTATCGCAGCTATGCGGTGCTCCAGGGCGTGGATAATATCATCCCGGTGGATGTGTATGTGGCGGGCTGTCCGCCGCGCCCCGAGGCGTTGCTGGATGCGCTGGTGAAGCTGCAAGACAAGGTTTCGCGTCAGCCGGTGATCAAGGAGCTGGAAATTTCCAACATGCTTCGCTCGAAGAAAGATCGGGGCGAGAAGGTGGGCACGACCTGACGCGCGCTCGCTCAACTCTCAACTCAAACGACTCTCAACCAACCCGTGTCTGCAATCGAATCAGCCCAGAAGTTGAAAGCGCAGTTCGGAGAGATCCTCTCCGAAGCGACGGAGTTTCGTGGCGAGTTGACGGTGAAGCTCAACGACGCGGAGAAGATCACCGAGGTCTGCGTCTTCGCAAAAAAGGAGCTCGGTTTCGATTACCTGGTGGACATCAGCAGCGTGGACAACTACGGCGAAGACCCGCGCTGGACGGTGGTTTATGAGTTGAGTCGGCTCGCGGGCAACGTGCATCTGCGATTGAAGACGGATGTAAGCGAGGAGAAGTCCGAGCTTCCCACCGTGACCGGCGTCTGGCGCACCGCCGATTGGCACGAACGCGAGATTTACGACATGATGGGCGTTCGCTTCCGGGGGCATCCCGACCTGCGCCGCATCCTGATGTGGGAAGGCTATCCTTATTTTCCGTTGCGGAAAGATTTCCCACTGGCCGGCAAACCGAGCGAGATGCCGGACGTGGCGTTCAGCAAGCCCGCGCCGCTGGAAGGCGGACCGTTCGTGACGGTCGCAGGCGGCAAAGATTCGATGGCCCGCGAGCCGCGAGTCCGAAACCCGGAGAACTGAAAGATACTTTATGACCCAAACATTGAAGGCAATTTTTGACGGCAAAGTATTTCGCCCGGAAGGGTTGGTGAAAATCCCCGCCCATTCATCGGTAAAATTGACGGTTCAAACACCGCCGACCAAAAAGAAGGCAAAGCCATATTCGTTGCTCCGCAAGGTCGCGGCAATGAAGCTGAAAGGGCCGAAAGATTTTTCGGAAAACCTGGATGAATACCTTTATCGTGGCAAACCGTTGAAATGAGCAGGCGTACGGTATTTTTGGATTCCGCCTACCTCATCGCTTTGGCGGTTGAGCAGGACGCTTCGCATCCCGCCGCCAAGCGCTGGGCAAAGAAAACCGAAGCGGAAACGTGGTCGTTTCTGACGACCTGGGCTGTCATGCTCGAAATGGGCAATGCGCTCGCGAAGCCCCAATACCGCGAGATGGCGGTTTCCATCCTGAATGGCTTTCAGGAAGACCCCACCATTACCGTGGTTCCGCTGAATGAATCGCTGTTGCATCGCGCCATTACGCTGTTCACCGAACGTCCCGACAAAGGCTGGAGCCTGACGGACTGCATCTCGTTTCTCGTCATGGAGGATGCGGACCTTCTCGATGCGCTGACCACGGACGTTCATTTCGAGCAGGCCGGTTTCCGGGCTTTGCTCCGCAACTGATTTTCTTCATGGCCACTGTTCAAGACATTGAATTTCGCGAAGCAGCAGGGCGCGCGGCGGAAG
>JACPZS010000251.1 GCA_016195385.1 Verrucomicrobiota bacterium
CACGCGGCTGAACGGAATCGCGTTCACGTAATGCCTCACCGCTGCGTGAACGTCGGCGAGCGAGCGAATCGTGCGCTCCGTTTTGGGGCGGCCACTGGCGCCGATGGGCGATGGACTTTCCGGCTTGCGCCCCCAGCAACGCTCCAACTCGTAGAGCGCCGTGTCAAACTCGCCCCATTGGCAGCGCGTGAAAAAGCCCCATTCGAGCGCGTATTGCAGACGGTCGTCGTCTTCGCCGCGCTCGCGCCGCGCGATCTCGGTACCCGTGCGCCGTATGTTCAAGCGATCAAGAATCGAATGATGCCATGCGCGGTCGTCAGTTCGCTCGCGGATGAGTGCGTCGAGCTTGCGCCAGTTATCGCGTGTGATCGGTTCGCGCCAATCGTAGAGATCAGCGAGAATGAGCCGCACGCCCCACCAAGAACTGGTGTTTTGAATGTGCGACAGAAACGGCAAAGCCTCTTGAATGCGCGCGTGTGCCTCCTTCTCGCTTGGCCACTGCGGATACTGCGTGAGTCGCGCGCCGTTCGGACAACCCGCCGCATAGAGGTCGCTCACCACCATGTGATACAGCAGCACGTCGTGCAGCCCGCGCGCGCCCAACCTGCCACCGACGAGGTGCGTGTGAACGTCGATGACGGGCAATTGCGCGAGCGCGTGTTCGAGTTCGAGGGTCAGTGAAAGCAAACTCATAATGGCATCAAAATGTCACCGCCAGCGTGCGTTTTGAGAATTGTGGCTGCCCTCATTTTCGCGATTGAAGAAGCGGGATCAATTTCTCCGAGTAAAAGGGTTCCTGTGTACACCAGAAGACGTAATCGACTTTCAAATACTCGGACCCAAAACCAATCAGTTCGGCGATGGTGATTTGCCGGCCGGTCCGGGGATTTTTGTATTCATAATTGCCATCTTGAACAGCGATGCCGGTGGGAACAATGCCAGCGCATTCTTTGATCAAAGGATAGGCGTGGTTCATTTGCCCTGGTTTGTAGGGCAGAAGATCCGGGCCGCCGACGCCGACTTTCAGTTCCTGCGCGCGACGATAGATCCGCCGGAGAAATTCGCGGTCGCGGTCGGGCAGCCATTCGCCCGGCATGAAGTTGGCGTATTGCATCGTGATGGACTTGGGGAAGGCGCGCTTGAGCACCGCCATGTTAGTCACGATGGCGTCGCAATAGATTTCTGGAGTGAAGCCCGGCGGAAAAAGACGGCCCGTCTCGCCGAAATCAACCGCCGTCTCGGGCAGATTGATACCTTCGATCCGGCCATCGAACTCTTTGCCAAGCGCCAGCAGCAGTTGATGGAACCGGGCTTGTACGGCTGTGTCCCAGCGCCGTGCCACCCAACCCGCAGGCATGGCATGTTCTTCGTCGTCATTCTCGATGGCGAATTGCTTGTCCGCGCCGCCATGGTAGCGGGTGTCGTTGAGCAAATAGCGCGGGACAGGCACGAACTTCGGAGTGAACGAGGAATCCTGAAGCTGGATGAACAATTTCTTGCCGTTCGCGTGCAGGCGCATCAAGTCTTGCCTGACGGCGCTAAAATCATACTCGTCCTTCCCTGGCTCCAGTTCCCGCCAGGTGTATTTCAACTGCGCGCCTTCAAAGGCCTTCGTGGCGAGAAACGACGGTTCGCCAATGCGCTCCCGCTCGCGAGCAAAGAAAACGTAGTGGTGGACATCGGCGGCCATCGCGCCGCCAGCGCACAAAAAAAACAAGCACAGGCAGCAAGTCAGCGCGTTGACGCGGCGCTGGGGGCGAGGCGTCTGTCTGTTGATCGTCTGTTGGCGGGGCACGCCATTGAGATACAAGCCGACGCACTCTTAGTCGAGACGAAGTTGACGAATAGCGCGTGTAAATTCCGGCAAGGCCGGCAATGCAGCTTGCCTCATTTTGAAATGGCGTCATGCCGCTTCGTCTTTTCCGGCGGCGGGAGCAGGACGGTGTTCCAATGATCCACTTGTGGCGGCGGAATTTCGATTTGTTCGCCATTGAACAAAACAATTTCTGTTCGCGTGAGCGCGGTTTCCGCACTCAACCCGAAGTGCGCCACCAAATCGTTTTGCGAACGGAAGCCGTCGCCCGTCACGAGCCAGCGCGTTTGCGTGCCGCATTTTGTCCCGATCCGAACGCGCGCGTTTGCCGCGCGGCCCGTTGCGCCCGTGAAACGGAAACCAATCCAGTGGCCGGTGTCCGGCAGTTCGTTGCGATAGATGAGCAGGCGCTGGCGTTGACGCGGCGTCAACTCGACGGTCGTAACCGCCAGATCGACGCGGCCATCGCCGTCGAAATCCGCCGCGATGACGTTGCGGCAATCTTCCGGCAGCGCCACGCCGAGCACGAAGGCGGTTTCTATAAATTTTTGCGCGCCTGCCTGAAGAAATAATTTGTTCTCCTGCCAGCCGCCGAAGCTTTCCTTCGCCGCCAGGCGACGCGAGCGAGCGCCGGCGAAGAAAAAAAGATCGCGCGCGTGATCCGGTTCGGAGCGCCCCACGTAAATATCGTGGAGCCAGAATTGCCGCTCGTAGTCGGCATAGTTCGCGAGCGTCTCGTGGCCGTTGGCGAGATAGATGTCCAGCGCACCGCTGTTTTCGAAGTCCGCCACGGCCGCGCCCCACGCCCAGCCGGCTTTGGCGATTTCGTCCGACCACGCGGCGGGCGCGAATCCACCCCGGCCATCGCCAAGAAAAACGCGGTTGCCAAAAGTCATCGCCGCGCGCATCCGGGCGTGGTGCGGAAAGCCCGGACGATTCGCCGCGAGGCGATCCAGCAGCGTCGCGACCGGTGAATCCATGCCCACGGCCAGCACGTCCGGTGTGCCGTTGCCATCAAAGTCGGCTATCGCGTGCCCCATCCCGAAAAGGTGGCGGCTCTCGCCGAGTTGTGCCGTCACGTCGATGAAGCGTCCGGCGTCATTGCGAAACAAGTCGATACCCGCGAAGTCGCTCATCACGATCAAATCCGCGTCGCCATCCTGATCCCAGTCGAACAGTGACGCGCTGTAAACGCGGCGGTGACGTTTGGCGGCGAGTCCGGACGCGCCCGTAATGTCGGTGAAACTTCCATCTCCGTCGTTGTGCAGGAGATAAAATGGCAGGCCGTCGTTAGCGTCGTAGTATGGCGTCGGAAATTGCCCGCCAACGTACGGCACACGATATTGGCCGAAAAAAATATCGAGCCGACCATCGCGATCGACATCGCCAACGGAGAGCACCTGTGGTTCTTCGAGCCGCGCTGGCGCGCGCCAGATGCGCGTCGGATTTTCGGCAAAGCGGCCCGCGCCTTCGCCTCGGATCAGTAACAAGCCTTCGTGGTCCGCGATCAACAAATCCTCCCATCCGTCGCCATTGATGTCCGCAAAGATCACGGCGCGCTGGGAGGCCGGCGGCGTGCTCCACGGCGCGGACTCAAGCGCCCACGCGGATTTTCCAGCGGGCAGACGCGCCACTCGCCCCGCGCCGAGCAGACAAAGTTCTGTCCGTCCGTCGCCATCAAGATCGCGCGCGAGCAGCGGGTCGATAAAAAACGAACCGGCTTGCGGCGGCAACTCCGTGGCAAACCATTCTCGAAAGGCCGGCGGCCCGGAACGTTCGAGGCGTTCGAGGCGAATGATGTTCACCGACGCAGGTTGGTTCATCGCGGGCGAGGAAAATTTGTTTTGCCAGATCACTTCCGCTTTGCCGCGAAGCTGGAGCCGCGTTTCGCTCGCGGTCTGACTCAAACTCACGCTGAAGGCGAGGGTCGAGCGCGGACGCTGGTTGGAGTTGGTTTCAAATCCAATCTGCCGCAGAGAAACGCGGTCGAGCCTCCACCCTTGCGCTTGAGCGGTCGCGGTCAAATTTCCGAGCGTGCCCGCAAGCTGCAGCTCGCCGTTTGTTGACACAACTAGCGAACGGCGAATCTTTGCGCGAAGGAGTTCACCGGCCGGCGCAGCGGGATAACGAACCGGTAAACTGGCGAAGGCACCGAGGTTCGTCCACGTCGAAGGTTCGCGATTGAGCAGCGGAACGAGTCGAGTGATTTGGTCTTCGTAGCGAAACGCCGCCAGCACGCTGCTCCATTGTTGCTCGTCCGCCGCGCGTTCGGCCGCGTCCAACGCGAGCAACGCTTCGGCCTGCTCCGGCGCCAGTGCCACGGTTTCGCGGGGAGCGGAAACCGCGTTGAAGCGCAACACGACAAAGCCGAGCATGAGCGCAGGGAGGCAGCGGAGTAGCATTTGTGAAGGATGGTCAACTTGGCCAGCAGTCGGGTCAAGCGGCAACGTCCGCACGGCCTGCTTGCATTCGCCGGGGAAAAATCCGAGAAACGCCCGTGCAAACAGCGGACTTCGACTATGATTTGCCGGCGGATTTGATCGCGCAAACGCCGCTTGCCCGGCGCGACAGATCGCGGCTGTTGACGCTGCGACGGAGCGATGGCGCGATCGCGCACCGCCGTTTTGTCGAGCTGGTTGATCACTTGCAACCCGGCGACGTGCTCGTCCTCAACAACTCCAAAGTGATTCGCGCGCGGCTGCGCGGCTTGAAAAGAGACAGCCAAACCAAGGTCGAGATTTTGTTGCTGGAGGAAAATTGCACAAACGATTGGTGGGCGATGTTGCGTCCGGGAAGACGCCTTTCCGCCGGCACACGCATCCAGCTTTGCCGTCGCGACGGCTCGACGTCCGAGTGCGAGGCGGAGGTCATCGGAAAAAATGCGGAAGGACATGGCCGGCTGCAGTTTCATCGCACGCCGGACATCACCCGCGAACTCGTGGCACTTGGAGAAATCCCGCTGCCGCCGTATATCGAACGCTCGAACGCGATTCATTTCGACGATGACGAGGCGCGCTATCAAACGGTTTACGCCCGGGCGGACGGCTCCGTGGCCGCGCCGACGGCGGGATTGCATTTCACCGACGAACTCCTGGCGCAACTGAAAGCAAAGGGCGTGGAAGTCTGTTTCGTCACGCTGCATGTCGGTGTCGGCACATTTGCACCCGTCAAAAGCGAAGCGATTGAAGATCATGTCATGCATTCGGAGCGATTTGAAATCGGCACGGAGTCCGCGCGCATTATCAACGCCGCAAAGTCGAGCGGGCGGCGCGTTATCGCTGCAGGCACCACGACCGTGCGAGTTTTGGAAAGTGTCGCCCGTGAACGAGCCGGAAAAATCGAAGCGATTAGCGGACGGACAAATATCTTCATTTACCCGCCGTTCCCATTTCGCCTCGTCGATGGCTTGATCACAAATTTTCACCTGCCGAAGTCTACGCTGTTGATGCTGGTCAGCGCCTTCGCGGCGTCAGGAAGCGCGGGCGGACGCGAACTGGTGTTGTGCGCTTACGCGGAAGCAATTCAGCAGCGTTACCGGTTTTTCAGTTACGGCGATGCGATGCTGATTGAATGAACTTGCCGTGGTTCTCGACGACTCCGATTAGTTAGCCATGAAAGCTGCGAAAAAATTTAGTTTCCAGCGCGCGCCAGCGCATTCGAGTCAATTTCCCTTCATGTTGATCAACATGGCGATGACTGCCGATGGAAAAATCGCGACGGCAAATCACACGGTCGCTTCGTTCGCCAGCCGCCGGGATCTGGCTCGTCTCTATGAATTGCGAGCAACCGCCGATGCGGTGCTAGCTGGCGCGCGCACCGCCGGCGGTGATGACATTTCGATGGGGCCGGGCGGGAAGAAATACCAGCAGGCACGCCTGAAAAACGGCCTCGCTGAATTCAACCTGCGCGCGATCGTGAGTGGCTCGGGTTCCATCGATGCGCGCTCACACATTTTTCAGCGCCGGTTTTCCCCGATTGTGGTCATCACGACCGGACGCGCGTCCGTGGAAAAAGTCGCTGAATTGCGGAAAGTCGCCGATGCGGTCGAGACGTTCGGTGAAAAAAAAATCGACTTGCGGCGGGCGTTGCGCTGGCTGCGACGGGAGTGGAATGTCCGCCGGCTCGTTTGCGAAGGCGGTGGTGAACTCAACGCCGCGATGCTGGCCGCCGATTTGGTGGACGAGATTCACGTAACTATTTGCCCGAAAATTTTTGGCGGCCGTGACGCCCCAACGATTGCCGACGGAGAAGGATTTGCCAGCTTGATAGCTGCCGCGAGGTTGAAGCTCGAATCGAAGAAACAGATCGGCGCGGAAATGTTCCTGATTTACCGCGTGCTAAAGCGGCGATGATTTCAAGCGAAGCGAGCCACGATCTGGCTGTGCGCTTCGTGCCAGTGCTGGATTGCTTCGCGCAGATGCGCAGCGGCCAGCTCAAACTCGCGCTTGAGTTCGGCAAGCCGCTCGCGCGAGGCTTCGAGCTTTCTCTCGGTTGCGCGCGCGTATTCCTGTTTGCGCTGTTCCCAATTCTGCGCCGCGCGATGGAGGCGTTCCTGTGCCTTTTGTAAAAGGCTGTGCATGGATTCGGACAAGTGCAGCGATTTGGTTTCGAGACACAACTGAAGCTGGCGCTGCTTCTCGGCGATTTCCGCCAAAGATATTTTCTCCGTTGGCACGCGGCGCAGGTCGCTGGTCAGACCGCACTGGTGCAGCAGCCAAATCGCCCATTTGGTCGGATCGAATTGCCACGGCTTCACGCCGTTGCGGTAATCGTGCTGAAACTCATGGTGAAAATTGTGATAACCTTCGCCGAAAGTGAACAACGCCATCAACCAACTGTCCCGCGCCGTGCAACGGGTGGAATACGGACGGCGGCCAATCATGTGGCAGAAGGAATTAATGAAAAATGTGGTGTGCTGAACGCAAACAATGCGCGCCACTCCCGCGAGCAGGAAGGAACCCAGCGCCGAAGCCGGCCCGCCCCAAGCCCAGCCCAAGGCCGGTGCCAGCACGAAGCTGATGAAAGCACCGATCCAGTGGGTGTAACGATGCTGCCAGACCAACAACGGATCTTGCAACAGATCGTTCACGTTGTCCATCGGTGGTTCGGGCCTGAGTTTGAAAAGCAGCCAACCTATGTGTGCGTGAAAAAATCCCTTCGTGATGTCGTAGGGATCGTCGTCATGGTCCACATGCTTGTGGTGTCGGCGGTGATCCGAGGTCCAATCAAGCACGGATCCTTCAAACGCCGCCGAGCCAAACATCAACACTCCGAGTCGAACCGGCCAGCGGGCGCGAAAAGCGAGATGGGAAAACAGACGGTGATAGCCAAGCGTGATGCTCATCGACGAGCAGGCAAAAAACACGAGGAACAAAATCACCTGGAACCAATCCAAGCCGAATTGCCATAAATAGATCGGCGCAGCGGTCACCGAGAGCAGCAGCGTGCCGAACAAGAAAATACTGGTTGGCCAGTTAACCCGGCCCCAAGGAATGCGAAACATAATTCAAAATGCCATCATTTATCACTCGGCACAATTACTTTACTCGAAAGAGCGAGTTCACCGAGATCCGAAATTCAAACCGAGCTCATGGCTAATGAGCGAAACAACGCGAGCCTCTTGAGGCTGGCGGATGCGACCGGAACTCATGAAGTCGCTCCGTGTCGCCTGACCGCGAAAACAGTTACGTCTTCTCCGCCATCTCTTGGTCGCGCTCGGCCATCGCGGCTTTGCGCGAGAGTCGGACCCGCCCTTTTTCATCGACGCCGACACACTTGACCCAAATCTCGTCGCCGACCTTGACGATGTCCTCGGTCTGCTTCACCCGGAAGTTGGCCAGTTCGCTGATGTGGCAAAGACCGTCTTTGCCCGGCAATACTTCGACGAAGCAGCCAAATTCCTTGAGCGTGACCACCTTGCCCCGATAAATCTTGCCGACTTCGATTTCCGCAGTCATGCCCTCGATCTCTTCGCGAGCCATGCGCATTCCTTCTTCGTCCACGGAGTAGATTTTGACCGTGCCATCGTCTTCGATGTTGATCTCGCAGCCGGAACGCTCAACAAGCGCTTTGATGTTTTTCCCGCCCGGCCCGATGACCGCGCCGATTTTCTCCGGATTGATTTTCAGCGTGGTGATTCGCGGAGCGTACTTGCTCATGGTTGCACGCGGGGCCGCCAAAACTTTCGCCATCTCGCCAAGGATGAACAGCCGAGCCACCCGCGCGCGCTCGACGGTTTCGGACATGATGGAGTGCGGCAACCCGCGCAGTTTAAGATCGAGCTGAAAGCCCGTGATGCCTTTTTCGGTGCCGGCGATTTTGCAATCCATGTCGCAAAACGCGTCCTCCCAGCCGATGATGTCAGTGAGTAATTGATAACGGGAAATCGCGGCACCGGAGTATTCGGTGCAAATCCCGACGCTAATGCCTGCCACTGGACGGATGAGCGGTACGCCGGCGTCCATCAACGCCAGGGAGCCGGCGCAAACCGACGCCATCGAGGTCGAGCCATTGGACTCCATGATCTCGCTTGAGATACGAATGGCATACGGATATTCGGGCAGTGGCAACATCGGTTCAATCGAGCGTTCGGCCAGAGCGCCGTGGCCGATTTCGCGGCGGCCAGGTCCGCTGATGCGACCGGTTTCACCGACGGAGAAGTTGGGGAAATTGTAGTGCAGGATGAACTGTTTCGCGTTCACGCCGCCGGTGTAGGAATCAAATTCCTGCGAGTCTTCGGTGGTTCCGAGGGTCGCGAGCGCCAACGCTTGCGTCTCGCCGCGGGCAAAAAGCGCCGAACCATGCGCGCGCGGCAGGATTCCCACCTCGCCGGAAATCGGACGAACCACGTCGAAAGTTCGACCATCGAGGCGCTTTCCCTGGTTCAAAACCAAACTGCGGACGGCTTCCTTCTGGATGTAATAAAAGGCGTCGTTGACGACGAACTCGGTTACTTTCTCGGCACTAAATTTCTCGGTGAGCTTCGCGCCGACTTCTTCTTGAATGGCTTTGCACGCACTCTCTCGGGCGAGCTTGCCGGGCGTCAACAGGGCCGTGACGATGCGATCCCCGACAAGCGCCTTGGCTTCCAGCAAAATTTCCTCTGGAACAATTTTGACAGTGATGTCGCGTTTCTTCTGGCCAACGCGGGCGGCGAGTTCTTTCTGCGCAGCGATGATGGGCTGACAGGCATCGTGACCGAACCGCAGGGCGGCATTAAAATCCGCCTCGGTAATTTCCTTGGCTGAACCTTCGTACATGACGATGTTGCTGGCGTTGCCAACATAGACCAGATCCAGATCGCTCTCCTTCATCTGGGTGTGAGTCGGGTTGGCGACGAACTCGCCCTTCACGCGTCCGACTCGGACCGCCCCGAGCGGGCCTTCCCAGGGAATGTCGCTGACCATGAGCGCGGCGGACGCGCCGACGATACCCAGAATGTCGGGATCATTTTCGCCATCTGCACTCAGCAAAATGCTTTGCACCTGGACTTCATTGTACCAGCCTTTCGGAAAGAGTGGGCGAATCGGACGATCGATGAGCCGGCTGGTGAGGATTTCCTTTTCGGTGGGTCGGCCTTCGCGTTTGAAGTAGCCGCCTGGGAAACGGCCCGCCGCCGCTGCTTTCTCGCGATAATCGACGGTGAGCGGGAAAAAGTCCTGTCCAGCCTTGGCTTTCGTGGCGGCGACGGCGGCGACGATCACAATCGTCTCGCCCAGTTTGACGGTGACGGCTCCATCAGCCTGCTTGGCCAATTTTCCCGTCTCGATATGAATTTGGTTGGCTCCAACTTGAGCCGTTACGTTCTCTGACATAGTTCAATTTTCTGTCACCGCCGGCTCAGAGGAACTTCATTGAGCTCTGGCAACACAAGAGCTGAATGAAATTTCCCAGCGCTGGCGGCGTTTTTTGTGCGCGATTGCATTGGGAACAATGAATACCAAGTCGCGTTTCCTGGTTCATCGTTGGCATCTATGGATATGACTCGGGATGGAGAGTCTGCGCGGACGAGCGCGCGGCCATTGCCCTACTTGCGAAGCTTCAACCGCTTGGTGACTGTTTGATACCGGGCGGCATCAGTGCGGTGCAGGTAATCCAGCAAGCGCCGCCGTTGGCCGACCATCATCAGCAGGCCGCGGCGCGAGTTTAGATCCTTCTTGTTTTTCGCCAAGTGCTCCGAGAGATGATTGATACGCTGCGTGAGTAACGCGATCTGAACATCGGCTGAACCCGTGTCGCGCTCATGCAGACGGAAATCGGTGATGCTTTTCACCTTCAATGTCGAATCCATAGTTCTTCTTACTTTGAGTACAGGTGGGTGAAGGTAAGGTTTGCCGCCGGTCGGTGTAAAGGAATTTCACTTGCCGACGGCTCCGCAAAGGTCAAAAAGCGGAATCCGCCGGTCGGCGGCGTTGTCAGATTCGATGGTGGCTTACTTCTTTTCCACCGAATCGGCTTTGATGACCTCGATCTTGGCTCCCTTTTTGAGTTCGTCGGCGGAAGGAACTTTGATGATATCGCTGGTAACCGGCTGCGCGGTACCCGCACTCGCGCCGGGAAGCGCCGGTGGAGGTTTGGCCGGCGGATTGATGGCAAGAAGTTCGAGATCAAAGATGAGGGTTGCACCCGGCTGAATGTCCCGGTTTCCTCGATCTCCGTACGCAATGTCGCTCGGGATGAAGAGTTGCCATTTTGAGCCAACCTTCATCATCTGCAAAGCTTCCGTCCAACCTTTGATCACGCCACCGACTGAAAATGTCTGTGGCTGACCGCGCTTGTACGAACTGTCAAATTCTTTACCATCAATGAGCGTGCCTCGATAGTGCGTAGTCACCGAGTCCGATGCCTTGGGCATTTCTCCGGTTCCTTCCGTAATGACTTTGTATTGCAAACCGCTGGAGGTCGCTTTGACGCCTTCTTTCTTGGCGTTCTCCGCCAGGAACGCCGCGCCCACTTTTTTGTTCTGCTCGGCCAGCACTTTGTTTTTTTCCTCTTGTTTGGCGCGCATTTCTTTTTGGTAAGCCATGATCGTTTCGCGCGCTTCCTTCTCCGTCAGCCGCGGCGTCGCGCCCGACAGCACATCCTTGATGGCCCTGGCTACGACATCCGGATCGATGTCGGATTCTTGGCGCTTGAACGCCTGGCCGTAATTCAAACCATACGCGTAACTGAGTTTTTCCTTCTGATCTTTGAAATCCGACTTTTCATCCGCCGCAAGCGGCATCGCCGCCAGGCTGAATCCCAACACTGCAAGCAAACCTAGTTTCATATTCAAATTGTTCATCCGGCAGAGTATTGCGCCGTCGTCACTGCCTCTCAACTCATTTTTTTTGTTTCCGCACGCCCAGTGGGATGCAACACAGCACCGCCAGATTCCGTTAATCCCGCATAAAGTCCGTCACGTTGCGAGTTCTTGCGGCCCTTTGCCGCCGTTCAGCAGGAACAGCACCGCCATGCGGACGGCCAAGCCGTTCGTCACTTGTTGCAAAATTACCGAGCGCGGACAATCGGCCAGTTCACTGTCGATTTCGACGCCGCGGTTGATCGGCCCCGGGTGCATCACCAGCACGTCCGGCTTGGTGCGATTGAAGCGGGCCTGCGTCAGGCCAAAAAGGTTCGTGTACTCGCCGATGCTCGGAAACATCGTCTTGCGCTGACGCTCGTGCTGGATACGCAGCAAATTGATTATGTCCGCCTCGGCTATGGCTTCCTCGACTTGATGCGTCACACGACAACCCATCTCCTCGAATACGCGCGGCACGAGCGTGGCCGGCCCGCAGAGTGTCACCTTCGCACCCAGTTTGAGCAGTGCCCAAATGTTTGAACGTGCCACTCGGCTGTAAAGAATGTCGCCCAGAATCGTCACGTTCAGACCCGCGACGCGACCTTTGAGTTCGCGAATCGTAAACACGTCCAGCAACGCTTGCGTCGGATGTTCGTGGGCACCGTCGCCGGCGTTGATCACGCTCGCCTTCAGGAAGCGTGACAAAAAATGCGGCGCACCGCTCGCGCTGTGCCGAATGATGATGAAGTCCGCGTTGAGCGCCTCGAGGTTGCGCGCCGTGTCCTTCAATGTTTCACCCTTTTTCAGTGAAGATGCCTCGGCGGTAAAATTGATCACATCTGCCGTCAAACGCTGCGCCGCCAGTTCAAAACTGATGCGCGTGCGCGTCGAAGGCTCGACAAACAGGTTTACCACGGTTTTGCCGCGCAGTGCCGGCACTTTCTTGATCGCGCGCTCGCCGACGGCTTTGAAGGCGCGCGCCGTGTCGAGCACCGTCGTGATTTCGTCTGCCGTGAGCGACTCGATGTCGAGCAGGTGCTTGCGATTCCAGCTCATAGCTTTTCCAGGCGCACTTCGTCCACGCCGCCATCTTCACGGAGGCTGACGTTGATGCGTTCCTTGAGCGAAGTCGGAACATTTTTGCCGACAAAGTCCGCCTTGATTGGCAGCTCGCGGTGCCCGCGGTCTATCAGCACCGCCAATTGCACGCGGCGCGGGCGGCCAAAGTCATTCAACGCATCCAGTGCGGCGCGCGTCGTCCGTCCGCGAAACAGGACGTCGTCCACCAGTACGACGGTTTTGCCGGTCACATGGAATGGGATCACAGTCGGATGTATCGCTGGAGCCACCTGATTGTCGAGATCGTCCCGGTGCATGCTGACGTCCAAGTCGGCCGTGGGAACCGGATGTCCCAGGATTTGACGAAGGCTCGCCCCCAACCGCCTGGCCAAGTGGACGCCGCCGCGTTGAATACCGATGAGAACCACATCATCGCCCGCCGCGTTGCGCTCGGCGATTTCGTGCGCGATGCGCGTCAACGCGCGTTGGATGGCGGCGGCGTCAAGGATGAGCGTGCTGCTCAAAGAGAAAGTCCTCCCGCGCGGAACCAATCCGCGTGTAAGCAGGGTGAAAAGTCAGAATACATAAGCTCCTTCGCGATCTCGCCGGATCGGATTAAAGGAAGAAGAAACTCAAGCTGTCGGCCGGCTCTTGCGCCAGGCTGCCCGATGTTTCATAATCCAATCCGAGAGAGCGCGTTCAAACCCGATGTCATGACCGGCCTTCTCGGATTCAAGCCACTTGAGTCTTAAGATCTCTTCCCGCTCGGCCTGAAACTCGCGGTAGAGAGTTGAATTCTGAACCCAATCTTTGCCGGAACTGCCCGTCGATTCATTCGCCATAGCATGTGCTTCTGAGTTCACGCGACTGTAACATCCACTCCGGCGCTGACAACTCAAATTCCAGCGTGATTTCCACGAACGCAAGCAACTACGTTCCGAAACCGGCCTTTGGCGGTTCCACAGATTCTCCATGCGTGTCGAACTACTTCTCGTTGGCGAGCAGTTTGATCACTTTCACGGGATCGGCGGTCGGCAGGTTGCAAACATAACCTTCACAAATGTAAGCGGTGGCTTGGTCGCCGATGCGCCGCGCGCCGCGAATGAAATCCAGCCGGTTCGCGAGATAATCCTGGGCGGGGCCGTCATCCGCCAGCAGCAGGATTCGGTTCGGCACAAACTGGCGATGCACGGCTGCCACCAGCGCCCGCGTGTCGTCGGCCCCCGGCTTCCCGGCCAGGACGATTTGCCTGGTGACGCCCAAATCGAAGTCCAAAGCCACGAGCATTTGCGGCAAGTTGCGGGGTGTGTCGCGCATCCGATCGGCAAAATTAGCGAGAATTTTTTGGCCGCGTTGACGCCACGTTTTATTGTCCGTCATCTGAGCAAGACGCAAAAGGTTCAGCGCCGCGATGGAATTTGGCGACGGTTCCGAGCCATCATAATCCGATTTAAGCCGCACCGTGACGTGCGGATCGTGGCCGCTCGTATTGAAATAGCTTCCGCCGTGGTTGTCCCAGAAGAGCGAATCCTGCTTCTCCTGCAATTGAATGGCCCACTGGAGCCACTCGATTTCAAACGACGCTTCATACAAATCGAGCAACCCTTGGATGAGGTTCGCGTAGTCATCCACGAATCCACCCACGTCGCTCGCGCCCTGCCGGAAGCTGCGCACCAGCTCGCCGCTTTCCCGCTTCGTCAACTGCGAGCGAATGAACGCCGCCGCGCGCCGGCTCGCGCCCAGATCGCCCGCCTCACCCAAAACCTGGTGCGCCCGCGCGAACGCGGAAATCATCAAGCCGTTCCAGGCGGTGATAATTTTGTCATCCAGATGCGGGCGCGGGCGGGCGGAACGCGCGGTGAGAAGTTTCTGCTTCGCACCACGAAGAAGGTTTTCCAAATCCGAAGCGCTGAGTTTGAATTTAGCGGCGGTTTCCGCCAGCGAATGGCGTTCGCTCAAGATATTGCGGCCACGGAGTTCGTGACGTGGATCGTTCTCGTCGGGAGCGTTGCCTTTGGCCTCAACGCCGTAATGATAGTTGAAAATTTCCGCTCCCTTGGGATCGAGGGTTCGCTCAATTTCGTGTTTGGTCCAAATGTAGTAGGCTCCTTCCGCTGGCTTGCCCCGCCCGGCTTCCACCAAGCTGTCGGCATCCTCCGCAGAATAAAAACCGCCGTCACGGTCCATGAGATTGCGCTGGACGTAATCCAAAATGTCGCGGGCCACGCGTGAAAAAAATGGATCGCGCGTGATCTGAAAGGCGTCCAAATAGGCCGCCGCAAGTTGTGCCTGATCGTAAAGCATCTTCTCAAAATGTGGGACACGCCAGTGGGCATCGACCGAGTAACGATGAAACCCGCCGCCCAGATGATCGTGAATGCCGCCCCCGGCCAGCTTGCGCAAGGTGAACAATGCCATCTCCAGCGCTTGTTTTCCAGCGGGGCTGCGCTGGCCTTCGCGGGCCGAAACCCGGAACAGGTAATTGAGCGTCACCGCGCGGGGAAATTTCGGCGCGCCTTCAAAGCCGCCGTCCTTCGCGTCAAATGTCCCTGCGATGTCGGACAAGCTTTTTTGGAGAATGGCTTTGTCAAACACGTTCGTGCCGGAACTGCGAGCCGACAGTCTGGCGAGCGCGGCCGCGAAGTCGTTGCCCTGTGAAATGATTTTGTTGCGGTCCGTTTTCCCTGCTTCCGTGATGCGGTGCAGCAGGCGAACGAAACTCTCCGTCGGATAATACGTGCCGCCAAAAAACGGTTTAAGCTCCGGTGTCAGCCACACGCTCATCGGCCAGCCGCCGCCGCGCGTGAGCGACTGCACAAACGCCATGTGAACCTGATCCACGTCCGGTCGCTCCTCGCGATCAACTTTGATCGCGACAAAGTTCTGGTTGAGAATCCGGGCCACTTCCGGATCTTCAAACGACTCGTGCGCCATCACGTGACACCAATGGCACGTCGAATAGCCGACGGAGAGAAAGATGGGCTTGTCCTCCCGACGTGCTTTCACAAAAGCTTCTTCGCCCCACGGATACCAGTCCACCGGATTGTGAGCATGTTGAAGCAGATAGGGCGATTTCTCCGCCGCCAGCCGATTGGTGTGAACGTTGACCGGCTGCTCAACTTCCGCCGCAGGCAGATGAACCTGCTCAGCGACGAGTGCCAACCAAGCCAGCAGAGCGCCGCGCCGCAGTGCTTGCCACGGTTGAATGCCATCGGGAATGCTCAACCGGCTTGCCCATCGCGGCGGATCAGCCACGAACGAATTGGAATTATTTTTCGCGCTCATCCGCCGGACATTGAACACCGATTGAGGAAATTGGCCAACACCAAGCTGAAGGAAATTTCCGGGAGTTCAAACGAACTTCACTCGGGCCACGAACCGGCACGGCGTCATAACACGGCCGGGCTGCCAACCTGCTTGCCGCAGTTCGGCAGAGCTAATCCCGGTCGTTGTTGCGCGCGATGAGCACCCAGTGCAACAGCTCCAGCAACGCCCCGACCATCGCCGCCACGTAGGTTAGCGCCGCGGCATTGAGGACTTTGCTCACGCCGCCGCTCTCTTCGCGCGAAACCAGACCAAGCCGGAGCAATTGCTCCTTCGCCCGGCGGCTCGCGTCGTATTCGACCGGGAGCGTTATGACTTGAAACAACGCCAACACGGCGAACACGCCGACCGCGATGGTCGCCAGCTTCGCAATGCTCATCACCCAACTCAGGAGAAAAATGAAGTAGGCCGCGTTGGTGGCGAACTGCGTCGCCGGCACCAGGAACATGCGCAGGTGAAACAGCGCGTAAGCCGCCTGGTGTTGCAACGCGTGGCCGGCTTCGTGCGCCGCCACGCCCACCGCCGCCAACGACTGGCCATGAAAATTCTCCGACGAAAGGAAAAGCGCCTTTTTCATCGGATCGTAGTGGTCCGTCAAATGCCCGCCGACCTCCTCCACCGGCATGTTCGCCAGACCTGCGCGGCCCAGGATCGCGCGCGCGGCTTGCGCGCCGGTGATGCCGGCTTGATTGCCAATCTGGACGTAATGACTGTACGTCGATGACAGTTTTAACTGCGCGTAAAGCGCCAGCAAAATTCCCGGTATCGCCAGATACCACCATCGATCAAAAATGAACATTCCCAGCATCATATCGAACTTGCTTTCTTAAAATGTAGCGTGTCTTCGTCGCACGCGGCGCGTTCTACGTCAACTGATCTTCATCAACGCAGGAATCGACGGCCGGACTCCGTGCCACATTCAAGAACCAGGCCAATTTCATGCCAGAGCAAACTGCCGAAAAATCGGCTGATTTTCGCCGTGCGAGTGAGTCAGTTGCGTCAACGCTATAGCGCCAAAACGTCAATATGACCAGCCACGAAGACTTGAAGACACAAAGTTAAGCCAGTTCCCCTGAACTTCGTGCGTTGGGGTCTTCGTGATTACCTGCGGCTGCACAGACAAAAACTTCACGTTACCCCCACAGCCAGGTGATCAGCGCCGCCGCCGCAAGGCTCGGCAGATAGTCGGCCAGTTCGATTTTTTTTAATTCGAGAATGATCAGCGCGATGCAGAACACAAGCAGCCCGCCGGTTGCGTTGACCGAATCCAACAGTTCGCGGTGTTCGAGATACGGCCCAGCCGCTTTGGCCAGCAGCGTGATTGTCCCCTGATAAGCGACAACGGGAATGACCGAAAGCAGCACACCCCAGCCAAAGACCTTGGAGAAAGCCAGCGTGGAAAGCCCGTCAATCGCCGCCTTGATGGCGAGTGTGCGATAATTTCCGGTCAAACCGTCCTGCACCGCGCCGAGGAACGCCATCGGTCCCACGCAGAACAGCAGCGTGCAAGTGACGAATCCCTCGCTCAACCTATTCTCGTCGCCGGGTTTGGCGTTGGAAAATTTTTCCTTCGCAATCTGGCCCAGGCGGTTTAAGCCCTTCTGCAAACGCAACGCGCGTCCGATCAGTCTTCCCAGCATCAAGGCGAGCACCACGATGAGGAGTTGCTTCAGACGATGAAGCACGCCGCCGGTGAGTGAATCCCAAGTCATGCTCAAACCCAGGTACACGATGATGATGCCCAGGATGGCTTTGAGAATTTTTTGATGCACGGGCGCGATCTGACGCGACCAAATCAACCCGACCGCGCCGCCCAGCAGAATCCCGATTGCGTTCAAGATGGTTCCGACCATGCGCGAGACTCAAACACGCATGGAGTCCGGTTCAAAGTTCAAAGTTCGCCGGATTCGCGCCGCGCCACTCAACAAGTGGTTGAAAACGCGCCCTCGCTCTCCCATGCTGCAGCCATGACGAATCGCTGGCTGCACATCCTTCTGGTGATCGGCTTCTGCATTGGCCTGGGCGCGAGTTGCCAAAAAGCCGCGTCGCCAGTTCCCACCCCTCGGCCTGCAGCGCCCGATCACCCTTACCTCGATCACGCTCAACCCAAGTTGCAAACCGTGAAGCTCTGGCTCGGCGCGCAGGAGTTGGTCACGGAAGGGGCCACGACGATGACGGAAATTTCCACCGGCATGATGTTCCGCAAGGAGATGGCCGAAAACGAAGCGATGATTTTTGTTTTTGGCGTGCCGCATCGCGCCGCGTTCTACATGCGCAATACCACGCTGCCGCTTTCCTGCGCCTACATCGACAGCGAAGGCGTGATTCTGGAAATTCACGACATGAAACCACTGGACGAAACGGCCATCACCGCCGTTTCGGAAAATGTTCGCTACGTGCTGGAAGTGAACCAAGGCTGGTTCGAGCGCAACAAAGTCGCCGTCGGCACGGTGGTGCGCAGCGAATTCGGCTCGCTCCAGCAAACTTTCTTCCGCCGGAATTAGCCGCGTGAAGCTCGCCCTCGCGCAACTCAACACGACGGTCGGCGACATCGTGGGCAACGAAGCCAGAATCCTGACGGCGTATCAGCGCGCAGTTCGCGAAGGGGGCGAACTCGTCATCTGTCCCGAACTGGCGATCACGGGCTATCCACCGCGTGACTTGTTGTTGCGCGAATCCTTCGTCGCGCAAAACCTCGCCGCGTTGGAGCGACTCGCTGCCGCGACGGGCCGGACCGGTTTGCTCGTTGGCTACGTCGGCCGCAACACGACGCGACCGGGTCGCGCGTTGACAAACTCCGCCGCGCTGCTGCAAAACGGAAAAGTTCTGACCACCCGTGCGAAGACGTTGCTGCCGACTTACGACGTGTTCGATGAAGATCGCTACTTCGAGCCGGCGACGGAGAATTCGCCAGTTGAATTCAATGGACGAAAAATCGGCGTCACGATTTGCGAGGACATCTGGAACGACGAGGATTTCTGGCGCGAACGCCGTTATCGTCGCAACCCCGCGATGGACTTAATCGCCGCTGGCGCGCAAATCATTTTTAACCTTTCTGCGTCGCCGTGGCATCTCGGCAAAAACCAGACCCGCTTCCAAATGCTGGCGAGCCTGGCGCACAAAGCTCATCGTCCCGTCATTTACTGCAATCTCGTCGGCGGCAACGACGAGCTGGTCTTCGATGGCGACAGCCTCGCGTTCGATCAGGCCGGACAACTCCTTGCTGAAGGACGTTGCTTCGCGGAGGACTTCATCGTGCTCGACACGACCGAGGCAAAACCGTCCGCGCCGCGCCAAACAACGGATGAGGAGATGGTTTATCACGCCCTCGTGCTTGGTTTGCGTGATTACCTGCACAAGTGCGGCTTCAAATCCGCGCTGCTGGGATTGAGCGGCGGCATCGATTCCGCGCTCACGGCCTGCCTGGCCGTCGCCGCGCTCGGCGCGGAAAACGTGCGCGGCATTTCCCTGCCTTCGGAGTTTTCTTCGCAAGGCAGTCTCGACGACGCGCGCATTTTGGCGGAACGACTGCGCATTCGCTACGACGTGATTCCGATTCAGCCCGGCTTTGAAGCGATGAAGCGCCAGCTTGCGAGTGTGTTCGCCGGTCGAGCGGAGGACACGGCTGAGGAAAACATCCAGGCACGCCTGCGCGGTGTCACGCTCATGGCGATGTCCAACAAGTTCGGTTCGCTGCTGCTCACCACCGGCAACAAGAGCGAACTCGCCGTCGGCTATTGCACGCTCTACGGCGACATGTGCGGCGGGCTGGCCGTAATCAGCGACGTGCCCAAGACGATGGTTTATCGCCTGGCGCGTTGGATCAATCGCGACATGGAAATCATCCCGGCGGCGTCGATCACGAAACCGCCTTCGGCCGAATTGCGCCCCAAACAGACCGATCAAGATTCCCTGCCGCCTTACGATGTCCTCGATGCGATTCTCGAAGCCTATGTCGTTGCGGGCAAATCGGCGGCCGAGATCGCCGTCGCCGGTTTCGATGCGGCCACCGTGGCTGGAATTGTGCGTCTCATCGACGGCAATGAATACAAACGTCGTCAGGCCGCGCCCGGTTTGAAAGTCACCAGCAAAGCCTTCGGCGTCGGCCGCCGCATTCCCATCGCACAGCGTTACCGTGAAGTTTGAGCGCTGAATAACAACTTGACGTGGCGCGACTGCGCGGCGAAGAGGTTTCCTTGGAAGCAACCGCCTAAAGCTGCGCTGAATAATTTCCGAATGCTTGGTAGGATGAACCGGTCGGTGTGTTTACCGCGATTTGCGGGCGTGAAGGTTTGACATCTTGCGGCAAACCTTTTGACTCTGCTCCCGGTGAATCGTGGATGTTCGTCCAGAATAAGAGCATGAGTGCCATTCGATGTTTTTAGCCGACCGCGAATTATTTGTCATTGAACAAAATGCTTTCAAATTGTTTTTTGCTTCGTCGGACAGCCAGTCTGGTTCAAGTCGTCGTCCTGAACTTCGCCCTGTTTGCGCTCATGCCGCCGGCAGTCCAAGGCTCGACCGTGGTGACCCAGTGGGAGGGGCTGGCGCAAGGTGGGACCGTGCCTGAGCCGGACACACAAGGAGCGGTGGGACCTTCCGGCGTGCTGGCCACCGTGCAGCGCCGGATCATTTATTACGATAAGAGTGGCAATGTGGTCTGGCCGGCGGTGTTTCTCTCCCAATTTTGGACCAACCACGTTTCTCCCAATTTTCCCACGGTTTCCGATCTGCAAATCACGTACGATCCTGGCTGCGGAAGATTCTTTGCTGCGGGACATTTCAATACAGGCTGTAGTGGTTACATCGCGCTTGCGGTTACAAAAAATTCCGACCCACAATCCGGCGGTACCAACGATTGGTACTTTTTCCTGCTTAATCAAACGGAGGTCGCTGGCGGGGAAAGCCACGGTAGTGATTACGAAAGCATCGGCGTGGACAGTCAGGCGGTTTACATCACGGGTAACATGTTTGGATTGCACTGTCCGAGCAGCGGAAGTTTCAAAAACACCCAGATCATCATTCTCGACAAGGCCAGCTTGATCACGGGCACGCTCAACCTCCGGACGGTGTACACGCCTGATGGCCTGGATACGGCGTTCAATTTGCGCGCGCCCTCGCTGCGCGGCACCGGCAGTCCGGGAAATCTTGCCTATTTTGCGGAGACGCCCTGGAACAGCAACACCGCCGTGCGTGTTTGGGCCGTCGTCGATCCGCTCGGTGCCGCCACGCTTACGAACGCGGTCATAACCGTGCCTAACAACGGCGGTCGCGCGGGCAACGCTCCTCAATCCGGTACGACCACGAACCTCGACACCTTGAGCGGCTACACGTTTGGAAACGCCACCTGGCTCAACGGGAACCTCTGGTTCTGCCATACGGCAGGCGGTGCCAGCCGCTCGATCGTTTATTACTACAAAATCAACTTGAACAATTTCCCAACAAACAGTCCAACGCTGGCCGAATCCGGTTCGTTTGACGGCGGCGCGGGCGTGTGGACTTACCAGCCAACCATCGGCGCGAACGATCACGGCGATTTGTTCTTTGTTTACACTCTTTCCAGCGCGTCGAGTTTTCCCACCTTCATAGCCGCCGGGCGCACGGCGGGCGCTGATTTTTTTGAGACCCCCGTTGCCATCAAAACCAGTCCCAATTACTTGAATGCGACCCTCACCGGTGGTGGCTATGGCCGTTGGGGCGACTACGCCGTCGTCTCGCCGAATCAAGGTGACAACACTTTTTTCATCTGCAATGAATTTGCTAAAACCACGGCCAAGGATAATTGGAGCACTTGGTGGGCTCACGTTGAAATCACCAACACCCCGCCCACGATCACTTCCATCGCCAATCAAACCGTCAACGAAGACACGCCGACTGCGGCGCTCGCCTTTACTGTCGGTGACGCCGAAAATTATTCGACGAATCTCGCCTTTGCGGGCTTTTCGTCGGACACCGCCATCGTGCCCAATGGCAACATCGTTTTTGGCGGCAGCGGCGCGAATCGCACCGTCACGATCACGCCCGGCCTGAACCAATTCGGCACGGTCACGATCACCAACACCGTAACGGATGGTGATGGCGCGTCCGCCTCGAGCACGTTCACACTCACGATCAATTTCGTGAACCACGCGCCGAGCTTCACGAAAGGCGCCGACCAAACCGTGGCCCAAAATGCGGGCGCGCAAACCGTCAACGGCTGGGCGACCGCCATCAGCCCGGGCCCGGCCAACGAAAGCACGGAGATTCTCAACTTCATCGTGTCGAACAATTTCAACGCGCTGTTCTCTGCGCCGCCGGCCATCGCCGCCAACGGCACGCTCACCTTCACGCCCGCCACGAACCTCCGCGGCACCGCCGTCGTCACCGTGCAACTTCACGACGACGGTGGGACCGGCTATGGCGGCTCCGACACCAGCGCCGCGCAGACTTTCAATATCACCATCGGCCTGGCGACCGACACCGATGGCGATCTTATGCCGGACGATTGGGAAAGCGCCTACGGCCTGAACCCCAACTCAAGCGCCGACGCCGCGCTCGACACCGATGGCGATGGTTTCACGAACCTCCAGGAATTTAACGCGGGCACCAATCCCAATGATCCCGCGAGCCGGCCAGCCATCACTTCGACGGCGCTCACTGGGAATGACACGGTCATCAACTTCAACACGGTGCCGGGGAAAACCTACCAGGTGGATTACAACGACACCTTTCCCGGCGGTTCGTGGACGACGTTCACCAACAACATTTCCGGCACCGGCGGTTCCATTCAGGTGACCAACCTGAATGCCGGCACCCAATCCCAGCGCATCTATCGCGTGCAGGTCCAATAAACTTTTTCTTCGTCTGCAACTGGTTGAGCAAATCCCGAAATCCATGATAGTCCGGGTTCGACTTGATCGCGCCCTCCGCGACCGGAATTGCATCTTCAATCAACCAGCGGAAGCGATGGATTCGGATTCCCAAATTTTTATTCTCAAAACAAATGACGAACTTCGCGGGGCACAGGTTCCTTGACCGCTGAAAATAAGTTTGGCCCGCCATCGTCCTGAGGAGGATGCCCTCCGCCGACACGGAGTCGGAATTCAGACGCCGCAGGCCGGAGAAGATGTAAGACCATGTTTGGCGACCGCCAATTCTTCATTCGTGGTGTCGAGCAAATCCCAGTGTTTGAAGGAACAGGTTGCAGCTCGCTGGTTGCTGATGCGACAGGATGCAACTCGTACTTCAACTTTCAGGCAGTCCCTTTCGCGTGTTTCATTCCATCCGGCTTGCCCTCCGGACGCGGATAAATTGGCATTGATCACTATACGCTTCCGCTGTGTAGCAAGCAGCGCATTGACACGCGGCTTCGCGCGATGCAGCCGTCTTGGGAGATCATTCGATACCGAGAAGGACTCGAACTCGCCGTGCTCGACCGCCATGCCGTCGAGGAACTTCCCACCGCCAATGGCCCGGCTGATTACGCAATAGAGTCGATCAGGAATAAGGGGTTGATTTTACGGGAGTTGATCGAGGTTTGAAATTCAGCGGCTCAGGCGGCGGCTCCGTGGCGGCAGGTCCATCGGTAATTGTGGAGCGTGCAGCCGATCTCCATCACGGCATCCACCA
>JACPZS010000261.1 GCA_016195385.1 Verrucomicrobiota bacterium
AAAACCGCCGGTTGACGGCGGGACACCCTCGGAAAGTTGTCGCAGAATTGAAATCGAAAAATGACCGGACAACGAAAAAGCGCCGATTTTATCGAGCTGAAACCGTTGTCAGGAAAACCTTAACGGGACAGGAGTGGATCAAACTCATTGTCTCCGGTTCCAAAAACCACACGGGCTAGGCGCTTGGTGGCAGGCATTTAGCTGGAAGCAAATCGGCAGCAAGATGCAGAGCTGCTTTTTCTCATCATTGGCTTGATAGTAGAAAATCCTGCCTGGAGCCTGCGTAGCTCAAATCAGAAAGCGAGTCCTTCCGCTCCGGGTTCAAATCCTGATCCTCAGCATGTCCTGTCTTCCTTCGGAGGGTATGGCAACCCACGCGAAAGGTTCGAGCCGATGCTGGCCTCAGCGTTTCGCCCGTTCCCCACGCGCCGCCAGCATTTTACCCCAAAAAAATGCCTTATGACCACGACACGATTGTTCCGGGGAATTCACTTCACTACTTTCCGCGCGTCCATGAAAAACAAACAACAACCAACTCACTGTCAATCCATGCAAAAGTTATTTGCTTCAGAAACATCGTTGCTCCGCCGTGGCAAACGAGCACTGCTTGCCGGCCTGGTCGCGTTCGCGCTCTTGAATTCGTCGCCGCACGACGCTTTGGCTCAAGGCTGTGTTGCGGTCCGCGGCACCGGCATGTTGTTGCGTCCGCTGGAAGGCGCCACGCCGGCCGATGCCGATCTGGCGGCCGACGACTGGCTCGCCAGCCTTTCTTACCGGTATTTGCACTCGCATCGACACTTCGTCGGTGATGTCGAACAGACGCAGCGCCAGACTGCCGCCAACGAAGTCATCAACCATTCGCATTTTCTCGACTTGGGCGTGCAGTACGCCTTCACTCCGCGCTGGAGCGTAGGGGTCACGTTCCCGGTTGTTTTTTCCGATCGCTCTTCGCTCGCGCCGACGAATTTTTTCAGAGCGCGTTATTACACTTTTGCCGATGGCATCGGTGACATGCGGTTCACTGGCTACGCCTGGCTCTGGGATCCGAAAAGCCAGCCCAAGGGCAACATCCAGATTGGCATCGGCCTCAAGGTTCCCACCGGTGACGATGGGAGTGAAGACACGTTTTACACGGCCAATGGTCTGGTGGTCCGGCCCGTGGATCAATCCATTCAACCGGGCGACGGCGGCTGGGGCTTCTCAGTGGAATTGAACGCCTACCGCGAAATCTTTCCGCGAACGGTGGCGTTTCTGCAAGCCTCCTATCTTTTCAACCCGCAAGGTGACAATGGCGTGCTGACGTGGCGCGACAACAATTCGCTCACTCCCGGCAATGTTACCGCCGCGCCGAGTTCGGCTTCGTATTACGAGCATTTCATGTCCATCCCCGATCAATACTTCGCTCGGGGCGGCCTCAGCTACACGCTGGTGCCCAAGTGGGGCCTTTCCGTCAATCTGGCCGGCCGGCTTGAAGGGATTCCCGTGCGCGACCTCCTCGGCAGTAGCACTGGTTTTCGTCGTCCTGGTTTTGCGGCGGCCATCGAACCCGGCCTGGAGATCATGAAAGGGCGCTACACTTTTAATCTCTCCGTGCCGTTCGCCGTGTATCGCAACCGCGAACGCAGCCTAGCGGATCAACGCGCGTCAGACTACCGGATCGCCAATCCTGTGACGGGACAAAACCCGGACGTGCATGGCGACGCCGCCTTCGCCGACCAAGTGGTGACGGCCAGCATTGCGGTGCGGTTCTAGGGACTGATTTTTGGCCGGGTTGTTCCTCCCTCAGCCAATACGTAAAAGACCCGTCTGAGTGTTGGTCTCAGACGGGTCTTAATTTTCCCGGCTTCGCGAAAATCCAAATCCCGGCGAATGGCCGGCGAGACTATTTGAACGCCTGCTGGAGGAACTTGAGTCCTTTGACGGCAATCTCGTCGCGCGTCGGCTCCATGCGGCGCCAGATGGCGGCGGCGCGCGCGATGACCTTCACATCCGTCGTAAACGATTCGATGACCACGTCGCCTTTGTATTTGACGCTCTTGAGCGCCGCGACGATGGGCTTCCAATCAATGTGGTCGTTGCCCGGCGTGCCGCGGTCGCTGCCGCACGCGTGGAAATGCGCCAGATGCTTGCCGGCTTTCTTGATGGCGGCGGCTTGGTTCTTTTCCTCGATGTTCATGTGAAACGTGTCGAGGTGCAGCTTCAACGCCGGGCTGTTCACGACTTTGATCATTTTCAAACCTTGATCGCACGTGTTGATGAAATCCGTCTCGAAACGGTTGAGCGGCTCGAGGCAAACCTGCACGCCGTTTTTCTCCGCATACTTGCAAAGCGTCTTGAGATGTTTGACGACAGTGGCCCATTGCTTTTTATATTCGTCCGCCGGCACTGCATCCGCGCGGCCGACTTCGGAATAAACCGGCCCTATCAGCGACGGGCAGCCGAGCACGACCATCTGGTCGATGAGCTTGAGCATGTAACTCAAACCAGCCTTTTGCTGCTCGGACGTCCCGCGCAAATCGCGACCGCCGCCCATGCACGCGCAGACAGAGCCGCAGACGAGGCCGTGCTTGTCCAGTTCGCGCCGCACGTGCGCCGGATCGATGTGCGATGGATCTTCGATGGGAACCTCGATGGACTGAAAGCCCCACTTTTTGAACTTGGGGAAAAGCTTCGTGCTCGCGTTCGTGAACGGCGAGGTGAACAAAAATGTGTTGATGCCAAATCTCATAGTGAATTTTTTGGTGAGGCTAGACCAACGGCGCGAACTGTCAAAAGTTTTTCCGGCCGACGTCGAGAATGAAAATCCAGTGAACGGAAATGGCCTCGCCGCAACGAAGTTTTTCCGTTGAGTCTGTTCGAACCAAAAGCGAATGGTGGTGGCAACAACGAGTTGCAGTCGCGCGCCACCACCAACGCGCGAGTAAAGGACGGCTCAGTGTTCATCGAACCATGCAAGGAGCTTTACACCGGTCCACAGGGCGCACGGGAATACACTTCTTCCCGCATCCGCACACGGCTGCAAGGCGATTGGAAATATGGCCGGTTCGACATCCGCGCGCGATGCGCTGGCATGTCGATGAGCTGCTGGATCAGACCTTGACCAACTGGCAGACGAAAACGCACGGGTTCCTCACGCCGTTCGATCAACGATTTCATCTACTCCTGAATCTGGCCGCGGGAGGAACCTGGCCGGGCGACCCTGATGGGGCGATCCGGTTTTCGTGATCGATGACTGCGGATTATGTGTGGGTGTATTGGAAAAAAGAGTGAGCCTTTTGGTTGGAGATTACGCCGCGCATCGTCTTAGCATTTTCCCCAGCGCCGCATCACTTCGAGCGTCTTCTCCACGCTAACCAGCGGTGGGAAAGCGTCGCTTTCGTATTCGATGATGTACCACTCCACGCCGGCGACCGTTTCGCACAGATGGAATATGTCCTTCCACGGATGCTCGTCGTCGCCGATAAGCGCGTTCGGCTTCGCCTTCGAGAACGGCTTCACATGGACGCTCGCGGTGCGGCCGGGAAATTTCTTGAGAAAGATCATCGGGTCGCCGCCTTCCGCCATCCCGTTGCCAGTGTCGAACTGAATGACGACTTCCTTCTTCGCGCGGTTGAAAAATGTGTCCCACGGCAGCTCGCCGTCGATGGGCTTGAATTCAATGCTGTGGTTGTGATAGGCCACCCGCATCCCGTGCGGTTTTACCTTGTCCGCGACTTCGTTGAAATGATCCGCGGCCTCCTGCCAGCCGGCGCGCGTCTTGGTGTATTTGCCGGGCAGGCTCGCCACGACGAGGAATGGATTGCCGAGCGTGTGGTTGAACTCGACGGTCTTCGCCAGGTTGTCGCCGCGCAACTGATCGAGGCCGATGTGCGTGCCGCAGCATTTGAGGCCCACGTCGTCGAGCAGCTGGCGCAGCGTCTTCGCGTCGCGCCCGTGATAGCCGGCGAACTCGACGGCCTTGTAACCCATCTTTGCGACGGCGGTAACGGTGCCGACGAGATCCTTCGCGCATTCGTTGCGCACCGAATAGAGCTGGAGACCGAAAGGAATTTTCTTCCCCCCGTAAGATTCGGCGGCGAACAGTGCCGTCGGCGTGGTGGCTGCCAGCGCGGCGGTGTAGGCGCTGGTGGCAAGGAATTCTCGTCGGGAGATGGATTGGCTTTTCATGATGCCAAAACAGTTAACAGACTCATCCCGGCCAAGGAAGTGTGAATTTTGGCTGCTCCAGCCGGACCGGAAGATGGACAAATGCTGGGGCAATGGCTTCTTCCCGCCTGGTCCGGGCAAAGGCACAGCCGCCGGCGCCGCGCGCGTCATCCCGCCGCTCAATCGATGGCAGTGCTGGGAGTTCATGATTCAGGCGAACACCGCGCCTGACAAAGCTGACGGCAAACAAGCCATGTGGGTCGATGGAGAACTGGTTGGCGAATTCACCGGCATCCGCTGGCGCAGCGATCTGGATTTGAAGGTGAATTGTATCTGGCTCGAACACTACGGCTACGACGAGGGCGCGCCGACGAAACAATACTGGAAAGCCAGCCAGTCCGTCTGGTTCGACGACGTCGTGGTGGTCAGCCGCTACATCGGTCCGATCAAAAGATGATTGTTGCGGCGATGACGAACAATTGAAAAAAGCACGCCTCCCGGAGGAGAAAGGCGCGACTGTGTGAGTCACGATCAAGCTCGCCAACTAAGAAATGAAGAGGATTGCATCGTCGGTAAATGAATTGGCAGCGGCTTCAAACAACGTGCGGCAGATCGTTGCAAAGAGGGAATATTTCAAAGGCATGTTGAGCATCAAGGTAGGTCCGCTGAACGAAGCGATGCTCCAGTTCAAGCTGATTCCAACCGCGTTCATCCGCGCTCACACGATTTGGTGAATCACTTTGCCTTGCACGAGCGTGAGCCGCTCTTTTCGGCCAAGGTGCAGGTAACTCAGTTCATCCTGATCCAGTCCGAGTTGATTCAGAATCGTCGTGTGAATGTCGCGGAAGTGATACGGGTCGCGGATGGCGCGCAGCCCAATGGCGTCCGTCGCGCCGACGACCTGGCCGCCTTTGATACCGCCGCCGGCCATCCACATCGAGAAACCCAGGTTGTGATGATCGCGGCCCTTGCTGCTTTCCGCTTCGGGCGAGCGTCCAAACTCGCCGCCCCACACGACGAGCGTGCTGTCGAGCAGGCCACGGCGCTTGAGATCTTTGAGCAACGCCGCAATCGGCTGGTCGGTCTGCGCAGCCATGCGGACGTGATTCTCCTCGATGTCGCCATGCGCGTCCCATTGCTTGTTGCCGGGACCGCCGCCGGAGACGACGCACGTGAAACGCACGCCGTTCTCCACGAGGCGACGCGCGAGCAGGCAACGTCGGCCATAGTCGTTGGTCGGCTCGGTGCCCACGCCGTAAAGGTCAAGTGTCTCCTTCGGTTCGCTCGCGAGATTAAAAATTTTCGGCGCTTCGGTCTGCATTTTGAAGGCGAGATCGTAGGCGTTGATGCGCGCGGAAAATTCGTCGTCGCCCGGCGGCAAGTTCGCTTCGTTGAGTTGACGGATGAGTTTCAGCGTTTCCTTTCGCTGCGCGAGCGAAACGCCGCCGGGCAGGTCGAGGTTCAAGATTGGCCGATTGCCGGGACGAAACATGGTCGGTTGAAAAACCGCCGGCAGAAATCCGTTCGTGTAAATCGGCTGGCCGCCTTCGAGCGCGCCGCCGGGATCCGGCATGACGACGTAGGCCGGCAGCGAATCGCTCTCCGAACCGAGGCCGTAGGTGACCCACGATCCCATGCTGGGAAAACCCTGCACGATGCGGCCGGTGAACAGTTCGTATTGCGCCGCCGAGTGAACCACCATGTCGCCGTAACACGAGCGGATGACGGCGATGTCGTCGATGCACTGCGCGGTGTGTGGAAAAAGATCGGACACTTCGATGCC
>JACPZS010000262.1 GCA_016195385.1 Verrucomicrobiota bacterium
CAGCGCTGCGCGTAAATTGGGAACGCGCCTTACGGCCGCTCAAGTCAAGTCATTCTCGCCGTTTTCTTCGCTGACCCGCTGTTTTTTGCCCGCCTCCAAGATGCTTTGCATCTTCTCCCGATTTTTCAGACAGACTCTAAGCAAGGAGACTTCTTTTGTTGCCTTCGCTAACAGTGAAGGGGGGCACCACCGGCGCATCTTAAATGATAAATCAGGAAGGGCCACACTATGACTGCTTGTAGAAGAATGAAGATCATCCACCTGCAATCGCTGCTTGCCATAAGCGCTGCGCTCGTTGGTCGCGCCGCACCGGCGGAGATCGCATTCTCTCAATCCGCTCAAATCGTCGAAGCCTACGATTTTGTCGAGGTCACGCTGACTGTCACGAAGCCGGATGCGAAGAATCCATTCACTGACGTCGCGGTCGAGGGCCGCTTCGAGCTGGCGTCAGACGAGGAGCCGCGCTTGGCCACTGGTTTCTGCGATGCGAACGACGGCGGCGCCTTCCGTATCCGCTTTATGCCTTCAGTGCCGGGTGATTATTCGTACTCGGTGATGTATCGCCAGGGAGATTTTGAGAAAATGCACAAAGGAACATTTCGTGCAGAGAAGGGGCATCGCCGCGGCGTTCTGCGCGTGGACCCGAATTACCGTTGGCACTTCATCTGGGAAGGGACGGGCGAACATTATTACTTCAATGGCACGACTGCTTTTTGGCTGATGGGGTGGCGCGAAGAACGAATCATCAACCACACCATCGAACGTCTGCAACGGATGAAGATCAACCGTATTCGGGTATTGCTCGCCGGCGCGGCTAACATCCTCTGGGGTGAACCGGTGATGACCGGGAACAATTTCACGCTGTTGCTCCGTCCCTGGATCGCGGAGAAGCCCGAAAGTTTCGAACAACCGGGCATCGACTTCACGCGTTTCAACGTCGCTTACTGGCAGAAGTGGGAACGCATGTTGCGGTTCGCGCGCGATCGGGATGTGATCATCTCGGCGATCCTGGACATCTCCACCCATCAAGCGCAGCCGAAGGCAGGCAGCGAAGACGAGCGGCGCTACATTCGCTACGCCGTTGCGCGCCTGGCTGCTTTCTCAAACATCACGTGGGACTTGGGCGACGATCTGGATAGTTACCGCGACGAGAAATGGACGCACGAAACCGGAACATTGCTTATGGGATTGGACCCTTGCAAACATCTTGCCAGCAGCCACCCGGTGAATCGCGAACATCAGGACCGGGCGTCGCAGTGGTTCGGTTTCACGTCCATCCAGGAATGGTCGCGCCGGCAGCACGCGCTGATGCTTGAAGAGCGCGAGATCCAGAAGAAGACCGGACGAATCATCCCGCAGACCAACGAAGAATACGGCTATGAGGATCACTACCCGCATTGGGCGCCGAAACCGGATGCCGATTCCGCGGAGACTCTGCGCCGGACAGCCTGGGAGATCGCCATGGCAGGCGCTTATGGGACGGCCGGAGAAAGCGTGCGACGCGGCGTCAATATCTGGCCGGACACGGGGGGCGGCTGGATCAACGGACGCGGCGACGACACCATGATCATGCTCAAGGGCTATGAACATATCGTGGATTTTTTCGCGAGCTTCGAGTGGTGGAAAACCGAGCCGCATGACGAGTTGGTGAACAACGGAGCATATTGCCTTGCGATGCCCGGTGAAATCTACGCAGTGTATTTGCCGAAGGAAGGAGACGTGACCGTCAAGCTTGAGCCGGGAACCTATGAGCCAACCTGGTTCAACGCGTTCACCGGAGAGAAAATCCCTCTCCCAGCGGTCAAAGGCCCGGTGTGGACCTCCCCGAAAACTCCAGGCTGGCTCGATTGGGCGCTGCTGCTGGTGAAGCGGCCATGACAGCTTAATTCTTTCGGCAAAGAATGAGAATCTCAGCCGCAAGAACTTGAATGAACGCGCTTCCGGTGATTTCGATCGCCCGAAGACAAAGGACGAAAGGTGCGCTGGCATCAAGCTCGTGAGAGCAACCGGCGGAGATTTTCCTGTATGACGCCCTGAAGCTGTTGGATGTCGAGTGGCGATTCAATCAATGTTAAGATGGCTGTTTCCACTAGGAAGTATGAGGCATAGGAACCGAAGACGAACCGCTTGAACTCCCTTCCTTTTTATCGCCAATATGTCCCAATTGTATTGTCAATTGCTATACGTGACTGTAGCCAGCCGCCAAAGAAGACCAACATCGGGCGTTCGGTCAAAGCGCGGCCAGAGACTGCTCCGCATTGGGTGGGTTCCACCAGATTCTTTTGCCGAGATCGGCCGCAATGACGCGCGCCGCGTTGTAGCCGCACAGCCCGGTGATGTTGCCTCCGGGGTGCGTTGAGCCGCCGCACAAATAGAGACCCGGAACGGGCGTGCGATAACAGCCCGCGCCGGCGAACGGACGGTTGTACCCAACCTGGTTGTTGGCGAATGATCCGACGAGCAAGTCTCCGCGACTCATGTTCGGCAAGGCGCTCTCCGTGTCGTCGGGACTGAGGACAAACTGATCCCGGATGATGCCGCGACCAAGGTTCGGAGCCATCTCGCTCCAGAGCTTAAGCAATTGCGCGCCGTGAGCCTCCTTCTCTCCTGCCCAATTAAATGGATCCCCGCGCAGGGCGTAAGGCAGCTTCTCCCATAGAAAGGCTGTGTGTTTGCCGGGAGCCGCCTGCGATGAATCGAACAAGGTTGGGCACGCTCCCCACGCGACGGGGGACGGAATCTCGTCGCGTTCATGGGCTGCGACGATCTCGTGGAATTGGCCAAACCGCTCGAGGCCGATCAGGACCATGAAAGCTTCGTTGAGCTCGGGATGCAGATTAGCCGCGGCATAACGCGGCGGTTCGTCAAGCGCGACGTGCAGGCCGAACAGCGGCGCGAGCAAGTTGTATTGGAACTGCGCCGCCTTTTCGCGCACTGATGCCGGCACCGCTTCCGGCGGCATCAAATCAAGGAACGTTTGCCGCGGATTCAATCCGGACGCCACGAAGCCGCTCGCATGAAACTGTTCGCCGGTGGTCAATTCGATGCCCGATGCGCGGCCACTGCGAACGAGGATGCGGCTCAACTCGACGCCGCACCGCAGTTCACCTCCATGCCCGGTGATGTCGGCCACCAGGCCGCGCGCGAGGCTGGCGCTCCCGCCTACCGCCATCTGGGCCTTGGCGCGCGACGCGAGCAGGGCTGGGATCGAGTGACCAAAGCCCTTCAAGCGGAGGTCCACTTCGCGCAGGCCATTGAAGAAGAGCAAGCCGGCGCGCACGGCGTCATGCTCAAAGTGTCGCGTGACGAATTCCAGTGGTGACAACTCGGAGATTTCCAGCAGTCGCCGCCCGGGCGCGGAATGTTCCAGCAACCGGTGCCGCAATCCCGGCTCCAGCGGCGGTGATTGCGCTTCCGGCAGAAGAATCTTTTCCAAGATCGGTTCAAACTCCTCCGCCAGCCGGCGCAAGGTTTCCGCGTCGCGTTTGGAGAATTGAGCGCAGGTCTCGACGGTGCGGTCGAGATCGGTCCACCATTCGAGGGCGCGACCGTCGCGCAGGATCATGGCGACATTGAGCTTCGGTTCGAGATAACGGACACCGTGCTGTTCCAGTTCGAGGTCGCGATACCACGGCATCGCCGTCAGGCCGCGATGGAAGAACGAGTGCGGGTTGTGCCGGAAGCTCGGCAGGCGTGGGTTGGCGATGGTCATCAGACCGCCGCCGGGAATGGAGGCACGGTCCACCGAGAGCGTCTTCAGTCCGCAGCGCGACAGGTAAGCCTGCAGGATTAAAGCGTTGTGGCCGGTGCCAAGAATGATGCCGTCAAAGATCGCGTCCATGTAGGATCAGCCAAGTCACGGCATCGGCTGTCGCTCAAACCGCGAGGGATCGAACAGGGTCATCACCCCGAGCGGCGCGGCATTTACCGAACCCAAGGCCACACGGCCATCGCGGATGTGCAGATGCGCGAAGCCTTCGCGATGCCGGGCGTAAAGATCGCCGTGCGCCGCGCGCACCGCGTCCTGCCAATCCGACGGCCACATGCTCAACCCGCGATAGTAATGATGCCCGTTGCGCTCGACATGCTCGATGCCAAGCAACGCCATCATTGCCAAATCCTGGAGCAACGCCACGGGGCCGAGGTTGCACAAATCCTCACCCGTCAGCACCAGCCGCTCGCCGTCCCGCCGCCGCTTTTCAAGCAGGCACGCGTTGGCAATGCCTTTCACGATGCCTTTGCAATTCTTGTGGCTCGTGCCGGCGTAGCCGAGTGCGAGCGCCCGTGGTAAATCCCCGAGCGCGCCGTCGGACTCGTCAATGATCAACCGCGGGCGATCCGGCCACGAGCGCAAGGCCGCGCCCGGATCCTCGCTCAAAGCCCGGTCACGATGCACCGGTTGCTCAACCACGATGATCCGCCGCCACAACTCGCGTAGTGCGGAATCACCCGCCGCCTTCTGCCAGAACTCGCGGAACGACTCGAAGTCCTGGAAATTCTCGTTGCCATCCAGGGTGACGAAATAGTCTCCGCCGATTTCGCGCTCCAGAAGACGGCTTAGTTCGCGCAACCGCGCCAGGTCGCGCTCCGCGTCGGCGAAGAGTTTGACTTTGAAATACCGCAGGCCGTACTCGCGAATGGAGCTTTCCAGATCCTGAGGCAGACCGTCGTGCACGCGTTCCCCCGCGGGAATGTCCGCGGGCGTCAACCCGTCACCCAGACCGATCGTATGCCGCACAAAGCAGGAAGGCAGAGGCGCGGCGGGCAGCAGGTCCCGCGGTTGGGCGCTGCCCAATTCGGCGTAAATCTCGCCCAGGCGCAGGCCGAGCCGGTTCGCTTCGATCATGCGATGCAGCGGTTCTTCCGCGCCGCGGCACAAACCGTCGAGGACCGCGCGTTCGACGAGACTGACTCCAAGATTCGCCAGCAACGGCGCGATTGTTCGGGCGTTCGCCCAGTCGTTTTGCTGGCGATACAACTCGCGCCAGAAATCGAAAAATGAAACCGGCGCCTGGGCGATTTGCTCCGCGAGTTTCGCCGCGTGGCTGATGACTTCGAGCAGCTCGGGCAGGTCCTGCTCGAAAGTCGTCGCGGGATTTTTTGTGAACCATTTTGGCGGCAAGCCTTCGGCGCTGAGACTCAAGGATGATTTTCCCGTCACCGTCACCGTCGTCCTCACGAACAGATGCGGCACGTCCGTCATGCTCGCGATACCATAGCGAAACGGAAACCTCGTGCGGGTGCGCAGCACGAAGAACTCGAAAGAGGAGAGAGTGAAGCGGTCGGTCATCCGGTTCAGTTCCGGCCCAGATATAAATCGCGCCCCTTGACCAGCGCGGCGATTTTGCGATCGGCGATCGAGCGCTTCAGCATCCAGAAGCCGCAATCAGGATGCACGTAGCGCACGCGATCCGGTCCGAGCACTTTTTCCGCGCGGGCGATGGCGCGGGCGATTTCCTCCGGCGTCTCGACGTGGTTCACCTTGATGTCCACCACGCCCAGGCCAAGGCTGATCCGCACGTCCACTTGCTTGAGCGCGTCGAGATCGGAGGGCGGGCGATGCGCGAGTTCGAGCACGAGATGGTCGGTTCGCAAACGGTTGAGGAACGAAATCAGCGTGGTCCAGCCGCCTTTTTGAATGGTCTGTCCGCCGTAATTGCCGAAGCAGAAATGCACCGCCTTCTCGACGCGCACGGCATCCAGCACGCGGTTGATGGCCTCGGCGGCCAGCGGGCCGTCGGCAGGATTACCGGGGACATTGGCCTCATCCACCTGCACGCAGGCGCAACTCAGGTCGCCCATCTGCGCCGCGAGCGCGTCGGCGATGGCGAGGGTGAGCTTCGCGAAATCGCGATAATGCTCGTCGAGCAAAGTCCGGGCGAGCATGTAGGGACTGGTGAGCGTGAACTTGAACGGGCCGCCTGCCACGCTCGCCGCCCGGGCGCAGTCTTCGGCCAGGTTCAAGACGCCTTCGGTAACCGGCCCCGTGACGACGGCGGCGGGCTTGTTGCGAAAACGCATTTCTGTTTTGGCGCGGAACGCCGCCGTATCGGACCGGCCCACGTCACGCCGCACACCGCCGAACTTGTGGACGAAGTATTCAATCATGCCGTTGGTGTCGGGATGATTCACATCGAAGCGATACAGTTCGCCGTCGGTGGGCAGGTCAATGCCGGCCTGTCGTTGGAGGTTGAACACGACGCGTGTGGCGTCGAGCAGCGCCTGCTCGCTGGGCAGCGCCGCAAGCCAGTCCGGGACCGGATACGAGCCGACGGTGGTGGTGAGGATGCGCGGCGCGTTGCTCGGATTCATAGGTGTTGAGTCTGACGATGGCTTCATCGGAGTGTCTTGAGGTAGAGCACCAGCGCCTCGATCTGCGCGTCCGAGATGACGCCTTCGTAGCTGGGCATGCCGGTGTCGGATTTTTCAAAACCGCTGACGACTCTGATCGCCGGTTCGCGGATCGATTCGCGAAGATAGGCTTCGTTCGCTACCGTCCTGCTTCCATCCGCGAAAACGCGCCAACTGCCGAATAATCCTTTCCACGTCGGACCGACTTTGCCGATCGTTGAGCCGTCGCTGGAGTGACACGCGACGCAACCCATCAATTCCGAAACCCGTTTGCCTTCGTCGGCGGTGATGGGTGCCGAAGCGGCCGCCACTTGCGCGCGCCGCGGCGCGAGGTCCACCGTCAGCGGATCAAAGCCTTCGGCTGTCGGGTCGAAGTGCGTCATTTCATAAGGCGTGAAGTAAGTGTTCTGTTCGAAGCTCGCGCCGGCTCGCGTCGCCAACGCCCATCCGAGGCGCATCTGCATCACAGGTTTCATGTCCGGGATGCCGAGGAAGACACTTTTGCCATCTTTGGAAAGGTAGGCGCTGCTGGGCGTCATCGACTCCTGCCCCTTGCTGCCGTCGAGTTTGAAATGCGGTGAACCGTAGTTCGCGGTGCGAACATAGTTCCAGCGTTCGGCGGAATAGTTCGCCGGGTCACCGGCTTTCTTCGTGTCGAGCGCCACGTCAAACCTCAGCAAGATTCCCTTGTCCATGGCCACGACCTCCCGGGGCAGTGTGCTGGGCGCGCCGGTGTAGCGCAGACGTGCAAGGCCGCTGATCTGTTTTGCCGTCGTGCCGAAGATCTGAAATCCGGTCACGTAAAGCTGGCCATCGATCGGATTCACCGCCCCAGCCAGCGGGGCGAAGTCGAAGTCGCGCGTGACGCTCACGACGGCGGCTTGCATCCTCGGCGCGCGCTGATGCAACAGGACGAGAAAGACCTCAGGCCGGTAGTAGCCCAGATGGATTAACCCGTCGGTCAGCGGCCCCATCCGCGCTTCGGCAAGCCACACTTGCGCCGCGCCGGACGGATTGATGGGATGCGGAATCCATGTCAACGGATCGGCAATCGGCGCGGGATATTTTTCCTTCGGCAGAATCGCCGGGAGAAATCCGTAGAACTGGCCATCGCGGATGATATGCAATGGCGTGGAGGGCACGTAATAGCCTTGCTGGTCGCTAGCGGTGACGAGGCCGGTCTTCGGATGCACTCCGATGAAGGGCGAACGCAAGCCGCGCGCAAGCACTGTCGCCGATTTTCCATCCGGCGAAACGCGCAGCGCCGTGCCGTTATGCTCGCCGATAGTCGCGAATTGGATGCCGGCCTTGGCGATGATAAACGAGCCGTCCGGCGCAACCCTGATCCCTTGGGCATACTCGCGGGTTTCGGCAGTTTGTGTGAAAGCGTTGGAAAAAAGTTCGTGGACATCAGCCTCCCCATTGCCGTCCGTGTCGCGCAACCGCCAGATCCCGTTGCGATCGAAGACAAATAACTCGTCGCCTCGAACGCAAAGGCCGAGCGGTTCGTGCATTCCCGACGCGAACCGCTGCCACGTAACTTCGCCTAACTCGCCGCGCAGTCCCGAGATCACCCACACGTCGCCATCGAACGTGACTGCCGCCGCGCGGCCATCTCTGAAGAACGCGAGATCGGCGAGCCGCACGTTTCGTTTCCAAGGGTTGTTGAGCGGGAGCTGGATGTTGTCCACCACGTAGGTGTCCCTCGCAGCGGAGAGCGTCGCGCGTGTGGTAGCCGTTTGCGGCCATCGCCGCGAGGAAGGAGACTGCGCGAGGTTGGCGATGGTTTGCTGCCAAGGTTGCACTGCAGTGGTCTGGCTCAAAGCCACCGTGAACTCCACTGATTTTTTCGATGAATGCACGCGCACCGCCAGCAAACCGCCTGGTTCTTCCGTTCGCTCGGCCACCACCTCCCCATCGGTCTGGCGTGCCGTCAGCGCCAGCTTGAGAACTTGTGAGTCGCCCAAGGGCTTGCGACCAAGGATCAGCCATAATGGTTGAGGGACGTGTTGCAAATGGAACCGGCGTTGCACAACCGGTTGACCTTCCTCCACGCGCGCGGTCAAGTATTCATTCACCGAAACGCCCGCCACGTCGTATTCCAAACGAACGCCACCCTCAACCAGACGAATCGCCTTGAACTGACCGGCCGACGCGGGGAGCGGGCCGCGCCCCACCTCGCGCGGGTCCGGTCCTGGCTCGCGCGGATCAGAAAGCGAAATCTTTTCGCCCACTTGCCAGCCGGGATAGATGCCGTTCGCCAGCCATGTCGTGCCGAGTGGCCGTGGAAGGTTCTCCTGTCCCTCCGGCGCTTTCACACCGGCGATATGATACGAGCCTTGTGCCATCGACACCGGAGTTACTCCTTGTCCGGTCCATATTGCCGACATGCGGAGCAGGTCCGTGTCAAAGCACGCCCAGCAGTTGTTTCCCAAATTTAGGATGATGCCGCGCGGCGTGAGATTGTTTGTCATCGCTCCGATGCCTGGCGTGCGCACGTCGAGCACAGAGGAAAAGAAAGGAAAGTCCGCTTCCACGAAGTCCTTCCAGACGAGTTGCCCAGGCTCACTTACACCAGCGCTTGCCGAAGGTTCGGCAGCGGACGCACCGGCGGTGAACAGGAACAACAGCACGGCAATGAGGAATGCGAAGGAACAACGCCGGACGGCGATAGTGACCATCCGAGCCAAGTGCTCCTTGGGAGTGGCGCCATCAACGCCAGTCAGATGCACATGAGGATTCCAGCTCATCGGAGGTCAGAGTTCAGAAGTTGAAGTTGGAGTTTCGACCCGCTCATGGGACTTGCTTCGCGCAATTTGTGTTGTCTGGGGCGTTGGTGCCGAGCATCCCTTGGTCTTGCAGCCAGGCGATACAGGGATCCGTCCAGGTCGAACAGGGCAAGCCAGTTTTGCGGACGCCGAATCCATGGCCGCCCTGCGCATAGACATGCAACTCCGTCGCCACGTTCGCTCGCTTCAAGGCCAGGTACATCACCACGCTGTTCTCAGCGCCGGCCATCGTATCGTCGCTCGCATGCACCAGGAAGACCGGGGGCGTCTCCGCAGGAATCCGAATGTAGGGCGCGAGGACATCTTTGTTGATTTCCACACCCGCAGGCTGCTGTTCAATTAGGTAGCCCGGATAGACCGCGACCGCGAAGTCCGGGCGGCAACTTATCTTGTCGGTCTCGTCGATCGGCTCGTAGACGCGCCGGTCGAAGTGCGTCGCCGTCGCAACCGCCAGGTGTCCGCCCGCCGAGAAGCCGAGGATGCCGATCCGGTTCGAGTCGATCCCCCACTCCCCGGCCTGGCTCCGCACCAGGCTGACCGCCCGTTGCGCGTCCAACAGTGGACCCGGAGCGGGCAGCGGCTCGGGCTGACCTGTGCGGCGCGGCACGCGATACTTGAGCACGAAGGCCGTCACACCGACTGTGTTCAACCAAGCTGCCACCTCTTCGCCTTCCAGGTCCCAGGCCAAATTCCAGTAACCTCCGCCGGGACATATGAGGATCGCCGCCCCGGTGTTCTTGTCTTTGGCCGGTCGGAAGATGGTGATGGTCGGCTTGGTGACGCCGGTTATCCACTTCGCATCTTTCGTTGGCGCTTCGGAAGGCGCACGAACGCGCTCTGGACCGATCTTACCGTAATCTCCAGGAACTGTTCCCGGCCAGATCGGTAGCACAAGCGGGTCTTCCGCTCCCATGACCGGCCAGACCAGGAGGAGACCGACGAACACGCCAAGCCAGCAGGCGGGCCAAATCGGCCCGAGCCGCAAGACGCTGGCAAACGCTGGAACCACTCGGGTTGGTTGGGAACTTCCGAAAACCGATGTCCGGAGTTGCGTTGATGGTAGCATTTAGGTCTTTGGTGCAGGTGCTTTCACTACAATGCATGGAGCATGCGTAACGTCTCTTTGACCACTTGATCAGCGGCGTCCGGACCGAACTCGCTGGAACGAACCTCATAGCCGCCCTCCAAATAGGCGGGGCGAGTGGGAAGATAACCGGCGGCCCCGTTGCAATGGGTGATTATGATGGTGTTCGGAAATGGGGAGGCAGCCTTGATGGCTTGCCCGATTTCGTTGAAGACTTCGCCGCCCAGCCCGACAAAGGCGACCTGCCCAACCCGCGCCACCGCGAGGTTGAGGAGCGTGGGCGGACAATTGTTCGTCACAAGGTTTCCGCCGGCCAGTTTGCCAGGGAGTTCAAGAGTCTTCCACGCCGTGCCCAGTGGCCCTGCCAGGTCCGGCTTGGGGATCTCCTCGACCACGCGCGCGACTTCCTCGCCCAGAAATGTGCCTTGCAATACCGGTTCCGGGATCCAGCCGTTGGTGGTTCGAAACCCTGGCAGGACGCGATACCACGGATCAATATTCCCCGAGGCACCGGCAAAACCCGAACCCACCGTGCCATTACCCAAATAGTTTTCCAAAAACTGCATCGCGAGTCCATGCACGTCCCCGCTCACGAGATAATTGTGGGGGCCGAGCGACGTGCTGTGAGTGTTGTAAGCCCAGACGACCGCCGCCAACTGCCCGTCAGCAGCATGAGTGATCTTCAGGACCTGCACTTCCCGATCGGTCAGAATGGAAGGGTTCCGACCCAAAACGATTTTGGGATTCCCCAATTCGTCCTTGGCAAACTGACGGCGATTGGCGCCGACCGGACAGGCACCCAATCCTGCTTGCAGGACAACGGGGACGGCACGCTCCAAAGCTTCGCGTACGACTTGCGCGAGTTGGGTTTGCAACGTTCGAGTATAGGCAACGTTATTCGAATGTCCCTTGCCGGGATCAAGCGTGAGGGTGGGCGCGCTATGCGTGTGGGTCGCCGCCAGGAAGAGTTCCGCCGGCTGAAGCTGACAGGCGTCCAGAATCGTCCGGCGGAGCGGAGCGGCAGTGTCGTTGTAGAAGCCTAGATTGTCGATGGAGACCAGCACAAGGCGTCTCCGGTCCTGCTTAAATGCCAAGGCCCGTGCCGATAAGGGATCATGCACTCCTTCGGACAAATGGTTGCGGCTTTCATAGCCATCAAGCATCACGGGGAGCGTTGGAGTGATGTCGATTCGGGAAGCTCCTGCGCGCAGGGCTTCTTCCTGGGCCGAGAACAATCGAAGTTGAAAAGTCAGCAGCAGGGCGAAGAGTAGTGCGGTCGCGCGCCCGCCGGCCCTCGGTCGGAGGAAATATAGTGCGTTGCTCACACCGGCAGCATGGACGGCCGAACGGAACGCGCAATTGGAATCTGACAGTGTGTCGGGGGCGCAAACCAGCTTTTGGGCGATTATGACAACGCGTCGTCTGACGTACCATGCCGACGACATGTAAAATCGCGATTGCACTTTCAATCGAACGGCACATGGAGCCGCATCGTAACCAAGGCACCGGCTTCGATTTTATGCTCGGCGCGAACGAAGTGCTGAACTGCTTGGCGAAGGGATGCCCCGTCGTCACTTAACCCGCACCACCGAAAGACGAAGAGCGCGGTCACGTCGCTGTTCAACGCCAAGAGTCGTAAGCCCTTCGCGACTTTACGAGTCCGACGGTACCGGCGACTGGGTCACTCAAACAACCCCTGGATTTCCTCCCACGTCAGGTTGTCCGCGAGAGTTTCCTCACCGCCGAGGGTGGCCTTGATGATGGCGCGCTTCTTCTGCTGGAGCGACAGAATCTTCTCCTCCACTGTGCCGCGCGCGATGAGCTTGTAGCTGGTCACTACGCGCGTCTGGCCGATGCGGTGCGCGCGGTCCGTGGCCTGGTCTTCCACTGCCGGATTCCACCACGGGTCGAAGTGGACGACCGTGTCCGCGCCCGTGAGCGTGAGGCCCACGCCGCCGGCCTTGAGGCTGATGAGGAAGACGGGAATCTTCGCGTTGCCCTGAAACTTCTCCACCACCGCGCCGCGATTCATCGTCGAGCCATCGAGGTAGCAATACTCGATGTTCTCCGCCGTGAGCTTGTCCTTGAGCAGCGCGAGCATCGTGGTGAACTGGCTGAAGACCAGCACGCGATGCCCGCCGTCCATGGCCTCCTCCAATAGCTCGCCGAACATCGCCAGCTTGCCGGAGCTATCGTCAGTGAACTCGGCGTTCTCCATCTTCAGCAACCTCAAGTCGCAGCAGATTTGCCGCAGGCGCAGCAGTGCGTTGAGGACAATCATCTTGCTCTTCGCCACGCCCTGCGCGCCGACGGCGTCCATGACTTCCTTGCGGCTGACGGCGAGCACCTGCTTGTAAATCTCCGCCTGGTCGTCGGTGAGTTCGCAGTAGGACACTTGCTCGAGCTTCGCCGGCAAATCTTTCGCCACCTCAGTCTTGAGCCGGCGCAGGATGAAGGGCCGCAATCGCCGCCCCAGCCTCGCCTGCACGGCCTCGTCCTTGTCGCGCGTGATGGGCTGCTCGTAGCGCTCCTTGAAGTCCGTGGCCGAGCCGAGGTAGCCGGGCAGGAGGAAGTCGAAGATGCTCCAGAGGTCGAGGACGGAGTTCTCCATCGGCGTGCCGGTGAGCACGACGCGGTAGTCCGCCTTCACGGCCTTCACGGCCTGGGAGTTCTGCGTCTGGCGGTTCTTGATGTGCTGCGCCTCGTCGAGCACGAGCGTGTCGAACTCGAACTCGCGATACTTCTCCGCGTCGCGCCGGATGAGCGCGTAGCTGGTGATGACGAGGTCGCTTTTGGCGATGTCCTCGAAGCGCGAGTGCCGTCCGGTGCCGTGCAGAGCGACGACCTTCAGCTCAGGCGTGAACTTCTTCGCCTCCGCGACCCAGTTAAAGACAAGCGACGTGGGGCAGACGATGAGCACGGGGCCGGAGAGCTTCTTGTTCGTGTGGCATGAACTGAGAAACGCCAGCGTCTGGAGCGTTTTGCCGAGGCCCATTTCGTCCGCGAGGATGCCGCCGAATTTGTTCTCCCTAAGAAACCCCAGCCACGCCACGCCCTGCTTTTGATACGGACGCAACACGTCCTCCAACGGGCCGAGCGGCGGGCAAGCGAGCTTCGTCTGCCCGCTCTGCCGTGCGGCGCGCTCACGCCAGCCGGCGGCGGCCTGCACCTGCCAGCCGGGTTGCTGCCGGAGCGTGGCGTCGAGGAAGCCTGCCTGCACATCGCTGAAGCGGTAGCCGCCTCCGTGCTGCTGTGGAGCGCAGTCGCGCAGCACTTCCTGAAATTCCTCGAGAGCGCCGGTGTCGATGAGCGCGATGCGGCCGTTCTTCAGTCGCGTCGTGCCATTGCCGGAGAGGATGAGCCGCTGGATGTCGGCGGCGGAAAACTTCTCGCCGTCCGCCGAGCCGAGCGACATCTCGACATCGAACCACCGCTCGCCCGAGGGCCGAATCTCGAAGCGCGGTTCGAGCCGCTCGAAGTTTTTCGTGGTGCTGTGCTGGAGCCGCTCTTCGAGCGACACGTCCCATTCCTTCTGCCAGCGCGGGTAGTCCTTCGCGAAGAAGCGCACGACGTTGCTCTCACCGTGGAGATTCCAGCGGCCCTGTGGGTCGGGACCGCTGAAGCCCGCGCGGCGCATCCGCTCAGTCGCCGCCACCTCCGCGCCGAAGTCGCGCGTCGAGTAGCGCGTGGTGCATTTGGGGTCGGGCAGCCAGAGTGATTCGTCCTTCGCGGTGACGCCCACGGTCATGATGCGCGGGCCGTAGGCGCATTGGAGCTGCGCCTGCACTTGCGCGAGACCGCCGTTCAGAGCGAGGACAAAGCGCGGCGACTGCGGCTCCAGCGTGAACTCATCGATACCGAAGTTCGCGTCCACCTCGCTCTCGGCTTCGAGCACGACCAGCTCTTGACTCAGGAACAGCGGCACCCGCGCGCGTGGAAGCTTCATCGGCGCTTGGAACAACGAGCGCCATTGCTTCGGCAGGCCGACCGGCTCCAACGAGTCTCCGCGAAACGCCCAGAGCGATTCGCCCGTGATGAGAGTGGTGCGCTGAGTATTTGGCGATAGGTTCAGACGAATCTCGCCGGACGTTTCCAGCGTCGCTTCCACAGGCACACGCCACGGCATCGCGCTCACGGTGAGTGGCTGCCCGCGTCCGAGCGCAACGCGAGGATGACCGCCGAGCGCGTCGAGGAGTTGCGTCAACTCGACGAGATTGAGCATCAGGCCGCCGGGCGTTTCGTTGCCGGCGAGTTCCTCGGCCTTGTCGAGCAGGCGCGCGTCCTCGGGCAAGAGCGCGAACGGCTGGTTCATCGGCAGCGCGCTCAACGGCACGCGGCCGCGGTTCCACTTGGCTTCGAACGTGACCATCACCTTTCCACGTTCGATGCCCGCAGCGAATGTCGGCGGCAGGATGACCAAGATTTCCACCGGCTCACCACTCGCCGCGCGCTTCAGCTTCGGTCCGGGCTGCGGCTCCGGCTCGCGGGCAACGGGCCTCACACCGAGTCGAGCGGGCAACGGCGTTGCGGTGTCGCTTCCGCGTGTCGCGGGTTTCTCGCGTTGCAAGTGGTGCAGCCCAATCGCGACCGAGTGCGCGCAGATGACCCCCGCCTCGCGCGCGGCACGACAGGTGCAGAGGTTCTCAATGTCCACCAGCCCTTTGATAACGAGGCCGGCGCGATAGGACGACGCGCCTTCCTGCACGACGCCCTTGAGCAGCGGCGGTGTCCAGTTCGAGGAAAGAACCTTGCCGCCCGCCAGCAGGGAGCGGGCGTTCTTGACCGCTTCCCAACCGGCGGACTTCATGAAGAAGGCCTCCGTCAACTCAGTGAAACTCATCCGCGCGACTGTGCCGGACACCGCGCGCGTTTGGCAACGCCGCAGTCCTGCTTTTCCTCGCGTGATCGGCACAAAGCCAGCAAATTGTGGAGCGCAAAAACAGGTTTGTCCGCTATTCTAGCAGCGCGGTTGAATGGTGGATGCTGCCCATTAGGTTAATTGATCCACCACATCCGCACTTGGCGCAAAAGCGCCAGCACCGGGACCAGCTCGAATACTCATCCGCTGTGAACGGTTCACGTTTGCAAACCAACGGCTTTGCGGTGGTTACTAACTCTGTTTATCGAACTTCGTGGCGTTTGACCGGCCTGGCTTCAATATGGGGAACAGAAACCACGCCCAGTTGTGAGATTGGCTCCATGCCCGCAAAAGAGCTGATTTGCAGGTGGACCATCCGCTGCGTAATTGCAAGTTTCTGCTTGATGAAGACGACGGATTTCCATGGACGCTTGGAAGGTCACAGGAAATGAAATTTACGCTCTCGAAAACCTCTTCTCGGCCAAATACGCGGTAATCTCGATGGCATCACGGCCACTTTCTCCGCGCCCGGATCCGAGAACCCCGCGACCAATCCGGCCGACTACCCTATCGACTCCGGTGAAAATGAAACGCGGCCAAAAAACCTGTTTGCGCAATGTTTCTTGGCTGGTAGCTTCACCCCATGAGCACCGTCGCAGAAATCACCCGGGCGATTGAAAACCTGGACGTGAAGCAGCAAGCCCGATTGCTGAAGGAATTGCCGCAACACCTCAAGATTTCTCCGGACGACGTGGCATGGACGCATCTTGCCGAGCCAGCCTTCGATTTCTGGGACAATCCCGAAGATGCCATCTACGATCACCTATAAGCGCGGTGATCGTGGTTCTTGTGCCGTTTCCGTTCACCGACCTGAGCAGCACCAAGCAACGTCCCGCGCTGGTCGTCTCCGGGGACTCGTTCAATGGCCAAACAAACCTTGGCCATCGCTGCGTGATCTTCTTCCGCCATTGCAGGAGCTTCTTCAACCCCTGCGAGAACTCGCGCAATGATTGCCAGGCTCTCGCAGCCGTTGAAGGAGATTACTCAGGGGCTGATGAAACATGCGCAGTCGTTGAAGAAACCTTCGCAACGACTGCCAAGCCCTGGCAATCGCCGCACAGACTTCTTCAACCGCGGAAGAAACCTTAAGAATCACTGCATAAACCCTATCAATCGCTGCGACAACCCTGGCAACCGCTCAAGAAACTGTTTTAACCACTGAATAGACCCAAAAACCGCCCAAGACCTGGGGAAACCGTGTCGGATCGCCAAACTGTTTCCCTTTGACTCAATTGCCGACTACCAACTAGCATACGCAGATTCTCATGAGACCGCTGTCACCGCCCACCTCTCGATGGCTGATAATTCTTTGGGCGAGCTTGCTCTCGATTCCGAACTGTCCCGCCCTCGACCTGCTATCCTCTTGAAGACATCCATTGCGCTGGTCCTCCTGGCCGCCACCACAACACTTAGCTCCGGCACGACGTTCACGGTAACCACTACCAACGACGCCGGGGCCGGCTCTCTGCGGCAGGCCATCGGCGACGCGAATGCGAGTCCCGGCTTGGACTCGATCATCTTCAATATCCCAGGAGCTGGCCCTCATTCGATCCAGCCATTGTCACCGCTGCCGACCATTACAGATCCAGTGGTAATTGACGGCTACACTCAGCCGGGTGCCAGCCCGAACACGCTCAGTCAGGGTGATAATGCCGTGCTCGTGATCGAACTGGACGGCACGAGCGCAGGGGCTGGCGCGAGTGGACTTACTATTACCTCCGGAGGCAGCACCGTGAGCGGGTTGGCGATTAATCGCTTTACGGCTAACAGGCCGCTGCAAAACCGGGTGATTTTGCCGGAATTGTTTTTTGGTCATGGCTAAATCCATTTCTGGTCGCTGCGCCGTGCGGGTTTTTGATCGGCAGTCACTCCGCTGGGCTGCTCCGACTGGAGCTTTCGTCC
>JACPZS010000263.1 GCA_016195385.1 Verrucomicrobiota bacterium
AGATTCTGCACCAGGTGGACTTCAAGGAGCGCATCGCCGCCACACCCGCGCTCGTGGCGGACAACATTTACGTGCGCACGCCGACGACGCTCTACGCGTTTGGGAAATAGCCAGCAACGACGCTGACTCTCTCGGTCTTTGCGCTAGCCTCAACCGTTGCGCAAGCAATGAGCTGGGGGGGCGAGCGTGTCGGGTTTCGCTCATCAATCGCCGGAAGTCATCGTCCACATTCCTTTGGGGGCATTCGTATTGCCCCGCCCGACGGTGTCCGTCACTTTGTGGATCGAAACGTGGCCGTCATGGAAAAGGTAATTGAATCGCCGGGCGTGCAGGCCGTAAGCCATCGAACCGTACCGGATTTTGTTGAACGAAGTTCCCGGGCTGAGTTGCACGCAATCCTCCGTCACTCCACCCGGCACACCCGTGCCCGGCCCGGCGCAGAACGACGGCCAATCGTTCCCGGCGGCGTTCCGGCCATTGGGCAGTTCGGCGAGCAGAATCGTTCCAGCTGGATCGTCGATCACGCTGTCTTTGAAACCGGGCGGTTCCCAATCAGGCTTTGAACCGGCGGCCGAGCTGCGCAGATTGTAGTAAATGCCCACGCCGTGCGTCGGTTTCGGCAGCGTGTCCTTGCGCGACGCGACCTGGAAATTCGGCCCGGCCCAATTCATCGCGTAAGTTCTTCGGCGGCTGTACGGCGCGTAGTCGATCCCGATTTCAATGCGATCCGCCGGACACTTGAGAATTTTGGGAATCAATTCGGGATCCGCGACCGCCCCGGAGATGCCCAGAATCAAATCGGCCTCCGGATCCGTGCCGCCGATGTAGCGGTGGATGTAATCATCCCACGACAATTGATACTGATAGTCACCGGTGGAATAGGCCGTCGGTGGATATTGATCATTGTGATCGCCCACGAACAAAACGAACCCCAAGCCAAGTTGCTTCATCTGCGCTGTGCATTTCAAACGCTGCGCGCGGGACTTTGCGCCCGCCAACGCGGGCAACAGCAAGCTGGCCAGAATTGCAATGATCGCGATGACCACCAGCAACTCGATCAAAGTAAAACCGGGACGAAAGGGAGCGCGGCTCGATTTCACGCCGGTTCGCCTGGAAGAACATCTCGCGATTCGTACGCAAAGCTTCTTCATAAACCACCGTCGACGGTCACTGGGTCAAATAGACTTGGAGATCTTTGTTGATTGCAAATTTCTTTTCCGCTGGCGCGGCTGGAATGCCGTTCAAATAGCCGGCATCCACGATCTCCTGTAGCGACTTCGGCACGCGCTGTTGTTCGGCGGCGTACTTGCGCACGGCTTGCGTGAGTTCGTCGAGCATGGCCTGCGTTTGCGCCGCGTCAGCAGGTGAGGCTGCTTCCGACTTGGCTGCTGCCGATTCTTTCGCTGTGGAAGCCGCCTGCTTGCGGCAGCCAGCGCCGAGTAGAAACAAAAAGCCAATGATGAACAATCGAGCGGACATGAAGGGAGTAAACCAGCAATCCACTCAAATGCAACTCACGCGTCTGGGCCGCAGTGAAACTTTTGGAAAATATCGCGTGCCGGGGGCAAAGGAAACGCGAGTTGCAAAAAATTTCCTGTGGTAGTTCTCGGCTCATTTGCTTTCCGGCAAGCGCTTCAATTTCAATCGCGCCACGCGCGGGCCGTCCATTTCATCGACGGTCAATTCGCAGCGACCGACCGGAATCGTGTCGCCTGGTTTCGGGAAGCCGCCGAGGCGATGCGTCACCCAGCCGCTCGTGGTCGAAATGCCTTCTTCGCTCAACGGCTCGACGACAAGTTCGGAGAGTTCGTGCAACGGCAGCGTGCCGTCGAGTTCCCAGAGGCCGTCGCTTATGCGCACCGCGAGCGGTTTCTCCTGATCAAATTCATCCTGAATCTGGCCGACGAGTTCCTCCAAAATATTTTCCAACGTGACCATGCCAACGGTGCCGCCATATTCGTCCACGACGATGGCGAAGTGAAGTTTTCGGTCGAGGAAAAGTTGCAGCAATTTTTCCAGCCGCGCGGTTTCGGGCACGTAGATGATTTTGCGCGCGACCGGGAGCAAATCCCGCCCCGCTCGCGCCTTGAGGCGCATCGCATAAAGATCTTTGATGTGAACGATGCCGAGGGTTTTGTCCAAATCGCCGCCCTCGCACAAAGGAAAGCGCGAGTAGCGAGATTTCTCCGCGACGTCGAGGCACTCGCCGATGGACGCCTCGGTGCTTAGGCCGACGATTTGCTGGCGCGGGCGCATGACTTGCCGCGCGATGCGCCGGCGCAGGTCGAGCGCGTTCAACACGATGTCGCGACCGAAGGGCGTCGCGCCGGAATGCTTTTGGGACGTGGCCACCAACAAGCGCAGTTCTTCCTCGGAATGGCTCTGCGCGGATTCGCTCGCCGGCTCGATGCCCGCCCAGCGCAGCAATTGTTGCGCGCTGTGATTCAGCAGCCAGACGAATGGGAACGAGAGCACTTTGAACCATTCGAGCGGCTGGCTGATCCAGAGCGCGGTGGAAAGGGTCTGCCGAATCGCGAGCGCCTTGGGCACCAGCTCGCCAATGACCACGATGAGGAAGGAATTAATCAATGTTCCGACGACAAAAGCGGACGCGTGGCGAAACTGCACTGAGGTCACGTCCAGCCAGCCGAAGACAGGCGTGAGCAGTTCGTGAAAAAATTCTTCCTGAAACGCGCCGAGCCCGAGCGTGCAAAGTGTGATGCCCAGTTGCGTGACGCTGATGACGGAATCCAGATTCGCGATGAGGCGGCGCACGATTTTCGCCCGGCGATGGCCTTTGATGATGAGGGTGTCCAACTGTGTGTCGCGGATTTTTATGAGCGCGAGTTCCGCCGCCACAAAGAAGCCGTTCACCAGCACCAGCGCCAGCAGCACCAGGATTTTCGGACCGATGGACAGGGCGAAATCGAAGTTCATGCTACAAATTCACTTCGCCGAAGATGACGCGCAAAATATCTTCCAGGCTGACAATGCCCGCTTCGCGTCCATCCGCGCCAAGCACGACTGCCAGCCGATGTCCGCCGCGCTGCATCAGCCGGAGCGCGTCTTCGAGGCGCAGCGATTCGTCGAGGTACAGGCCCGGTTTCAAAAATTCCGCGGCCGTTTTGTCGGCAGGCACCGCATCGGCGTAGAGGAGTCGTTGCACGTTGACGAGGCCGACGATGCGGCGCGGCTTCTCCTCTTCGCGCCAAATGGGAACGTGGGTGAGCTGTCGTTCGCGGCACAATTTTACCAACTCGACGGCGGGCGTGCGCGTGGTGGCACTCACGACTTTGGCCAGCGGCACCGCGACTTGTCCCACTTTCCAGTTTTGCAAGTCGAGCACGCGGTTGATCATCTGACGCTCTTCGGTCGTCAGGATTTGGCCGGATTCATGCAAGGTGTGGAGAAATTCGTCGCGACTGCCGAACAAGTTGCCGGTGAACCGGCGGCCACCGGTCCAGCGCAGCAGCCCCCTGGCGAGCCATTCCATCAACTGCACGAGCGGAGAGAGCGCAAAGTGAATGGCTCGAAACGGCAGCGCCACCGCCATGCAGAGCCGCGTTGGATACAGCCGGAACAGCATCTTGGGCAGCAAATCTCCCAGCGCATAAAACAGGAAAACCAGCGCGGCAAACGTCAGCCACAGCCACAGTGGCCGCGCTTCAAGCCATTCGGATTGATAGAGTCCGGCGATGACGACCGTGACGGCGATGAAGTTTACGAGCGTGTTGCCGACAAAAATCGTCCAAAGAAAATTTTCCGAGTGATCTAAAAATCCGTGGAGCACCGTGGCACGATGCCGGCCCGCGCGCATCTGCTGCCGGATGCGCAACCGGTTGAGCGCGAACACGCCCGCCTCCATGCCGGAGAAAAAAAACGAGAGCACGCAACAGACTGCGACGAGTCCGCCAAACAGCCAGAGGCTTGTCATGCGGGATGCCCTCCTTCCTTGCCCGCGAGTTCTACGAGCAACTCGCGTACGCGGCGTTCGTCCGTCACGCGC
>JACPZS010000259.1 GCA_016195385.1 Verrucomicrobiota bacterium
GGTTAAATATGCGGAGAACGATGCGTTTGTGGTCACGGCCTACCTGACCGACAAACCGAAAGACGGAGAAGACTTATGGCCGATAAAGTAAAAATCTGGTTTGATGCGGAAGCGGATTATCTCGAAGTGAGGTTTTCCGACGACGCCGGTTACGAAAAAGAAACCAAGCACGATGCCGTGATGGAAAGTGTGGACAAGGAGGGGCATGTCATCGGCTTTAGTATTCTCGGAGTGAGCCGCTTCAAAAAAGACAAGCCGCTGGAAGCCGACCTCGCCCCCGCTTGAGTTTCCCTGGCCCGCCGCGACAGCCCGGCAACAAAAAGCCGGTGGAGCGATTGGTTGACCGCATCCTCGCAGCGAAGCAGCGCGATGCCGAGGCGGACACGAGCGCGTTGGAGCGCCAGATAGACGAGTGGGTGTATGCGCTTCACGGCCTGACGACGGAAGAAATCAAACTTGTGGAGAATAGCAACCGGAAGAAGTTCACCATTGAAGTATAAACCCATGAAACTAAAACTCGCTTGTGCCGATTTCGCGTTCCCTCTGTTGCCTCACGATCGCGTGTTGGACTTGATTGCCATGCTCGAGTTCGACGGCGTGGACATCGGACTGTTCGAGGGCCGATCGCATCTCTGGCCTTCGAAAGTTTTTGCGTCACCGGCCAAATCGGGAAAAGAACTCGGTCGCAAGCTGGCTGACCGCCGACTGCGTTGCGCGGATGTATTTCTCCAGATGGCCCCGAGTTTCATTCCCTACGCCATCAACCATCCGGAAGTAGCCCGCCGTCGTCGGGCGCGGGATTGGTTTCTAAAGACGCTGGATTATGCGAACGCCTGCGGTGCGAAGCATGTCACCACGCTTCCCGGTGTTTACTTCGACGACGAAAAGCCTGCCAACGCCTGGCAGCGCTGTTGCGACGAGCTGGCGTGGCGCGTCGAACAGGCCAAAAAGCAGCGCATCATTTTCAGCATCGAAGCGCACGTCGGCTCCATCGTTCCGAAACCGAAGGAAGCGCTCCGTCTCGTGCGCAGCGTGCCCGGTCTGACGCTGACTCTCGACTACACGCACTTCATCCGCGCCGGTTTGCCGGACAGCGCCGCCGAACCGCTCATCGCTTTCGCATCGCACTTCCATGCCCGTGGCGCGCGCAAAGGCCGATTGCAAACGTCGTTTCCGCAAAACACCATCGACTACGCCCGCGTTCTGCGTGCGATGCGGAAGGCAAATTACCAAGGCTTCATCGGCGTTGAGTACGTGTGGATCGATTGGGAGCACTGCAACGAAGTGGACAATTTGTCGGAGACGATTCAGCTCCGGGATTTCCTCCGTGAGAAGGTGCCGAAGCGGTGATCTAGCGAGTGTGGAGCAATTCCAGTTCGCCCCTCTTGGCGAAGATTGAATTCTCAGCCGGTTCGGCGGTTGCCGCAGGCTGGCCGCCAACAAACAGCAGGAGAGAAGTGCGGGTGTAATTTAGTTTGGCTTCTTCATGCCAATATCTCCTTTACGATTCGAGCTTCGTTCACGCCGGTTAGTTTTTCTTTTAGCCCATGCTCCTCGACAAAAAGTTCGTCATGCCGGAGCCCCAGCAGGTAGAGCAGGGTGGCGTGCCAGTCCGGAACACTGACGCGATTTTCGACGGCAGCCAGACCAAGTTCATCCGTGGAGCCATACGTCGTGCCACCTTTCACGCCCCCACCGGCCAGCCAGCAACAAAAGGCATTCTTGTTGTGATCGCGTCCGGCTTTTTTTTCATCCTTGTCGGGCGGCAGTTGAGCAATGGGCAGCCGCCCGAATTCACCGCCCCAGATCACCAGCGTGTCTTGCAGAAGCCCGCGTTGTTTCAAATCCTGAAGCAGCCCTGCAATCGGCAGGTCGGTGCGATCACAGGCGGCCTTCATGTCTTTCGCGAGGCCCGTATGATTGTCCCAGATTTGAGCGTTGATATAGAGTTGCACAAAACGGACTCCACGCTCCACCAGTCTCCGGGCAAACAAACAACGCCGACCGTAGGAATCCGTCGGCTCGCGACCGATGCCATACATCTCCAGCGTTTGTGAGGTTTCCTGGGACAGATCCAAAGCGTCGGTCGCCGACACTTGCATGCGGGCAGCGAGTTCGTAACTGGCGATGCGGGCATCGAGGTTCGGCTGGCCGGGCCGTTGCCGCTTGTGCAAGTGATCGAGCCGGCCAAGCAGGTCCCGTTGCAACTGGACAATTTCCGGAGGATCGTCGGCTTCGGGCCGCAGGTTGAGAACCGGTGAACCAGTGGAACGGAACCGCGTGCCTTGGTAAAGCGGCGGCAGGAAGCCCGCCTGCCAGTTCTCTACGCCGTTCACCGGCAATCCCAGCGGATCGTCGAGCACGACGTAGGCGGGGAGATTCTGACACTCACTCCCCAAGCCGTACACCACCCACGATCCAAACGTCGGATGCCCAGTGATCATCCGCCCGGTTTGAATCAGATACACTGCCGGCTCGTGCGTAATGTTCGTCGTGTAGAGGGAGCGAATGAGCGCGATGTCGTCCACGTGCCGCGTCAAGTGGGGTAACGCGTCGGATACCCACATGCCGCACTGGCCGTGTTGCGCAAACTTGAACGGGCTGCGCATGAGCGCGCCGGCGTCCTTGATGTTCTCGACCTCTCCCGCAATTTTATTGAAGTAAGCCTCGCCGTGATGCGCATCGAGCGCAGGCTTGGGATCGAACAAATCCATCTGGCTTGGGCCTCCATTCATGAACAGATGGATCACGGACTTTGCCTTCGCCGGAAAATGCGGTGGCTGCGGACGCAACCCCGGAACGAGAAGCTTCTCGTCCGCAAGGAGATTCTGGTCGAACAGATGCAGCAGAGCGGCGCCTTGAATGCCAGCGCCAACATGTTTGAAGAAACTCCGCCGAGTGACTGGCCGCGAATTTGTGAGCAAGGATTCAATGCGCATGGATCACCTCAATCAAGATACAGAAACGCGGCTGAGTTCATGACCGTGTGGCAGATCGTCGTCAACGCCTTGCGCGTCGCTTCCGTCTCCAATGCCTTGCCCGCAGTCGCCAATTTGTTCTTCCATAGCCTGGTCAATCTCGTGAACATTTGCAGACAGGCTTGTTGTTCCTCGGCACTGGGAGGCCGACTCAGCGCAATCCAATAGATTCGTTGCACCTGCTGAGTCGGTTCATCTCCAGTGACTTGAAGCACTCGATCCGCAAACTGCGCGGCCATCTCCCTCACCGACGTGTCATTTAGAAGGTGCAGAGCCTGTGGTGCGACCAGCGATTCGCTCCGCTGCAAGCAATTCGGATTCATGGCCGGCAAATCAAAGCTCTCCAGCAAGGAAGGCGGCTGCTTGCGCAACTGCTGGACATAGATGCTGCGTCGCTTGCCGGATTGGATCAAGCCGTCCGGTCGCGCTTTGATCGGCTCGGCTGGACCAAAGCGAGTCTCATCGAGCTGGCCAGCGATCCACAGGAGCGAATCGCGCAGTTCCTCCGCTTCCATCCGGCGCAACGGCATCCGCGATAACAAGCGATTGCCGGGATCGAACTGTTCGTTTCGCGACGTGACCGTTGAAATCTGTCGGTAGGTGCTTGATGTCATCATCAAACGGTGCATCGATTTCATGCTCCAGCCTTGGCGGACAAATTCCCGGGCCAGCCAGTCGAGCAGTTCGGGGTGCGTTGGCTTGTCTCCCATCTTTCCAAAATTGCCGAGACTGCGGACGAGGCCGTGGCCGAAGTGGTCTTTCCAGATCCGATTGACCATGACTCGCGCCGTCAGTGGATTATCGGGCTGAGTCAGCCAACGCGCGAAGGCCAGACGCCGGCCGGTTGATTTCGCCCCGGGCCAAGGTGGCTTTACCTCGAACGGTGTCTGGCCATCGGTAAGTGCGGCGGGCACTCCGGGTTGGACCGGAAAGCCGGCGGTCAGGTAGTTGCCGCGCCGATAGAGATAGGTCTGGGAAGTTTCACCGCGATCCCAGAGAGCCATGATGCGCGGTTCAGGCAGTCGTCGCGCTTCGATCTCTTTGATTTGCTTGTCGGTGTTGGTCGTTTGAGGGGCTGCCTTCAACGCGTCCACTTCCTGTTGAATCACGGCGTTGTGCTTTTGCCAACGCTGCCGTTCGGCCGTAGTGACGTACGGCAAGTAGCGTTCGCCGACACCGGCACTGAAGGCACCCCCGTAGGAGTTGGTTTCCGGCTTCAGCCAGTCATGTTCGTCATAGGCTCCTTTGAAAACGGCCAGCAAGCGGTAATAGTCGCGCTGTGGAATCGGGTCGAATTTGTGATTGTGACAACGCGCGCATTTGAATGTCAGGCCCATCACTCCCGAGCCGAGCACATCCATCGCGTCGGCCATCACTTCAAGCCGGTCCGAGACAAAGCCGGTGAGATTCGCCCAAGTCGGGTCGGGGGCCATGCGCAGGAAGCCGGTCGCGACCAGGTTGTCCTCGATCTCCTGAGTGATCTCATGCGCATGCTCGTAGTCCGCCAATTCGTCGCCCGCCAGTTGTTCCAGCAGAAAACGATCGTACGGTTTATCCGCATTAAAAGCGCGAATCACGTAATCACGATAGCGCCAGGCGAATGGGCGCGGAAGGTGTTGTTCACGCCGCCCTTCGCAATCAGCGTAGCCCGCAACGTCCAGCCAATGTCTTCCCCAGCGCTCGCCGTACCGCGGGGACGCGAGCAACCGCTCGATCAGTTTGGAGTAGGCGTCAGGGCTTTCGTCCGCTAGGAATGCCTCGGCCTCGGACGGCTCCGGTGGCAGGCCGGTCAAATCAAATGTAGCCCGTCGCAGGAGGGCGAGCCGATCCGCTTCGGGTGACAGCACCAAACCTTTCTCCTCCAGCTTCTGGAGCACGAAGGCATCAATTGGGTTGCGGACGCGATCCGAATGCACCACTCGAGGAATCGTTACTGGTTGCGGAGGGCGAAAGGACCAGAACTCCCAATCTTCTTTACGGATGAGTGGATCAGCGGATGTGCCAGCAACGTCGGGTTCATCCGGGATTTCCAGCGCTCCGAGCGCAATCCAGCGGGCAAGCTTACTGACCTCGTCGGTTTCCATCGGCTTCACTGTGGCTTCGATCAGGCGCAGCCGGGGCGGACATTCTTCGGCCTGAATGCGTTTGAGCATCCGGCTCTCTTCCGGCTTGCCGGGCACAAAGGCCGGTCCGGACTTGCCCCCGCGCAACATGGACGCGCGACTGCGCAGGTCGAGTTCCCCTTCCTGCTTCCGCGCACCGTGGCAAACCACACAGCGCAGCAGCAGACTTGGCACGACGTCATGCTGTGTCACGTCAGCCTGAACGGGAGCTAGTCCCGCCGAGAGCAATATCACTGTCTGCAACACGAGCCTGAGCGATGAACGCACGCGAATCATGGCAGCCTCATTCACAACCAGAAACGCCCCGCAACAGATGAAAGTGGCATGTTGAAGTGATTCAAATAGTTTTGAGATGAGTCGGCAACAAAAGAATGACGCGAGCGAGCGTCCAGAAAGCAAATTCCCATCAGCTGCGTCCTGTTCCGTGACCTGATCGACAAGATGTCCAATCCGGCTATGCCGCCGCACGTCGACGACGACCAGGACATTGGCAGGAGATCTGCCCGCACGGAGAATTACAGGTGCCCGTCGTTGAAGCGCGCCAACTTGCTTTTTGAGCCTGCTTTGATCCAAGCTGTCACCATCGCAACCAACTTCTTTCCGAACTCATGAAAAAAATTCTATTCCTAATCTTTACCGGGCTGCTTGCCTTGAACGGAGTGGGTGCCGGTTTTCGCGCCGGCGTGGCCGTGCGGGTAGTGACGCCTGATCCGCTGCTGCCGGTCTCCGGCGGCGTCGGTCCATCGAACCCGGTCACGCGCAAGGAAGGCGAACTGACGGTGCGTGCATTGGTGCTGGAGCAAGGGGACACGCGCGTCGCGATCGTTGGCGCGGATTTTCTCGGCTTCCCTTCGGCACTCGGCAATCGCGTGCGTGCGCAGGTCCGCGGCGTCGCGGGGACGAACATCTTGATCGGCGCGACGCACACGCACAGCGCGCCGGATTGTTACGCGTTTCCAGACGGCAAAGGCGGCACGGGGGCAGACTTGAAGTATCTGGACTCGGTCTGCGCGCGGATGGCCGAGGCGATCAACGAGGCGGTGGCGAATCTCAAGCCCGCCCGACTGAAAATCGCGACCGGCGAAGCGAAGGGCAAGATCGCCTACAATTATTACGCCGACGCCCTTTACGATCCGCGCTGCCACGTCATCCAGGCCGTCGGGACGGACGGGCACGCGCTCGTCACGCTCGTCAACTACGCCGTCCATCCGGAGGTGATCGGCTCCGAGCGCGGCATTTTGAGCGCGGACCTGGTCGGTCCTTTGTACGACCGGATTCGGGCGCAGGGCGGCGGCACGGCGGTGTTCATGAACAGCGCCCAGGGCGGCATGGTCACGGCGGACAACCGGAAGCCAGACGGACAGGAGGCGCGCGACTGGCCGGAGTGCGTGCGCATCGGGCAATTGCTCGCCGACGAGGCGTTGCGGATCGTGCGCGAGGCTCCGCTCCAGGAAAACCCGGCGCTGTTTTGCGCGGCGCGGCCGTTGTCCTTCCCGGTGGATTCACCGCTCATGCGCCAGATCATGAAAGCCTCGCCGTTGATGGCGGACTTGAAGGACGACGCGCGCGTGACGACGCAGCTCAACGTGGTGAACGTGGGCAACGCGCAGATCGTGACCGTCCCCGGCGAGGCGCTGCCGAACATCGGCTTTTATCTCAAACGCAAGATGCGCGGAGAACACAATCTGCTCTTCGGGTTGACCAACGACGCGTTCGGCTACATGCTAACACGTGTCGATTGGGGCAGCTTCCGGCGCTACGACTACGTGTCGCGCACCAGCCTCGGCGAAAACACAGGCGAAATTCTGATCGAGGAAGTGTTGCGCTTCGTCGCCGCCTGTCCACGGCCGGAGCCGTTTGTGCCTTGACGTCTGCCTCTCGCAATAATTGCCGCGTCGAAATCCTCCCCGGTATCTGTGTCCCGCGCACAAAGTTTGGAGTGGCCTGTCGCCCAGACGCGCGATGGCTTGGTTGAATCGGCGGCAATCTGGCCGTCTTCAAGCGTTCAAAAGCGTCTTGGTGCAATAACTGTTGAGACTTTCGCCTTCGGCCAAAGCTTTGAGCGCAAGACGGCGGTGCAAGGCCGGTTCCACGCGCAGCACAAACTTGCCGCTGTATTTGCGCCGATCATTCGTGGCTTCGGGCAACGGCGTGCCGTCCGTCTCCATTAGAGTCGATCAGGAATAAGGGGTTGATTTTACGGGAGTTGATCGAGGTTTGAAATTCAGCGGCTCAGGCGGCGGCTCCGTGGCGGCAGGTCCATCGGTAATTGTGGAGCGTGCAGCCGATCTCCATCACGGCATCCACCA
>JACPZS010000260.1 GCA_016195385.1 Verrucomicrobiota bacterium
GTCTGAAGCGGCGGTCAGGGAACGGGGCGCCCATCTCCGTACAGGCTCTGGAGGCCTCAGCGCGGGTGCGGTGTCGCCCTGTTCCCGGCCCGGACTATTGGCCAACAGTTCCGGGCCGCAACCAAGCTACAAGCGCGGGTCAGTCCGAAGAATGTTGAGATTGGGGTCGTTCTCAAAATAGGGATAGCAGCGAAACCCATCGTCCGCTGCGAGTTTCAAGTAGTGCAGCGCTTTTTCGGTTTGCTTCATGAGCGCGTAAGCGGCCCCGATCTGGTAGTTGGCGTGGTGATAATGCGTCATGCGCGCCTCGCCTTTGATCGTGAGTTGAATGCGCTCTTCCGCTTTATTTGTTTCGCCCGCAGCCGCGTAAAGAATCGCTTGCACGCTGGTCATGGCAGGATGGTTGGTTCCCTGTGGCATCGCCAAATACTTTTCCAAAACCTTAGCGGCCTCGTTCGTTTGATGAAGATAGAAATGGGAGATTCCGAGCGGCCAACCGTGGCCCCAGGCAACGTAGTCTTCACTCAACTTTTCGATCATGGAAAGAGCGTCCCGGTAATTGCCTTGATAAATAAGTGCCTGGCCTGCGTAAGCTCGCCCCTGATTGTTTTGCGGATCAACAGCCGAGATTGCTTGTGAACGGTGGATCGCTTCTTCCAACAAACCGCAGTGCGAGAAGACGAAGGCCAATCCTTCGTGGGCCGTCGCCAGATTCGGTTTGAGCTTCAATGCCTGGCGCCAGTCCTTGACCGCGCTCGCTGCATCCCAGTGTCGGGCCGGAATGTAAGCTATATCCCCGCGGGCCGAGTAAGCTTCGGGGAGGGATGGGTTCAGAGCCAGCGAAGTGTTGATCGCGGCGAGCGCTTTCTGATCCCATCCCTTGCCCGGTTCACAAAACTTTTCCTTTATCGTGTAAGCGCGCGCCAACCCAACGAAAGCGATGGCGAATTTCGGATCCAGCCCGGTCGCTTTTTGAAACACGGCTATCGCTCGATCAGCGTCCGGGCAAGAAACCGGGTTCAGGTACACGAGTCCTTCCAGATAGAGGCTGTACGCCTCGAAATTCTCCGTAGGTTTCTCCTCCAAAACCTGCCGCTCGGAAGCAAGAAGTTTGATCCGCAAGGTATCGACGACGCTTTGCGCCACGGCCGTCTGGATCGCAAAGATTTGTTTCGCTTCGCGATCGTAGCTGTCGGCCCAGAGTTGATCTCCGCTGGCGGCGTCGATCATTCGCAACGAGATCCGCAATTGATTTTCTTCCTGCTGCACGCTGCCGCTCAAAATAGTTCCTGCCTGCAAATCACGTCTGATCGTGGCGATGTCTTGATTGGTATATCGGTTCGCGGTTTGCTGGGGGATGACGCGCAATTCACTGATCTTTCCAAGCTTGGTGCTCAAATCCTCCGTGAGTCCTTCCGCGAAGCGCCGGCTGACTTCATTCGTGTTGAGAGACTTTAGGGGAAGAAGAACAATCTTCCGCCGGTCCAGCGCGGGTTGTGCTTTGGAGGCCGACCGTTGAATGCGTGGCGAGAGGCCGGAACCGGCTCCGTCGTTTTTCGGCCAGAGGTAGAATGCGACCGCGCCCAGAAACAGCACCAAGGCTGCCGCCCAGCGCTGGACTGTTTTTTGGCGAAGCCGAAACTTGAGTTGATCAGAAAATAACAGCCGCCTGGCCTGCCAGGGCAATGCAACGCGATAGACCTGCACGGGCAATTGAATGTTCTTCAATTCGCTCCGGCCCAGTTTGACCAACGGCACTTCCAGTTTTCCCTGCACCTGGCGGGCGACATCCTCGGAAAGACAAATCCCGCCCGGCTCGGCCAGCGGTTCGATGCGGGCGGCGATGTTCACGCCATCCCCAAACACATCGTTCTCCCGATGAATCACGTCGCCGACATGGATGCCGATGCGGATGATGATCTTCACCGTCTCCGGCGAGGAAGCGTTGTACTCCACGAGCGCCTTCTGCATCTCGATGGCGCAGCGCACGGCGTCCAACGCGCTGGCGAATTCCACCATGAACGCATCGCCCATCGTTTTGATCTCGGCGCCGTGGTGCAACGGAAACACGGGACGCAACAGCCGGCGATGTTCGTCCAGCAGTTTGAGAGCGAGCGCCTCGTTCTTTTGCGTCACGGCGCTGTAGCCCACCATGTCCGTGAACATGATAGCGGCGAGCTTGCGTTGTTCGTGAGCTTCAGCCGGCATAAACTTCAATACGGCTACCACGAAGGCACGACGACACGAAGCGGAAAATAGAGGGCACAAACGAGCGGGCTGAAATGTGGCTTTGGAACTTTGTGCCTTTGTGAATTGGTGGCCACCGCTTGGTCAGTCGGTGAGTCTGCCAAGGACGCGCAATGGTTCGGCGTCGCTGAAACGCTGGCGTATGTGGCCAGCGGGCAGTTCGGCGAGAATTTGTTTGGCGGTCGCGCGCGCTTCGGCAAGCAGCGCGTCGTCGCCGGCGATTTCCAACAGCGCCGTCGAGATGCGGATGAACATGGCGGGATGATGGATGCGCCGGGCCATCTCGAGTGCCTTGCGCAAATCCTCGATGGCCTCCTGGCTGCGCCCCAAGGCATGGAGCGCGCGTGCTTTCACCCACCAAGCGAGGCCTTGGTATTTCACGCGGCCGCTCGGCACGCTTTCGGTGAGGGCGTTTTCCGCCCAACGCAACGTTTCGTCGTGCTGACCGCGAGCGAACGCAATCTCGGCGTGGACTTGAGCCACACGCACTTTCCACATCCAGGAATGCCAACCGCTGCTGGACACCGCTTCCGGCACCACTTTCTCAATGAGCGCCTCTACACGGCCAACCTCCCCGCGCCGCGTATAGTTAAACAACAAATCAAGGCCGGTGCTGATGACGGCGTTCGGAAAATTGACGGACTGCGCCAAGTCACGAGCTTCTTCGGCCAACGCTTCGGCGCCGCCAAAGTCGAAAAGGTCCGCGTGCCAGTCCGAAGACATGGAGATGGAGCGTGCGAGCAACGACCAAAGTTCGTACTCGCGTCCGAATTGTTCGGCTTCGGCAAACTTGCGCGCGGCTTCCGCGTAATGCCCTTGGGCCGCAAGATTGAGTCCGAGATGGGACATCGCCACAAGCGCCGCAGTGTGGTTGTTCTGCGCCCGGAAAGATGCCACACCCTCTTCGGCCAGCTTGATGCCTTCCTCGTAATCTCCGAGCTGGTAGAGCGTGCTCGGCGCGTAGCAGAGGCCGCCTACTTTGACTCCGCCCGCCTTGGCAATCGCCGTCCGATACATTTCACGGGCGGCAGGGAAACGCCCGGCGGAATGCTCCATTAAGGCATGGGTTCCGATCGCATCCGCCTCCAGATCCGCACGTCCGGCTCGCCGGGCCGCCGACAAACCTTCCGCGCCATGGCGCATAGCTCTGGCTTGGTCAAATACCCAAACCGCAGACCAGGCAATCCCGACGTGGGCTTCGGCCCGGCGCTCGAACGCGGTGGACGGGAGAATGTCCAGCGCTGCTTCCAGTTCCGGGATGACCGCACTCCATTGGGCGATATTGAGGAGAGCCTTGCCCCGACGGGCGCGCAATTCGCCGACCAATTCTCGCTGCTGTTTTCGTTCGGCAATAGCAATTGCCTCCGCCAGCAACGCCGCCTCGTGACGATAGGCCGCCGTGCGACTGGCGCGCTCGGCGGCACGCACCAAATAATTCACGGCGCGCTCTTCCTCGCCCGCCTTGAGCGCGTGATGGGCGAGTTGATCGAGATGAACTTCGAATTGCCTGCCGGCGGCTTGCTCGATCCAGTCGGCGGCCCGGAGGTGAAGCGTCTTGCGCTCGGCGCGCGGGAGCATCTCGTAAGCAACATCGCGGATGAGATCGTGTTTGAACGCGAACTCGCGTTCGCCGCGGAATTGCGAGCGCGACTGGGCGCGCAGCAGATCGGCCTGCTCCAGCAATTCCAGCCGCGCGGTCACGTCGCCGTCGCTGCCCAGCGCGCGAACGCCGCCGTCCCAAAAAACTTTTCCGAGCACGGCCGCGAGTTGCAACGCGCGCCGGGCATCGGGCGGGAGCGCGTCGAGCCGCGCGGAGATGATCGCTTTGATGGCCGACGGAATTCCCGCCTGCGTGCCGCGCTCGGCGATCATCGCGACGAGTTCCTCGGCGAAAAGCGGATTGCCGCCCGCGCCGCGGCCCACTTGCTCGGCGAGGGCGTCGTTCAATCCGCGCTCGCGGCAAAGCGCGAGGATGAGTTCGCGCCCGTCGGTTTCACCGAGCGGTTCGATGGGCAATGAAGTGAAGGCGCGCACGCCGCGTCCCCACGCTGGCCGCTTTTCCAAAAGGTTTGGCCGCGCTTGCGCCACGATCAGCAGTGGAACTTCCTTTGCGCGCGAAGCGATGAACTCGATCAAATCGAGCAGCGCGTCCTCGGCCCAATGGACATCCTCAAACATCAAGCAAAGCGGCTGGCGGCGCGCGAGCGCTTCGATGAACATCCGCGCCGAGGCGTGCAGCGTGCGTTGATCGGCGGACTTCGCCATACGGCAGGCAACGTCCGTGCAGCACCAGCGCGTCGGCGCAAAAGCGGCGCTCAAATTCCGCGACCAGCCGCGATTTGCCGATGCCCGGTTCGCCCAACACGGTGACGAGGTGCGGCCGCGATTCGCGCACGACCTTGAGCCAGGTGTCGGACAAGAGCGCCAGTTCTTCGTCGCGTCCAACCAGCGGCGCGGCGTCGGGTCGGCGCGCTTCCGTCACGGGCGCGACGTTGAGCGCTTCCCAAACGGCGACTGGCTGCTGTTTGCCTTTCACAGCGAGCGGCGGGAGTTCGCGATAGCGCGCCACGCGCCGCGTTGCCCGCCAGGTCTCCTCGCCGACGAGCACAGTGCCGGGGGGCGCCGCGCTCATCAGGCGCGCGGCCAGATTCACCGCGTCGCCCATCACCGTGTAATCGCAGCGCTCCTGCGGGCCGACGAGGCCGGCCATTACCTCACCGGTGTTGATGCCGACATGGACACAAATCGGTTCGCCGCTCGATTGCACGAGCGAGCAATCGCGAATCGCCAATCCGGCCCGCACCCCGCGCTCGGCGTCGTCTTCATGTGCGAGTGGCGCGCCAAACACGGCGACAATTTGATCGCCCACGACGTTGAGCACCGTGCCGCCGAAGCGGCGGACTTCCTCGCTCATCCTCTCGGCGCAACGATGCGCGAGCGCTTTCACATCTTCGGCGTCCATCCGCTCGGACAGCGTGGTGAACTCCGACAAGTCGGCGAACAGCACCGTGACCCATCGGCGTTCCTCACGCGGCGTCTGGCTGGCGAGCCGAGGCGGGGAACCCGTGGTCGGGCCGGCTTTGCCCGTGAGCGGCTCACCGCATTCAGGACAGAATTTGCTCCCGGAAGAAACAATCGTGGCGCACTGCGGACACGCTGTTTCCATTTTGGTTCCGCAGTTGTTGCAGAACCTGGCGCTGGACGAATTCTCATGCTGGCACTCCGGGCATTTCATGGCATTGCCTTGGGTTCGCTGAACAGCCTAACGCGAGGACAAAAGCCAATCAAATATTTTAGCGACAAGAGTCGTCGTACGAACGGGGTTCACGTGCCGGCGCGCTCACTTCGGTCAAGGCCCAAGCTGCGACGGAGAAGAATGGCGAGATGATCGCGGCGGAAGCCCTAAACGGGTCCCGTTAATCGCCGGTCTCCAACGCCACGCTGAAACAACGGCTGTAGTTGGCACAACCGAAGGTTTGCCGCAAACATCTCACGGATTATTTGCCGCCGACTGTGGCCGAGACGATGACCGCGTAGTTCGTCCCTTTGTTTGCGGTCAAGGGCTTGCCCACGATCAACAATCCGCCGCCCTCGGCAATCCTGCCGCTCGCTGTGGCTTGAAAATTCGTTTGCAACAGTGGGCCAGCGCCTAATTTGGCTGCTCGCCTCACATCATCGGCACCCGCCAATTTGGTAACTTTGGCGTCAATGCTCAGTTCAACTTCCTGCCCGACGATTTTGGGCAACACTCGCAGAGACGGCCCGATCAAAACGGCATCCTCAATTTCTTTGTCTTCCGATTTCAGCGCATTCACATACCCGATGGCATTGACAGAAAAGACTGTGCCGTTCGCATTCGGACTGCTTTCCGACACCTTTGGAGTTGAAGGCGCACGCTCTGGAATAGCGCCGACAAACATCGCGGCTTCGCGGCCGTCCTCGGTTGTGATGCTCGGCGAGGCGAGGGTTTCAAAGCCGGCCGTTTGCGTCGGGAGATTCCAAAGCGAACTCATTTGTTTCGGTGAGAGCAGCCAAGTGGCGACGCCGTTCACATCGGTCGAAACAGGTTGCCCGAGCGCAAGTTTGGTGATGGCGGCGGTCGGCGCGGACAGGAATTTTGCGTGGATGTTCACGATTCCGTGAGCCGGCTCATCGGCGCGGCGTACGCTGATGCTCCGGACATTTGCCTCCCGCAATGCCTCCATCAGTTTCAATAGTTTCTGGGCCGACGATTCCTGGTCGGCGTGGATGATTGCCGCGCGATTCGGATTCTCTCGGATGAACGGCTGCAACTCGGCATTCAAATTCTTCAGCGCCACGCGATGTGTGTTGAGGAAAACGTCGTCACTCTTGTTCAGCACGATTACATGGAGTGATGCATTTGCCGCCGCGTTCAGGTCGATCATCTTCAAATCCTTTTCCAAGGCTTCTACATAACTACTTTCAGAGGAGAATCTACCTTCAGCGAGTAATGCAGGGTTTTGTTGATCCAAGGCTTGAGCACTCATCGCTAACTTGGAATACCAGTCCTCCAATTTATCGCTCAAACCTTGGGCACGCAGGAAATAGGCGTGCCCTTGTTGAGCAGCCTCGTCGATAGCCTGCTCGATCTTGTTTAATTCGGCTGTGGGGAAGCGTGCCAGCAAGACACCGGCTCGGTCGTTGTAGAAGAACGTGCCTGGATCTGCTTGTGACGTTGTTGGCGATGCCATTGTTTTGATTCCCTGGCCGGCAAAATATTCTTTAACAAAATTCTGAATTTCTTCCACCGAGTTTGTTGGCGCAGGTTTGCCAAGTTTGGCTGCAATGCCGCGCAAGAAATCGGCCTTGTCAGCGTCGAAAGTTCTGGTGAACAACTGCGGCGTCGAATCCTCCTTTGCCGTCTGGGACTCTGCCACCGGATTGCTGCCGGGGCCGAAACCAACATCACCGCCAACCACCAGTAACGAATTTGTCGAGATTCCGCCGCTTCGTTCTCTCGAATTTGTCGCAAAAAACTTACCGATGAATGCTTCACCGCTCCCTGTCTTCTCGTAGCTCAACCCGGATTTGAAAGTCACGGGATCGCCAATTTTCACTTCATCGATCCCCAGCCAGTGCAGGCGCTCCTTTATTTTCTCCAAATCATCGTCCTTCACTTCCGGCTCTTTCTCGATCTGAATTCCGTAGTGGAAGAATTTTTGCTTCTCTTCAAACAACCTGGAGTGCAATTCATCGAGCGTCATCGCTTGACCGTTCAACGCGTACTGGCCGTTGCCCAAGACACGAATGACGCCTACTCCATTCACTTGATCGGCGTTCATGACTCTTGTGGTGAGCAGCACGAGAAGCACGCGTCCATCGTCGATCTCCGGATCCTCGCAGAGCAAGAGCACGCCGTGGCTGTCGGTGGGTTGATCCAGCGTCGCCGAGAAAACGAAGTTGGTTTCCACGCTTGAACGCTCGGTGCCGCGCGCGACTTCTTGACTGTAATCAGTCTGGCACCTTGCCTGAAATGTTAGTTGGGTTTTCTTTTCGGAAAGGGTCGCGACAAGGGCGATGCGACTGCCGCCCGTCGGCGTGTCGTCGATGATATTCGCGGGAATGTAGCGCGCTTCACCGGTTCGTTTGCCATCGGGTGAACGACTGATCAGTTGTGTTGTTATTCCCAGGCTGAGGGATTGACCGCTGTGAGCGATCCCTTCAAAACCGGGGAGCAATGCAGGCCCGGCACCACTCCGAAAACCGCCGAGTCCTTCCGCTCGAATCAACATTGTGTCGTAAAAGTTTTTGCTCACCGGCCAGCCTTTGACACCGAGCGCGGAGTAAGTCGGAGCAGTTCTCGGCAACATCATCGCTTCGAGCTTCTCGCGCGGGAGCAGCACGAAATTTCCCGTCGCACCGATGAATTTTTCCGCGTCGCCAGATTTTACTTCGCTCACTGGCTTCGGCGGACTCGCTGCCGCCGCGCGTTGCCCGCGCGCCATCGGCAGCAGCAGCGCGCCGAGCACGGTGCAAACCAGCACGCTCGCAAAACTCAGCCGGGCGCTGCGCGGCACCGGATAATTCACGAGCCGATGGACGCGCCGTTTCAACGCGCTCTTCGATTCGAGAATGCCGACGAGTCCGAGACTCAACACCGCGCGCGACAACGTGAGCTTCGCGACTTCGATCAGCGTCAGAGGATACGCCTCGGCTTCACGCCCCAGCTCGACCATCACCGTCTCGTCCACCGCCTCCTCGCGCACGCGGCGGATACGCGCGTTGGCCAGCCAGAGCAACGGATGCCACCAGTAGAAAATCTGTAGCAGCGTTTGCGCGTAATTCACCCAAACGTCAGCGCGCTTCACGTGCGCCAGTTCGTGCAGCAACACGGCGCGCAGTTGCGGCTCGGAAAGTTTTTCAACGAGTCGCTGCGGCAGCAAAATCACCGGCCACCACAAACCGCAGACGGCCGGACTCATTGCGCAATCCACGAGCTTGAGTCGCGGCGTGCGGCGCAGGCCGAGTCGCGCGGAGCATTGTTCCAGCAAACTGACGAGCGCCGGCGAAGCAGGCGAGGCGGTGGCAATTTTCTTTTTCACTGCCGCGCTACGTCGAACCAGCACGGCCAACAATCCAAGCCCGCCGGCGAAGCATGCCAAGAGCAACCATGCCTTCCCGTGAAGCGAAGGTGGCGGAGGCGATTTGATGGACGCGTCGGTAAGCAACGAGTACATGCTCGCGCCATCGAGCGGTTCGTTTTTGAAGGCAACGGCCCTTGGAATCGCGACTGACGCCGTTGCCGGTGGCTTCTGGGAAATCGCCAGCCAGTAACCGATTCCAGTGGGCAGCGCGAGCGATGGCGGCAGAACGAGTTTGACCAACAACAGCAGCCCCACGGCATAGCGGACAACGGCGCGGACGCGGTGACGCAGCAAAGTGTCCAGCCCCAGAAACGCGAGGATCAAAATGCTGGATTGCAGGAACATCGCCAGTGCGAAACCGGCGAACGATTCCGCGCTGCGATTCAGAAGGTCGATGAGAATGTTCATGCGGTTTCGGTGAGTTGACGTTTTGTGACGCGGGAGATTTCGGCCATTCGGGAGAGCGTTAGCGTTTGCCGGATTTCTTGCGGCGGTCGCGAATGAGTTTTTCGAGATCGGCCAAGTCGTTCGCACTAAGATTTTCCGTTTCCAGGAGGCACTGCACCATCGGCGTCAGTGCGCCGTCGAAGGCGTTCTTGAGCGCGTAGAGCAATTCGCCGCGCTGTGCCTGCGCGCGCGTGACGGCGGAGCGGTAGAGCGTGAGGTTGCGAATTTTTTCAGCGGTTAACAGGCCCTTGGCGACCATGCGATCCATCAAGGTGCGCACGGTGCTGTAGGTCCACTCCGTGACGGATTCGAGTTCTTCCTGAATGGTCGGCGCGGCGCACGGCTCGTGTTCCCAGACGGCTTTGATGATCGTCCATTCGGCTTCGGTGAGTTCAGTGGTGAGTTTCGGCATGGCAGTGATATTTAACTGTGTCGTTTTATATCTACAACTGTAGATATGTCAAGAGAAAGAATCAAAGAACGGGAGCGTGGATTTTCTACCCACGACAGAATGAAAACGAATGCGGTGCCGTGGTACGTTGTGAGCGACACGCCACGCGGATAAAAAAATCCGCGCGCCGGCTCCGAAAACTATTTTTGCACGCGGAACAGTGCCTGCTCAGTGCGGATGAAGATTGCGTCATCCGTGACGGCGTAGGAGGCGAGCGTGCGCTCGTTGAGGGAGTTGGTGGCGAGCTTCTGAAATTCTTTGCCGGGTTTGAGCACAGTCCCGACTCCTTCTTCGTTTTGGAAGTAGAGCCGGCCGTCGGCGAAGATTGGCGAGGCGGAAAAATTACCACCGAGGCGTTCCTGCCAATGAACTTTTCCGGTCTTTGCGTCCACGCAACTCGCGATGCCAGCGTCCGAAACCAGGTAGAGGTCGTCGCCGATGAGTATGAGAGAAGGCGTGTTGGGTGCGCCTTTGGTGAGCGTCCACGCGACATGCGAATCGGTCACGTCGCCTTTGCCATCAACTCGAATGGCCATCACAATCGGACGGTCGTAGCCGGTGCCGATGAAAATCATGCCGTGTCCAAACACCGGCCGCGGAATCACCGAGTAGCCTTCGCCGTAACGCGCGCGCCAGATTTCTTTTCCACTCTTCGGCTCGTAAGCGCACACGGCGCCGCTGCCGGGACTGATGATTTGCCGCTGGCCGTTGACCGTGATCAGCAGCGGCGTGCTAAAGGAAAATTTCTTCTTCGCGTCGGTTTCGCGTTTCGTTTTCCAAATCACTTCGCCTGTCGTCTTATTGAGCGCGACTACGAATGGTTCGCTTGCGCCATCGCAACTAAAAACGAGCGCGTTATCGACGATGATCGGCGAACCGCCGTTCCCGTGGACGGGCGAGTACGCAAGGCTCGTGTTCTTCCAAAGAATTTTACCGCCGAGGTCGAGGCACGCCGTGCCTTGATGTCCGAAATGGATGTAGAGGTGGTCGCCTTCCAGCAGCGGCGTCGGACTGGCGTGGCCGTTCTTTGAATGAATCTGCGTGACCATCGGATGACTAAAGACTTCGTGGTCCCAAAGAATTTTCCCGTTCGACGCCTCGACGCAGAGCGCGCGCAACGAAATGCCGGCATTGGTTCCTTTGCCGCCCAGCACCGCAGTCGTCAGGTAGAGTTTGCCGCGATGAAGACTCGGTGACGACCAGCCGCGTCCAGGAATGGGCTGCTTCCACGCGATGTTTTTGAACGCGCCCGTTGAATCATAACCCCATTCGACAGGCAGGTTTCGTGCGACGGCGTGGCCCTGTCCGGTCGGGCCGCGAAACTCGGGCCAGTCGGCGGCACGGGTTTTTTCCAAGTTAATCAAATAGAAAACGACCAGCGGAATGAAAATTCTTTTGAACACGCGCGGAGAATGAAGATCGGCTGCGAACCCGTCAAGAGAGGCGCGGCGAGCGCCGGAAGCCGTTTTGCGCCCAGAGCCGCCAGACCATCACGAGCGCTTCGCGCACGATGTTGCCTGACATTTTGGAAGTGCCTTGAAAGCGGTCGGTGAAAATGATCGGCACCTCGGCGACGCGCAACCCTTGCCGCCAGACTTTGTGCGTCATCTCGATTTGAAAGCTGTAGCCGTTGGAGCGCACCGCTTCCAAATCAATGGATTGAAGGGTCCGCCGCCGAAAACATTTGAAACCGCCCGTCGGATCGCTAAACGGCATGCCGGTGACGACCTGCACGTACTTCGCCGCGCTCATGCTCAACATGAGCCGCTTGAGCGGCCAGTTGATCACGCGGATGCCGTCGCGATAACGCGAGCCCAAAACCAAATCGGCGTCCTCGGCGGCACGGCGAAATTTCGGGATGTCATCCGGGTTGTGCGAGAAATCACCGTCCATTTCCATGATGAATTCATAGTCGCGCTCCAGCGCCCAGGCAAAGCCGGCGCAGTACGCCCGGCCAAGTCCGTTTTTCTCCGCGCGATGCAGCACGTGAATTACCGCGTGCCTCGCCGCGAGCTCGTCAGCCAATTGCCCGGTGCCGTCCGGCGAATTGTCATCCACGACGAGCAATTCGACCGGGATGGGCAGCGACAATATGCGCTCCGCGAGCTTGGGAAGGTTTTCCCGCTCGTTGTACGTGGGCACGATGACAAGCGTGTCGTGGCTCATGACGCAAAGTTAAGTTCCAGACAATTAAAGTTTCGGCGCGCGGAAAACAAGCCGTGAATCCGGACGCACGTGCAGAGTTGCGGATGCGCAGAGGGTTGGCGTAGTTGAAAGCGTCGCGAAGGAGAGTGGCCGCTCTTCGGTCGTCCAACTCGCCGACTACGCGTTGTCGCGAGGCGCTACGGCGTGAATCGCGCCGAAACTTTCAACGGCCCGCCGGGCAATCCTTCGTAGCGCACCGTGAGCGACTGACCGGCGGTGGGTGGCTTCGGCGGAGCGAACGTGCCGAGGCTCAACAGGTCGCCAGGTTTCAACTTCTCGCCGGTGGCCGCGAGATCTCGCAAGAGCCATAGGACGACGTTGAGCGGATTGCCCATTAGCGATTTGCCGTCGGCCCGGGCAAGCTCGGTTCCCTTTTCGTCGGTGGCGGTTACGACCATTTTTTCCAACGCCTCGACGAACTCCGCCGTCGGTTGAACTTTCACCCGATCACCAAGAACCCCCAGGCGCGCACCGACGTTGATGGCGGTGATCAAACTGCCGTCCACCTTTTCGCTTTCGGCCACGATGCGGTCCGGCAGTTCGATGAACGCCACGATCTCGCGGAGATGCTTTGCGACGTCGAGCGGTGTTTTGGCGTCGTTGATGCTGGCGTCTTTCACGACGACGATCAGGTCCGGTTCATAGAGTGGCCGCGAACCGAAGCGCGCGGAAACTTGCGCTCCGTTTGGCAGGAGCATTTTTTCCAACAGAACGCCGCGCGCTGGCGAAGTCGTGCCCGCCGCCGCCTGCGCCGCTTTGCTGATCAAGCCGACTTTGAAACCGATCGGACGCCCCAGCGTGCGCATCAGTTGCTTGACAAAATTTTTCTGCGCCGGCCGCGCCTCGGCCAGCGTCATCCCGGCGTGGAGACTCTGGCTTGGGCGGCGGGCGAGATAATCGGCGGTGAGTTCGTGAATCGCATCGCGTGTTGGTGACGCGGCGAATAATTTGACGGCAGCAAGCAACGCCAGCGTTCCGCCGAGCAAAAGCAATTTCGCACTTGGTTTCATGGGCGCAGGAATTAGCAAATTCTCATCGCAATCGAAATTTTCTTTATTCACGCATCGTTTCTGGATCCAGCCCAACGGACTTGCACCAGTCGCAATAAACGAACGGCGAAATCTCCGACGGCTTGATCTCGCTGCGACCGCCCCAAAAGACATTCGTGTAACTTACCGGGATGCCCGCCTCGCGCAGGTGTTCGTCGATGGCCGCTTTGTGCTGGAGCACCGTGTCCTTGTCTGTGCCGTGCGCGACGGCCATGACGTTGACGTTGCGAAATTCCGGCCCGCCCTCGCGCCAGTAGGCGTGCGTGAGAATGTGATGCCGGCCCACTTCGCGGCCCGCCTCGATCTCGCGTCCCGGCGGCACGGCCCAGTGAAACAGCGCGTTGAAGCGCGTGACGCGTTCGCCGTCCGCCAGCGGTTTGACGTGTTCGAGGAACGTGGAAAAACGACCGATGATGTTGCGGCGATTCAAATCTTCCGCCACTTCATAAAACGTCGGCAACGGCACTTCGGCTTCAGCGGCACGGGCACGCCAGAGTTCCACGCCCAGTTCGTCGGGTTCAAATTCGCGCTTGAGCGCCACGAGCACCCGCCATTCGAGGTCGCTCAATTTGGTGACCTGAACTTCCATCGCTTCGGCCGGCACGTCCGCGCGGCTGCCAATGGTCATGCCACGCCGGCGCATGTGTCCCACGCCGAGGACGAAGAGCCGTTTTGCCGGCATCACGCGAAAATGCTCCGCGCCGATCTTGCCCAGCAAGTACTCGCAATGACGTGGCAGCGAAAAACCTTGCGGAACTTTCAACGTCGTCCAGAGCCGGTAGTTCGATCCCGGTGTGGCGGCGTCCGTGGAGCGGATGACGACGTGGCCGGAAAAGGGATCTTGCTGGAAGAGGTAATCAAACGCCGCGTCGAGTTTTTCCGGCGGCACCTGCCAGGCCACGAGTGCGCCGGGCGCTAGATTGGTGGCCATCAAAGTCTGGCGCACGCGGCGAATCGTGCCCCCGTGCAGCATCGCCTGGATGCGCTCGCGCACCATCGCCAGCTCCAAGCCAGTGCGGCGCGCAATTTCGCCCAACGGATCGCGCTGGAAACCCTGCAGGCTGTCCTCGGAGATAGCGAGGATGCGCGAGTTAATCGGATCAGTGATTTCGACAGGCACGGTGGCGGAACTCATAACGCTTCAAACGAACAGTCCAGAGCTTCGACAACCCACATTAACTTGCCAACTTCTTTTTCAACGCAATGGGCGCGCTCGTCATGGCTCTGTGCATTCCAAGAAATTGAAGTTGAATCCTGCGGCCAATGGCCTACATCTCTCGCCCAATGAAAAGCAAAGCGCAGCCGATTTTATCCTGAAGTGAAACCCACCGACCTTCGGGGCATCCTCCAATACATCCCACGCTTTCGCGAAAAGGTGTTCATCATCGCGCTGGATGGCGCGATCATCACCGACGAAAATTTCGCGAACATCCTGCTCGATGTTGCCGTGCTGCGCTCGCTCAACATCCGCGTGGTGCTGGTTCACGGCGCGGCGTCGCAAATCCAGTCGCTGGCCACGGAGCAAGGCGTCACGCCGTCGAATCTCGACGGCAGCGGCATCACGGACGCGGCGACGTTGAAACTCGCGCTCACGGCGGCGAACCGGCTCACCCACGAAATTCTTGAAGGTCTTTCGGCCAACGATCTGCGCGCCGCCTGCACGAACGCGATCATCGCGCATCCGCTCGGCATTTTGCAGGGCGTCGATCATCTTTTCACTGGCAAGGTCGAGCGCGTCGATGTCGAGCTGCTGCAAACGCTGCTCACGCAAGGCATTGTGCCGGTCGTGCCGCCGCTGGGTTTCGATGGCGACGGCAAAACGTATCGCGTGAACTCCGACGCCGTGGCCGTCGCCGTCGCCGAGGCGTTGAAAGCCGCAAAAGTAATTTACATCACGACGCTGGATGGCGTAATTCATCAGGGGCAATTGATTCGTCAGATGCTGGTGGCGGATCTCGATGCGCTGCTGGCGAAAGGTAAAAATGAGTTTGCTCCGGACGTGCTCTCGAAGGCGCAGCACGCTGCGGCCGCCTGCCGCGCCGGCATTCCGCGCGTGCATGTGATCAACGGTCGCGTGGATGAAGGGCTGCTTGCCGAGGTTTTTTCCAACGAAGGCATCGGCACTTTGATCTACGCGAACGAGTATCAGCAGGTGCGGCGCGCGATGAAGAAGGATGTGCGCAGCATCATGATGCTCACGAAAAACTCGATGGATTCGGCGGAGTTGCTCAAGCGTTCGCGCCCAAGCATCGAAAAGCAGGTGGGTGATTATTACCTGTTTGAAATCGACAAGAACCCGGTGGCTTGCGTCGCGCTGCACGTTTATCCCGAATACGGCAAAGGCGAACTGGCTTTTCTCTACGTCAGCCCGTCGCATGAAAACCAGGGCATCGGCCGCAAGCTGATCCAATTCGTCGAAGCCAAGGCGCGCGAATTGGGCTTGAACGAGTTGCTCACGCTGTCCACGCAGGCGTTCACCTATTTTCAATCCAAGGGCGGTTTTGCGGAAGGCACACCGGAAGATTTGCCCCCGTCGCGCCGCGAGAAATACGATCAAAGCGGCCGCAATTCGAAAGTGCTGGTCAAGAAACTGACGAAAACCACTTGAGCCGGGAGGCCGGGCGCGGCGCTTTTAACAAACGCGCGGATGGAAAACCCGCGCGCCCGTGATTAAACCAGTTTGCTCACGGAATTGGCCTGAATCCGCTCGCGAATTCATGGCGGTAGCGTCACCACGGCGCGGCGGTAGCTGAAAAGATTCGGCTGGCCGGTGTCCCGCACCTGAAGGATGACGTGGATGGTCGCGGGCTTGGGCGTTCGCGCATCCACGGCGGGCGCGACGAAACTGGTCGTGTCGCCGCTGGTCCCGCTGAGATTTACTTCACCGGAGAACGTGCCGGCTTCGCGGTAAATGAACCATGTCTTCGTCAGCGTGTTGCCATCCGGGTCGCTGGAACCGGCGGCGGAGAGCGACACGGTTTCGCCGGGCTTGGCGGTGAGCTCGAGAACGTTCTTCGTCGTGTCGCCGTTGAGCACCGCGACGGGATTGTGGTTGGCCTTTTTGAAATCTTCGGCCACGCACCAGTCCATGCGCGCCGCGAAGTCGTTTTGATAATGCTCGCGCCAGCGCCAGATGGTGGCCTGGTTGCTGGTTTCGGTGCGGCCGTTGTCGTCGGAGGTCACGGTGTCGCGGGAGTCGCGCGTGTCGGTCCAGATTTTGCGCGCTTCGCCACGAGGCTGAAATTCTTTGTAACGACCGCCCCACCCGCCGTAGTCGGGCCGGACGTGCCAGCCGAGGCCGTTGTTAATGAGGCCGAGAAACGATGGTGTGTCACCTTCCATGATGTAGGCGAGCTTCGGGTAGAGCGCGCCGAGCGGGCCATGGTCTTTCATGATGTGTTGCTCCAGCCACGGATTGTCCACCAGCTCGAAGCGGTGCATCACGCCGATTTTGTATTGGCGATCACCGCTGAGGCCGCACCAAGTCGAGCGCCAGTAATCGGCCCCGCCGACGACCGAGGGCGAGACGATGTAGAAGAGTTGCGGAAACTGCGGACGCATCCAATGCCCGGCGTCGTCCTGGTCAGAGATCGTGTAAACGCGCAGCTTGGCAATGAACTTGTCGAGTGCCGCTGCGTCGCGCGTGGCTTTTACGTCCCAGAGCGCCTGCGCGAGTGTATTCGCGCCGCCCCAGATGCTGATCCACACGGGACGCGCATCCGCCTTGTCCACGACTTCGATGATGTGCTGCGAGCCGGCGGTGCTTTTGCCGTTGCCGACGGCGGCCGTGCCGTATTCGGTCTGGCCGGTGCGGCAAACGGAGTGTAACCGTTCCGCGCTCGGATAACCCGCTGCGTGCTTGCTGAGATTCCCAACAACCTTTGCGTACGCATCAATGTCGCGATGCAGAATTTCCTCGTGTGGCGTTTTCTTCAAATGCGTCGAAGTCGTGGCGATGAGTCCCTCGACATCGAACTCGTTCGCATAGACGAGGAAGCGGACGAGCGACTCCTCGTCGTCGGGTTCGTTCGAGAGGTCGGTTAGCACGGTGATGCGCGGGCGTTCGGCGAAGGCCGTCCATTGAGCGACTAGGGTCAGGAGCAGAATCGCGAGGTAACGCACGCAGGATTTTTGCAACACGATTTGTTGTTTGCAGGTGGCAATCATTCAAAGAACGGACGAAGAACATTTCCGGCGATCTTCAGCGCACGTTTCCGTCCTTCGAGGGTTTTGCCAAACGTGTCGTCCTCGACTTCGATGCAAACCGGGCCGCGATAAGTCGTCTCCATCAGCGCGCTCATGAATTTCGCCCAATCCATCTCGCCGTAGCCGGGGATGCGCGGCTGATGCCATTCGAGTGGATGCGCGAACACGCCCACGTCGTCGATTCGGTCGCGACGGATTTTCACGTCCTTCGCGTGCAGGTGAAACAACTTCTCCTGAAACTCGAGTAGCGGACCGGCCGGGTCCATGTGCTGAAGGACGAAGTGCGACGGGTCGTAGTTCAATCCAAAATTCTTGGACGGGATGTCGCTGAAGGCGCGCCGCCAGATGACTGGCGTCGTGAAAAGATTCTTGCCGCCGGGCCATTCGTCGCGCGTGAAAAGCATCGGACAATTCTCGATGCCGATTTTGATGCCGTGATCTTCGGCGCACGCGATGATCAGCTTCCACGTTTTCAGAAAACGCGGCCAGTTGTCTTCGATGCTCTTGGTCCAGTCGCGCCCGACGAACGTGTTCACGTTCTTCAGCCCGAGCTTCTCCGCGGCGAGGATGACTTTCCGCAGATGACTTACCGCAACGCGCGCCACTTCCGGATTCGGGTCAAGCGGGTTCGGGTAATAGCCGAGCGCAGTGAGGCTCGTGCCGTGTTTCGCGCAGAGCGCGTGGGTGTCTTCAGCGCGCGTCTTCGTGAAGCCGTCCACGTCAATGTGCGTGACACCGGCGAATTTGCGTTCAGCCTTGCCGACGGGCCAGCACATGATTTCGACGCAGGAGAATTTTTCAGCCGCAGCGAAGGCGAGCACTTCATCAAGCGAGAGTTCCGGGACGATGGCCGAGACGAATCCAAGTTTCATAGGTCAGGCAGACAGTGTTACTCTAATCAGTAGAAATGGATTTGATCAATTGGTATTCAAATTCAAGCGCGTCGTAGAAGTCCTTCACCGCGACGCGTTCGTCTTTGCCGTGCTCGCGAATGTCGTCCAAGTCGGCGGCGATCCCGATGATTCCGTAAGTTGGAATGCCCAATTGTCGGAAAAACAGACCGTCGGTTGCGCCGGTTTCCATGACCGGCAGGACGGGAAGTCCCGGCCAGAGTTTCTCTTTCGCCTGCTCGATCGCTTGCATGATTTCCGGCGCCAACGGTGAGGCCGGACCGATCTGCGCCGGCTCGATGGGCGTGAGGGAGATCTGATCGTCGGCCAGCACGCGTCGCAACGTCTTCGCTACTTCTTCGGGCGACTCGTCCGGCAGGAGCCGGCAGTTGACCGTGGCTCGCGCTGTCTGCGGCAGCGCATTTTCCGCGTGTCCGCCTTCGAGCATGGTCGCCACGGCGGTCGTGCGCAGGAGGGCATTGTGAAACGGAGATGCCGCCAGCCGCTTGAGCGCGTCGGGATCAGGGGGCGTTTTTAGAATCGCCCTCATGTCGGCAGCCGTCTGACCCGTTTCAATCGCCGACATTTTTTGGAAATAACCGCGCGTGATTTCGCTGAACCGCGGCGGAAATTCAAACTGGGAAAGATGCAGCAGCCCCGCCGCAAGACGGTAGATCGGATTGTCCTTGGTGGGCACCGAACTGTGCCCGCCCGAGCCTTTTACTTCGAGACGGAAACTCTGATAGATTTTTTCCGCCGCCTGGACCGAGTACGTCAAATACTTGCCGTGGCGTTTCTGCGGGCCGCCCGCATCCGCGTTCAGACAGAACCGGGCGTTGACCAGATCGCGACGGTTGGTCAGCAGCCATTTCGCGCCGTCGTCCTCGGAGCCGCCTTCTTCACCGGACGTGAGCGCCAGAATCAAATCGCAATTTGGTTTGAAATTCTCCCGACGCAAACGCAGCAAAGCCGCGCTCAGAGTGGTCGCGCCGCCCTTGTCGTCCGCTGTGCCGCGTCCATAAAAGAACCCGTTGCGTTCAGTCAGCTTGAACGGATCAAGCGACCAATCTTCGCGCTTCGCCTCCACGACATCCAGATGCGCCAGGAGCGCGACCGGCGGTTTCGTCCCCGCGCCGCGATAGCGAACGACGAGATTTTTATTCCGTGCTGCCGGGCCGATGATCCGCACATCCGCTTCGGAAAAACCGGCGTCACGAAACCGGCGTGCCAGCGACTCCGCCGCTTTCGTGGTGTCGCCCGTGGAATGGGTCGTATCCGTCTCAATCAACTCTTGGTAGATGTCGCGACCGAGTTGTTGGTGCGGTGTCAGTTCGCTTGCTTGGAGAGACAGAGTAATGGCGCAAGACGCAGCGAGAGCAGTTGAGAAGGTTGGCAGGAAGGTATTCATGATTTCGGCGGCGGCGCAGGCGAGCACTTCACGAGTGAGAGTTCCGGGACGATGGTGGAGACGAATCCGAGTTTCATGCGCAATTCTGACCAGACTATTTTCAAAAACGCAATCAGCGTCCGTTTGCCTTCGGCCGGCAAATCCAAGCCGGAACCATGAAGTTGAAATCGGTGGAGCGTCCGATCAGCAAACCGTTCGGCATGGACGCGCGCACTTTATTTTGTTTGGACTGCATCGTTGACTCAAAGCCTTCGCTTGACTTGATTTTCCACCCGGCCCAAACAAGGCCATGCACAAGCCCACGCTCATCGCCCTGCTTTCGTTTGCCACAGTCGGAATTATTCCCGCACGTACGGAAGATTTTCAATTCTCGGTCGCGGCCGGCGATTTCGACCGGCGTGAAACCGTCGTCACTTTCCCGCTCCCGCCTTCGCAAACCTGGCGAACGTCATTCCTATTGCAGTCGAGCACGGGCGAGCAACTGCCCGTCCAAATGGACGCCAGCCGAACCTTGTCATTTATTGAGCCAGATTTACCGAAGGGCGAGACGAAAAATTATCGCCTCGCACCGGCTAAAACTCACGCTGCTCCGGCGGCCGGTGTCCAAGCCACGCGCGCGGGAACCCGGCTTGAATTTCGCGTGCATGGGAAGCCCGTCGTGAGTTATCAAGCCGAACCGGGTGAATTCCCGCGTGCAGACATCAAACCGATTTACCGGCGCGGCGGCTATTTGCATCCCGTGTTCAGTCCATCCGGAAAATTAGTGACCGACGATTTCGCGCTCAATCACACGCATCATCACGGCATCTGGTTCCCGTGGACGAAGACCGAGTTCGAGGGGCGTCAGCCCGATTTTTGGAACATGGGCGAGGGCAAAGGCCGCGTTGAATTCGTTACGCTCAATCAAAGTTGGAGTGGCGCGGTGCATGGTGGCTTTATCGCGCAACATCGCTTCGTCGATCTGCTCGCACCAGAACCAAAAACGGCTTTGAACGAAACCTGGGAAGTCAAAATTTACGGTCTCACTGGTCGGGCGAAGCCGCACTGGATTTTTGATCTCACTTCCACCCAAACCTGTGCCAGCGCGAGTGCGCTGAAACTTGCCAAGTATCACTACGGTGGCATGGGCTTTCGCGGCAACGCCCAATGGGACGGCAAGGATAACGTTTTCTTCCTGACATCCGAAGGAGAAACGGATCGCGTGAAAGGCAACGAGACGCGGGGCCGTTGGTGCCACATTGGCGGCAAAGTGGACGGCGAACTCACGGGCGTCGCCATTTTGTGTCATCCGGAAAATTTTCGGGCCCCGCAGCCGATGCGCCTGCATCCGACGGAACCTTTTTTCTGCTACGCGCCGTCGCAGTTGGGCGACTGGGAAATAACGCCCGGTCGTCCTTATGTCTCGCGCTACCGCTTCATCGTCGCCGACGGACCGCCGGACAAAAATGAAATCGAGCGCCTCTGGAACGATTACGCGCATCCGCCCAACGTGGTAGTCGGAGCGAAATAGCGGCTCGCCGATACACGCGTCGCCCAATTTCGCAACCACGAACCCAAGCATGGAACTTCCCATCGCGTTGCTCGTCATCGCCGCAGCGATTTATTTTGTGTTTCGAGGAACGGACGTGCGCCTCGTGCTCTTCACTGCTGGACTCACGCTCGCATCCATTGCCGGACATCCGTTAAGCGTCTTCAAAGCTTTCGAGCGATCCATCGGCGATGCGACGACGATTGGTCCGATCTGTTCCGCGATGGGATACGCGTTCGTGCTGCGCGCGACCGGCTGCGATCGCGAAATGGTGCGGCTTCTCTTGGCTCCGGTTCGTCGAGTGAAATGGTTGCTTGTTCCCGGCGCGTGCGTCGTGGGTTTTGTGACGAACATCGCCATCACCAGCCAGACCGGCGCGGCGGCATCCGTCGGGGCCATCATCATCCCGCTCATGCTGGCGGCGGGGTACCATCCCATCATCGCCGGGGCGACGCTCGTGCTCGGCTGCTCGGGCGGCGGCAGCCTTTACAACGTGGGCGACGCCGATCTGGTCGCGCTGCAAGCGGGGGTGAAAGCACCGATGAGCGATGTGCTCGGCGCGATGTTTCTGCCGCTGCTCGGCGGCTTCACCGTCGCCGTCGTTACGTTTACCTGGCTGTCGCGGCGGCCGCCGACGGACGTTGTCACCACGGCCAGCTTCGCGCCCGTGGACGAAAGCGAGCCGATTCACTTTTTCAAAGCGCTGCTCCCGCCGTTGCCTGTCATGATGATTTTCTCGATGCTGCCCACGTTAAACTTCTTCCCGGCGCTCCGGAAAATCTACGACCGCGGGCTGCCGGTGTCCCACGCGATGCTCCTTTCCACCATCATCGTGCTGCTCGTGTACCGGAAAGAACTCTCCGCGCGAACGAAGGCATTTTTCGATGGCATGGGATTCGCCTACATCAACGTGATCTCCCTCATCGTCACGGCGAGTTGCTTCATCGAAGGCATGAAGGCAATGGGGCTGATCGAACGAATGGTCGGCGCGATCTCCGCCAACGGCGCGCTCGGCTGGTTCGCCAGCGGCGTCTCGACTTGTCTGCTGGGCGTCTTGTCCGGCTCGGGCATCGCGCCCAGCGTCGCGTTTTCACAAGCGGTTCTTCCCACTTACAGCGTCGCGGATCCAGGCGGCGCGATTGCGCTTGGTGTGTGGGCCGCCATTGCCGCGAACTTCGGCCGCACGATGTCGCCCGTCGCCGCTGTCGTCATTTTCACCGCCACCCTCGTCAACGTGACGCCGATGCAACTCGCTAAACGCACTGCCGTGCCAATGATTGTCGGCGCGCTGGCGGCGTTCCTAGTGGTGTTTGTCCACCGGTAGCTGGACTTCAGCGGCCGCACGAAATCGAGGAAGCGTGGGGCACGGAGTTGCCATCCACGCAGTGCATGCCGTCTCTCCCGTTTAATGGGAGCGACGTCATCGTGGTCGCTCAAAGGCTGGAAGCGTTGGTTTCACTCAATGCTGCGCGGCCATTCTTTGCGTAGCTTAAAGATCGAAATTCTGGAGCCTCTGATAAAGTTCTCAAGCTGGCCTTCCTTGGAAAAATTGCGTCGCCGTCAACTACTTGTCTGATGGATGCGTCCGGCAGGAGTCCCTGGTTGCGTCTCACTGTTTATCGGTCAAATAGTTTATTAGCCCGACACAGTTGTTCGTAATCGTCCAGATTCTCCGAGTGGGCGACTGCGTACTCGACGCCTCCGTTCACTGCGGAACGGTGGGCCGCTTCCACGACCACTTGCGCGTTCAAGACATCGAGTTGCGTCACCGCAAAGTCTTTCTTTCCACGCACCGCGTCACGAAATTGTGAGTGCGCGATTTCGTAAGCCCGCTGGAAGCGCGGTTGAAATTCCGCTCGCTGCCCTGAGAGTTCCGTCATTTGAAAAGTCTTCGACAGCGGGTGCAGCTTCCCTTGGTTGGTCCAAAGTTCAACGGGAATCGGGCCAGGGTAACCACAGAACCGGCCGACATGCAGGGTTCCCTTCGTGCCGATGATGTACGTCTCGTTGTTGTAACCGGAGGCGTGGGTCCGGCTCAAATCGAGGCGGCAGATCGTCCCGCTCGGCGTCGTGAAGCCAACGTGGGCGGTGTTTCCACCTTCGTCGATGGGGCTGTGATAGTCTTTCGCGTGAAACATCCTCGCCCAAACCGCGTGCGGAAATTCACTCGTCAGCCACAGGACTTCATCAGCGACGTGAATGCCCATGTCGATGATCAGTCCACGACTCGAGTAGGTCGCCGGGGGCGGATGCTGATCTCTTAGAATCGAGCGAATCTCGCGAATCTCTCCCACGTATTTTTCGTCGAGCAACTGCTTTGCGTAAATCAGCGCTTCGTCGAACCGCCGCTGCAGTCCGATTTGCAGCAAGTTTCTTTCAACGCCGATTTTCTTAACGAACGAAAACCCTTCGTGTAGATTTGCGGTGAGCGGTTTCTCGAGATAGACCGGGATGCCAGCGCGCACAAAAGGCTCCGCATCCCGGGCATGATCTTTTGTGTGAGAGGCTATGACCACGGCGTCGATGGCTCCGCTCCGCGCCATCGAAGCTGCGTCGGTAAATGTGGCCGCGCTTTGAACACCGAGTCGGTGGGCAGCGCTCACGAGAGCAGCAGGATTTTCATCCCCAATGGCAACCAGTCGCTGTCCTTGGGCAATCAATATCTCGCCATGCACGCAACCGCAGCGACCCGCGCCAAACAATCCATAACGGAACACAGCGTCACTCATATTGGCGCTGCGTGCTCATTGCATTCGTGCTGTCGTTCATTTTGAGTGGCGAAGGTTCCGAATTGGCGATCACTTTGTCAACGGGACAGTATTGGAGGCGCTTTCAGCGGTGGTGGAAAAGAGGCAGTTCGCCGGCGCGAAGTTCCGTCGCAATATCGGGGCGAAAGCGATTGTAATTTTCGGGTTTGTCTATTTCAAAAAGCCGAAGCCGTTTTGGTAAACGACGAAGTACATGTCGTAGTCTGGGTCTGCAAGATTGTTTCCATCGCGAATGGGAATTCCATCGGGAGTAAACGCTCCCTTCTCCAAAAGTGCCCACGGTTCAGCTCTCTCAGGGATTGGGGAGCCGGGCTCTTGGCGAATCACCCAGCCGGGCTTTGCGATTTCGTAGCCTTCCAAAATAGAATCCACAGGCGACTTGAGGTATGGAGCCAATTGAGAAAGTGCGGATGGAAATTTTTCATTGTTTGATTTCGCGAATTCCTCCAGCGCTTCATTCACCGCATGGGCAAATTTTTTCTTTGCGGCGTTTCGCAACTCGCTCATGGCCTTGCGGTACGCTACGTCGCTGTCGAGATCGTGTTTGGCGATTTCATTTAACCAATCCTGTCCGTTAAGCAACTGGAGTTCCGGAGTTTTTTTGCCCGGCCATTCGTCGAACCGTTGCTTGATCAGTTTAAGCTTGCTTCTCAAGTCCCGCAGCGTTGCATCTACCCACTCATGTTCATCAGTTGCTGTTGCTGAAGTAACCGCGGCTGCTTGTTTTCGTAACTGTGCGACTTCACCGCGCAGCTTGAGCAATTCGTTGGCGTTGCGGTTCAATCGTTCGTTCTCGTCGCGCAACGCGGCAAGTTGACGCGTTACTTCGTCGTGTTCGCTAAGTAGTCGCTGGTTTTGTTCAGCCAGCGATGCTTGCGATTGCTGGAGCGATTGGTTTTCTTCGCGCAAGCGCGAGGCTTGGCGCGCTTCGTAAATTCCGGTTCCGACGGCGGCGGCGAGCGTCGCTCCGACGAGAGTTTTTTGGAGTGTAGTCATGGCAATGGTTTTTACGGCGGTAACGGTTGTCGCGGCGGCAATGGTCTTTCCGGCAAGAACGGCGCTCGTTGAAATCGTGACGGCCAATCCAACCGGCGCGGCTTGCACCGCATTGGCGGAAAGGACGACGACGAGTCCGCTCGCGCCGACGGTGACACCGCGTCTGGCGAAAAATTCGCGCAGGCGTTCCACGGCGCGGCTCACGCGCTTTTGCGCGGCGTCATCGTTGATGCCGAGGGTTTGCGCCATCTCGCGCGCGGACTTGCGCTCGAAGTAGCGGAGCAACAGCGCGTCGCGGTCAGCCTCGTTCAATTCGCCGAGTGCGGCGTCGAGATGCGGCGCGATGTTTTCCCAAACGGCGTCGGATTCGGCGGAAAGCAATTCGTTCATGGCAGCGGCTTCCTGTTCGCGGGCGCGGCGGCGCTCAGTGGTGCGCACCGTTTGAGCGGCGATATTTTGCGCTGTGCGATGCAGCCAGCTGGAAAGCACTGAACGATCCGTGAGTTGGCGGGCGCTTTTCGCCAAGGCGACGAATACGCCTTGCGTCACGTCCTCGGCGAGATGCGGGTCGCATATCATACGCCTGGCGGCGGAATAAACGAAATCCACATGACGACGCACCAGTTCCGCGAACGCCAGTTCTGAGCGGTGTTCAGCGTAGGCGCGCAGCAGTTGTGAGTCGGTTTGTTCGTTCACTCACTACAGGTTAGCCGCCGCCGCCTAATTCGGACAAGGAAAGGAGAAAATCGGTAATGGGTCAGTTTGCTCACAAACGGAGCGCCGAGCATTGCTCGGCCAACGGAACTTGACTTCCTTCGAGTCGAACGATGCTCGGCGTCCCAAATTTATCCATTACCCGAAAATCCTTTTCGATCGCGCGCAGTTCCGCCGCAATATCGGGACGAAGGCGATCAGCTAAAATTCCAAAGGAAAATTATTTTGGCCCGGCGGCTTTAAGTTGCTCCATCGTGGTAACGCCGGATGGAATCTGAACGAGAAATTCTTGCACTTTGGCCTGCTCAAGCGGCCGCTTAAGATAGGGCGCCAATTGCGCTGCGTCGGTGGGCAGATTCCCGTTATGGGTTTTGGCAAATTGAAGGAGGCCATTCCATACAATGTCTCCCGGATCGCTGACGCTGCTTGATTTGGTGCCGTTCATTCCGAATTCGTAGAGTGAGTCGTATTCGTCGTCCACGGGAGGAGCTTTCTCGGCGAACAGATATTCGTTCTGCGGCACGTCGGCCAACTTTCCCGTTTGAAGCAGTGAATAGCGTTGGAACATTGCACCGCCTACCGGTGTCTCGAAGTAAGGCTTCAGTTGCGACCAATCTTCGGGCAACATTCCATTGTTCGCTTCGGCATATTTTTTAAGGGCATCCCTTGTTATGTCTCCAAACGCTTGCTTTGCGCTGTTTCGCAGATTGTTCAAGGCTTGGCGAACGTCGGTGTCTGTTTCCAATTGTTTGACATTCTTAATGGCATCGAACCAGTCCTTGTCCGTGAGCAACTGTAGTTCGGGAATTCTTTTGTCCGGCATTTGGCCCAAACGCTCTTTGAGCTGAGTTGCCCGCGCTGCCCAGGATTTCAGCGTGGCTTCGATGGCAGGATCATTGCCTGTGGCTGCGGTGGCCGCTTTCAATTGGGCCAATTCTCTCGCGTTTCCCTGCAAGCGAGTAACTTGAGCCCTTAATTTGAGCAGTTCGGTCGTGTTGCCGGTGACATTGCCAGCTCCCAGTTGTGCTGCTGCCAGCTTGCCAGCGACGTCATCGCGCTCCTGGCGCAACTGCCGGGTTTGTTCGACGAGCGAGTTTTGCTGTTGTTGAAGCGCCTGAGCCTGGCTCTGAAATTGAGCTGCCCTCCGCGCTTCATAAATGCCCGTCCCGACTGCCACTGCGATGGTCGCGCTGATTAGAGTTTTTTGAATCGCTGTCATAGCTAGAGTTTTTGTTAGTCCAATTGTTGTCGTTTTAATTGCCATGCCGGAAAGCACGGCGCTCGTTGAAATCGTGACAGCCAATCCAACCGGCGCGGCTTGGACCGCATTGGCAGAGATTGCGACGACAAGCCCGCTTACGCCGACGGTGACACCGCGTCTGGCGAAAAATTCGCGCAGGCGTTCCACGGCGCGGCTCACGCGCTTTTGCGCGGCGTCATCGGACGTGCCGAGCGTACGGCCGACTTCACTGAGGGATTTGTTTTCAAAATAGCGGAGCAGGACGGCAGCACGGTCGGTGTCGTCGAGCGCGTGCATGGCTTCATCGAGGAGCGGTTCGATGTGCGTCCAGTCGGCGGTCGTGGCGTTCAAGGCATTCATCTCGGTGGCGATTTGTTCGCGCAACTGGCGGCGGGCTTCACGGCGCACGACATCAATGGACTCCCGGCGGGCGACTTGATAGAGCCACGCGGCCAGGATCGTATCGGGCGCAAGCTGGTGCGCGTGACGGGCGAGATTGATGAAGGTCGATTGGGCAACTTCCTCGGCCAGTTGCGGCGAGCGGATCTGGCGGAGCGCGGCGGAATGGACGAGGTCGAGATGACGCCGGACGATTTCCGCGAAGGCGTCCTCGGCGTGGTGCCGGGTATAACGCGCGAGCAGTTCGATGTCGGTGTCGCTCATGTTCAGAATAGTAACGTCACCGACAGCGTGAATCCGCCAAAGAATTTTGCTTCTTGTTACTGTTTGATTCAGGTGGCAGCCGAGAGAGCCGTCATCGAAATCACTCTCATTAGCACCCAGCTTTAGCTGGTGATTGAGGACGTCAGAACAACAGAACCGCTTCAGCGGTTTGATGGGCCGGGAAACCGCTGAAGCGGTTGTGCAACTTGGCCGCGCGTTTCACCCAGCTAAAGCTGGGTGCTAATGAGAATCGGCGATGCCGCTTCAAAAACTGAGCTGTGACCCGAACAAAGCGTCGCCGCTTGCGCGGAACGTAATTCCGCGCATAATACGCGCGCATGAAATATGTCATCTGTTCCGCCGCCGTCCTCCTCGCCGCCCATTCCTTCGCCGCTGAATCGTGGTGGCCGCAGTTTCGTGGGCCGAATTGTTCGGGCGTTTCCGAAACCGCTCACCCGCCTGCCGAGTTCGGCCCCGGCACGAACCAGCTTTGGAAAGTCGCCACGCCCGGCGGGATGTCGTCGCCAGTAGTCTGGGGCGACTGGATTTTCCTGACGGCATTTGACGCGGGCAAACTGGAAGTCCACTGCTACGCGCGCAAGGACGGCAAGCTGCTGTGGAAGCACACCGTGCCCGCAGAGAAACTGGAAGAATTTCACTCCACGGAAGGCAGCCCGGCCGCGTCCAGTTGCGCCACGGATGGCCAGCGCGTGGTGAGTTACTTCGGCAGCTACGGGCTGGTCTGCCACGACTTTGCAGGCAAGGAAATGTGGCGGCACCCGCTGCCGCTGGCGGAAACGACCGGCGGCTTCGGCACGGGCGGTTCGCCTACGCTGGCTGGCGGCCTGGTGTTGCTCAATCGCGATATGATGAAAGGCTGTTCACTACTGGCGGTGGATTTGAAGACCGGCAAACGCGCTTGGGAAACTCCGCGCCTGGACGTGTCGCAGAGTTACGGCTCGTCGATTGTCTGGCAGCACGATGGCGCGGAAGAAATCGTGATGTCCGGCTCACTCAAGCTCAAGGCGTATGACCTCAAGACCGGTGCGGAGCGATGGTCGCTCGCGGGAATGCCGTCGTTCACCTGCACTACTCCCGTGGCGGGCGACGGGCTGCTGTTCTTCGCCGGTTGGTCGCCCGGCAAGGGCGATTCGCCGATGCCCACTTTCGAGCAGATGGCCGCGAATTTCGACAAGAACAAGGACGGAGCCATCACGCCCGACGAAGTGAAGGGCACGCCGATGGAATCCTTCTTCCGCGCGCAGGATTTGAACGGCGACGGCAAGATCACTATCGAGGATACCGAAGGTATGAAGGCCATGATGTCCAAAGGCGAGAACCTGCTCGTGGCCGTCCGGCCCGGCGGCAAAGGCGAACTCGGCGCGAGCCACGTCGCCTGGAAACAAACGCGCGGCCTCCCATACGTGCCGTCGCCCCTCTACTACCAGGGGCGCGTTTATCTGGTGAAGGATGGCGGCATGGTCTCGTGCTACAACGCCAAAACGGGCGCGCCCGCCTACCAGCAGGAACGGCTCACCGCGCTGGGCAACTACTACGCCTCGCCTGTCGCAGCGGACGGACGAATCATCGTCGCGTCACTCGACGGCAC
>JACPZS010000013.1 GCA_016195385.1 Verrucomicrobiota bacterium
GCCGGGCTGTATCATTACACGACCACGACCAATCAGGTGAAGGAGACGAACTCGACCGTGGATATAGGCTTTCATTACGTGGCGACGACGGGTTCGAGCAGCACGACGCTGGTGGATACGGATGCCGACGGCGCGCCGGATTATTGGGAAGATAAGAATGGCAACGGCACGTTCGACACGACGAGCAACGGCAACGGCGGCTTCACCACCACCGAAACCGACTGGCAGAATCCGTTCACCGTCGTCGCGTCGTTCAAGGCGGCGGATCGGATTGGGATCAATGGACTACCGCCGGACACGATGGGCGCGATTGGGCCAAACCATTTTATTGAACTCATCAACAACGCGGTGTTGGTTTACAATCGGAACGGCACACAACCTGTTGGCAATCAATTAATGGACGTGTTTTTCACGCTCCAAGATGGCAGCCTTCCACGCGATATCAATGGCGGCAAGCGCACTGTCGATCCTCGAATTATTTACAGTCCCGTCCATCAACGGTGGTTTGCCACGGCCTTTGAAACCGGGGGAACGACGAATTCTCAAGGGCTTTACACAAATGGTTTCCAGAACACGGTGTTGCTGGCCGTGAGCAATGGGTCGGATCCAATCGGCGCAAACACCAATGGCTGGTACACCAACGCGTGGAAGAAATATCGGATTCCCGAGTTGATCCAAGCGAATGCCGGCGTGGATTTTCCCACGATGGGGATTGACTCTAACGGAATTTACGTTGCTGCAAATTACTTTCACTACTTTGGTGGGGCCTTCACCAACCAGCAAATCGCAGCTATTCCTATCGCACCGCTGCTCCTCAGCAATACTTGCACCGCCACCGTGTGGTTGCAAACAAACGTGTATCCCATCGGTTCCATTCAGCCAGTAGTGAATTTTGATCTCATCTCGCCCACCGGCACTGCGCTTTTTGTTCGCTCGAGTAACAATCCCGCAGGCTTGAATTACTTAAGAGTTGCGTGGGACACCAACCAGCAACCGATTCTGCTGGACAGCGCCTGGCAGAGTGTGAGCACACCCAATCCGGCGTCTGTTGCATCTCCCGCTGACGCGCTTCAACCATCACCCGGCCAGGCGATTGATTCTGTAGGCTTCTTTGGGCATAGCTACATTATTTGCGGTGCCAGCCAAAGAAATGGACTGCTCTGGACGTGTCGCGCCGTGGGCGTTTTCACCAATGGGGTTACGCGTGACGGGTGTCAGTGGTTCAAATTCCAAGTGATGAACTCCGGCGGCACCGTCACCTTAAATCATTTAGACTCCGGCGAGGTTTGGGACAGCAACGCCACCACCACGCCGTGGTACTACTTCTATCCATCAATTGTGTCCAACTCGCGCGGGGATGCAGTGATGGGTTTTTCTGGTTCGGGTTCAGGTGCCAACCAGTTCGTTTCGGCTTACTTCACTGCGAGGCAGACGGGAGATGCAGCAGGCACAATGCGGCTGCCGCGACTCATCAAAGCAGGCGAGATTGCTTTTGATGATCCAACGTTAGACCCGAACGACAATTTAACAATTTGGACGATTCAAGAATATGCCAGCACAATTGGTTGCAGCAATACTAACAAGTGTTCGACTTGGGGCACTTGGATCCACGCGGTCAGTCCATACTAACGGAAGATACCATGAAAATCCATGTGATGCTTGCGGATGGAGTTGCACTTCTATTGTTAGTAGCGCTTCTCCTTGCTCAATCTCTTGCCGGCATTGCAGCCGGCACAACAAACTCCCCACTTGCTATTGCTATTGTGTTCCCACCTTCGGGAGTGCTGTACCACAATGGAATAAGAATACATATCCGGGTCCGAACGTCTGATGCCGATGGGCAAGTCGTTGCCGTCAATTATTATGCCGATGACATTTTGATTGGCACAGCCACTAACGCGCCATTTAATTTTGAGTGGTATGCCGCGCCCGGCTGGTATCAGAGCAATGTGCTGACGGCTGTCGCAGTGGATAATCTTGGAGCTACCAACGTTTCTCCGCCAGTTTTGGCGAGTTTTGTGCAAATTCCATTCGATCAAAATAATTTTGTGATAACATCTCCAGTGGAGGACCTCGTTTTGCCAGCACCGGCAACCTTTCCTGTGTCCGCTCGCTTGGCCGAAAGTATTGGCATTGAAACGCCTGCTTATTTCTTTCTTGGCACAAACCTTGTAGGCACAGTCGATGATCCTCCGTACTCAATGATAGTTTCCAATTTGACAGAAGGATTTTATCGCCTTGGACTCGGCGCGCCAGACGGGAAAGGCGGTTTTTTTATTGGATATTATCGCTTTATTACTGTGGTTCCCTTGCTCATTCAGGCGTCGCAGTCAGACACGAATCGCAGCTTTGCGTTTCGCGCCGCTGGCCGCGTGGCGGGCAAAGCGACGGTTGTCGAAGCATCCACGAATCTGGTTGCGTGGGAACCAATCAGCACGAACCTCACGAGCACGAATTCCTTCCTGTTCACCGACCCGCAAGCCACCAACTTCTCGCGTCGCTTTTACCGTGCTTCGTTCAAAGAGTAATCGCCACGGATTAGCCTACGTGCAAACGCAAAAAAACTTGAGCATGAAGTGTTTGAAAGAAAATCTCTTCACGCTTTGTGTCACACTTCCCGTTCTGAAATCAAAGTCCATTAGGTTTGGCTTCTATCTGCCAGCAATAGGGCACCATCTCTCCTCGCTTGTAAACGCGTCCGCGGTTTGGTTTCTTTTGTGCTGTGTGCAGGGACAAGCAGCCGCCCCTGCGAATGATAATTTCGCAAGCGCGACCGAAATTGTTGCGACGAATACCGAGCCAGCATCGATCTCGTTGGAAGGTACAACCGAAGGAGCCACTATTGAGCAAGGAGAAAATGCGAATGCTGGATTAGCGAGTGTGGATCGGTACGGCACGGTTTGGTATAAAATTACGTGCGGAATCCGCATGGCCGTGCATTTCAGCGCAAAACCGTTGAAGGTTCCCCTCGTCGCGGCTGTTTTTTCAGGTACCACTGTCTCGAATTTGACGACGGTACAATTTCCAAGCTTGGGTGATGTCTGGGATCCTGAAGCACTTTATGATGCAGCTACGGGAGACTTTGTTGCCGAGCCTGAGAACACTTATTGGCTTTCGGTAATGGTGTCGCCCTCTGCTACAGAAATGGCTGACAGTTTTTCATTGAGACTTGATTTTTGGCCAGCCGGGCCAAAACCGCCTCTGAATGATAATTTCGCAGATCGGTTAGCGTTGATCGGAACCAACGTGGTCGTCCAAGGGCAAAATACCAATGCGACCGTGGAGGCAGGCGAGCGCACGCCCGGTAATTGGAGTTTTGTATTCATCGAATCTACCGTGTGGTATTCGTGGACGGCTCCAGCAGGCGGCGTAGTTTATTTTTCCATGACTGCCTTGGATACCCGCTTTGCTCCGGTGCTGGGTGCATATCGCGGAATTTCACTGGATTCATTGGTTCTTCTCTATCCCGAAGCCGACGGCGGCTTTTCCGTGGAACCGGGAGATACTTTGCAACTGCAGGCTGGAACTCTCTTCGATATTAACAACCCCTCGAGTCGGGGAAAAAGAGCCGGGCCTTTTGCCATTGCCATTAAAGAAATTGTACGCGCTCCGGCATCCTCAAACGACACCTTCTCCAACCGCTTGGAAATGCTTTCCCCCACATATCATTTTGAAGGGAGCATCTACGGCGCGACCATGGAACCAGCAGAGCCGCTCCAAGCGACCAACCGGCAGCAGACGCTTTGGTGGAAATTTGTTCCGCCAGAAGACGGAACACTTCGTATCACTTTGACCGCTCCATTTAGCGCAAGCTTTGCTGTGTACGAAGGCGCCCAGTTCACAAGCATAAAAAAAATCGAACCGGGCACCGGTCCTGTTTTCTTGCTTTTGAGCGGACACGAATACTCCATTCAAATGGCGAGCGAAAACGTATCGTCAGGAAGTTTTTCGTTGGACACTCTTTTTCGGCCCATGTCGAACAACATGTTTGTGGGTAGTGTGCATCTTGAGGGAACCAATTTGACTTACGAAGGCAACCTGACTTTTGCAACGACTGAACCAAGCGAGCCTCCGAGTGAGGGGGCTAACACTGTCTGGGGTTCCTGGGCGGCACCCAGCACTGGACGCGTTTTGTTCAGTTTGGCAGCGGCCTCGCACAGCCAATATGTAAAGGTTTATACTGGACCAAGCCTGGAACGACTCCAGCCGGTTCGTGTAGTTCCACTGGTCAATAGGCGAGGGAGTTTTTTGGCTATGGAAGGGACGGTTTATCACTTTCAGTTCAGTGGGGCTGAAGGTGAGTTCACATTTTTTCTGCAACACGATTCATTTGTTCCCGCGCCGAATGACGATTTCGCAAATGCGGAATTGCTCAAAGGAGAGGCGCTTTTTTTCGAGGCAAAATCTGTCCTCGGCGCAACGATGGAATTAGGCGAGCCAATGCACCTGGGGCCGGTTCCCCAGAAGAGTCTGTGGTGGAAATGGCAGGCACCGAGAACAGGCCAATTTTATGTGAACTCTCTGACTAGCTTGGCACCCGATGTGACCTTGGCGTTGTACCAGGGGACGCGAGTTGAAGCGCTCACTCTGGTTAACAAGGCGGGCCGCGAGTTGTACGCTCAAGTGCTCGCCGGCGAGATTTATTATCTTGCGACAGCAGTGCCGGCGGATGCCGTCGGTGATGTTTTGAATTACGGCGCGGATTCTCACCCATTCTTTGCCGATTCTCGCATCATTCCGGGCAACCTGTTTCGCGATCCGAGTTGGGAAGCAACGGGTGGTGTATCGCAATATTGGCACACATCGGGCAGCACCGGCGGTTACATCAATGAGCCTGGCGGTGCAGACGGAACCACATGGCCAGTTCTTTCAACCTTGGCAAGGATGTGGCAAGACATCGACACCGTTCCTGGGCATGAGTATGCCATCCGGTTCGCTTGCCAGATTGGTGGAAATTTAAGTTCTTGCTGCGGCACTGCGAGCGTTCGTGTTCTTTGGAACGATCAACAACTGGCCCCGTATTCGATTCCAGAGAACGAAACAGGCTTCTGGCATTGGGCAGACTATACCGTGAGTGCAACAAGCACGAATTCAGAGATCGTTTTTGAAAACGTTTATCGAGGCGTCGAATTGGACGCTTTCAGTGTCGTGGATCTCAGCGCCCCGCCAACCATTATTACTCAGCCTTTGTCCGCAAGCGCGTATGCAGGAGGTGGCGTATCTTTCATAGTTGGTGTGAACGGTTCGCCGCCACTCACTTATCAATGGCTTTTCAACGGCACGCCGCTGCGGGATCAGACAAATCAGGTTTTGTTCATTGCTGCGACTTCCGCCGCTGACGCAGGCGACTACACCGTTAGCGTCACGAATCACTTCGGCACCGCGTCCAGTTCTGTCGCTTCTTTGGCTGTGGAAGCTCCCAGTGAGGCCACAATTCTCGTCCAACCTCGAGGCGACACGGTTGCGGTGGGAGGTTATCTGAATTTAAGTGTTCTTGCCGCAGGTACACCGCCGCTGACATATCAGTGGTTTCAGAACGGCCAAGCTCTCGTTGGTAGAACCAATCAAAATTTGGAGTTGGTAAATATGCAGTTTACGAATGGTGGTGTTTACGAGGTGGTGGTTCGGAATTATGCCGGCAGCGTGTCAAGCCTGCCGGCGGCGCTAGTGATCACTAATGTCGATTCTCAAAACGGTTGGATCGATTTTCGCAATATGCGCCTTTGGCCGGGCGATACCGGCAGCGATGCACCTATTTTTGACATTGACGGTGTGAGCCGACTAAATGGCAGCAATTACGTCGTTCAACTTTATGCAGGGCCTTCCGTCACCGCCTTGAAGCCTGTCGGTCATCCGATCCCATTCAGATCTGGATTCGGGGCGGGTTATTTTACTTCGCAACTCGTTGCGGTGCCTTACGTGCAAGCCGGTGAAACAGCACTCGCACAAGTGCGCGTCTGGGAACAAACCAAAGGAACCAGTTATGAAGAAGCGCGCGCCTTGGGAGCTAAATTTGGCCGGTCGGAGATTCTTCAAATTACGACCGGAAGCGATCAGGCCCTTGCTCAACCGCTGGTTGGTTTGACCAGTTTCAGTCTTCACGCTGGCCTACCGCGTTTCAACGTCGGCTCGATTCAACTCGCGGAACGCCACGCCGATGGCGCCATTATTTGGTCCCTCCAAGGTGAGCCTGGTTTCCGATACGCAGTGGAAAAATCGCCCCGCTCTGATGCTAAAGTTTGGATGCCTTACATAGTCCTTACCAACGCTACCGGAACAATAAAATTCTCAGATTACTCTAATTCAGGAGAGGAAACAGGATTCTATCGCGCACGCCTTCTCGATTGAGTTTTCATCGCTTGACGGTCATCGAGGCTTCCCCTAATTTGCTTACTTGGCAGCCCATCGCCACAAATCTCACGAGCACGAATTCTTTTCTTTTCACCGACCCGAAAGCCACCAATTACTCCCGCCGTTTTTACCGTGCCTCGTTCAAAGAGTAGTTGGCCAATTCTATTCGGTAGGGACATCGCGCTGCGATGTCCTCGTCCGCATTCAGCAGACGAAATCGACCGTTCGCGAAATTCCGTCGCGTCGCTTTGCGCGGCGCGGACGGCGCAGCGCGCCGTCCCTACCAAAACAGGACACTATCCGTGGTAGAAGAATTTCGACACCGGGGCGGATTCAGTCCAACCTGTCCGCGTGTTGAAATGACGACGGCCACCACCATTTCTGTTTCCGAGCCGCGAACGGCTGCCGCCTCCGGGCCGGCCGCCGTTCGCCGTCCGGAACTTTTGGCCCCTGCCGGCGACTGGGATTGCGCGAAGGCGGCCGTTGAGAACGGCGCGGACGCGATTTATTTTGGGCTGGAGCGATTCAACGCCCGGATGCGCGCGCGTAATTTCACCGAGGCGGATTTGCCGAAGCTGATGGAGTTTCTGCATCGCCGCGGGGTGAAGGGCTACGTGACCTTCAACACGCTCGTCTTTGCGAACGAACTGACCGAGGCCGAACAACATCTGCGCACGATCATGGCGGCGGGCGTGGATGCCGCCATTGTGCAGGATGTTGGCATCTGCCGGCTCATCCGTGAACTCTCGCCGGATTTTCCGATCCATGCGTCCACGCAGATGACCATCACGAGCGCGGCGGGAGTGGAGTTCGCGCGCGAACTAGGCTGCAACCTCGTCGTCCTCGCGCGCGAATGTTCGCTGAAGGAAATTGGAAAAATCCAGACGCCGACTTCCGCTCAACTCTCAACTGGCACCTCTCAGCTTCCCTTGGAAGTGTTCGTCCACGGCGCGCTGTGCGTGGCGTATTCGGGGCAATGTCTCACCAGCGAGGCGCTGGGCGGGCGTTCCGCGAATCGCGGCGAGTGCGCGCAGGCGTGCCGCATGCCGTACGAATTGATTAGTGACGGTCAGGTCGTGCCCCTCGGTGACAAGCGCTATTTGCTGAGTCCGCAAGATCTCGCCGGACTGGAAGTGTTGCCCGATTTGATTCACGCCGGCGTGGCTTCACTGAAGATCGAAGGCCGGCTCAAGTCGCCGGAATACGTGGCGAACATCACACGCGTCTATCGCCAGGCACTGGACAAGCTTTGCGCGGCTGACGACCGACCAATCGAAACGCAGCCGGTGATGCAACAGTTGCGCAACGAGTCGCGCTACGATCTGGAGATGGCTTTCTCGCGCGGCCTTTACACCGGCTGGTTTCGCGGCAACAACAACCAGGAACTCGCGCACGCGCGCTTCGGCAAAAAGCGTGGCGTGTTCCTCGGTGAAGTCCGCCGCATCGTCGGTGAGCGGATTGCGCTCAAGCTGGCCGCGCCGCTCAAGCCCGGCGACGGCGTGGTGTTCGACGCCGGCCATCCCGATCAAAACGAAGAGGGTGGCCGGGTTTACACGTTGGAGCGGCGCGGGGAAGAAACGCTCGTCGGGTTCGGACACGGGGATCTCGATTTTGCGCGGGTTCACATCGGGGACAAAATCTGGAAGACGAGTGACCCGGAGTTGGATCGCCGCTTGCGTCAGAGTTTTGCCGGCGACGCGCCGCGTTTTCATCGGCCGCTCGCGCTGGCGGTGCATGGAAGCGCCGGCGAGCCGTTAACATTGATCGCTCGTGATGAAGCGGGCCACGTCGTGCAAGTTGCTTCGAGTCTTGCGCTCGCAGTGGCGGAGAAGCAGCCGTTGACCACCGAGCGCCTGCGCGAACAACTTGGTCGCCTTGGTGGCACACCGTTTCGGCTGGGCGAGTTAAGCAACCAGCTTGAAGGCGAAGTCATTTTACCCGTGAGCGAATTGAACCGCGTGCGGCGCGAGGTGGTGACACAATTGGAAAAACTGCTGGCGCAACCCAAGCGCTGGAAGCTCCATGAAAGCGGAACGCGGAACGTGAAATTCGGAGAGACGCCAACCGAATCCGGTTCGATTCCGCATTCCGCATTTCGCGTTCCGCATTTGATCGTGCTGGTTCGCAATCTTTCGCAACTCGCAGCCGCTTTGCGTTGCGGCATCGAGACGCTCTACTGCGATTTTGCTGATCCCAAAAAATATCGCGACGCCGTCCGACAGGCGCACGAGTCCTTTGGCTGCGCCGGCCCGCAGAAAACCATTTGGGTCGCCCCGCCGCGCATCTTCAAAACCGGCGAGGAATGGATCTTGGAGCAGGTTCGGTCGTGCGAAGCGGACGGTTATCTCGTGCGCAACTACGATCACTTGAAATTCTTTTCCGACTGCCGCCGCGTCGGTGATTTCTCGCTGAATGTCGCCAACGGCCGCGCGGCGGAGTATTTCAAAAACCGCTTTGGTTTGGAGCGCGTCACTGCTTCGTATGATTTGAACGTCGCGCAGCTCGAAGCGCTCCTGAAGTCCGCGCCGCCGGAGTGGTTTGAAATCACGATTCATCAGCATATCCCGATGTTTCACATGGAGCACTGCGTGTTCTGCGCCTTCCTGTCGCGCGGCACGGACTACACGAACTGCGGCCGGCCTTGCGACCACCACGAGGTCAAGCTGCGCGATCGCGTCGGCATGACGCATCCGCTCACCGCCGACATCGGCTGCCGGAACACGGTCTTCAACGCGCTCGCGCAGACCGGCGCGGAATCGGCGGAGCGCCTGCTCGCGCTCGGCGTCCGGCATTTTCGCCTCGAGTTTCTCAACGAGACGCCGGAGCAGGTCGCGCAGACGATCGCGAAATATCGCCTGCTATTGCGCGGCGAAATCAGCGGCACGCAACTCTGGCGTGAATTGAAGTTGCTCAATCAACTCGGCGTCACGCGCGGGCAGATGGAAAAAGCGGAGCGGTGAAATGCAACCCGACCGAAGCGACAGCCGGCGTGCCCATTTGATCAAGTCTTCCGAAGCCAGCCCTTTGATCCAGCTCGATGGAATCGATGTGTCGCTCGCGGGTCGGCGCGTGCTGTCGGAGATTCATTGGCGCCTTCTAGCTGGTGAACATTGGGCGTTCCTTGGCCCGAATGGTTCCGGCAAGAGCACGTTGCTCAAACTGATTCGCGGTGACTTGTGGCCCGATGCGCCGGGCGTCGAGCGGCGGAGTTATTTTTTTGATGGTGCAGCGCAATCCAGCCCGATTGGCGTGCGCGAAAAAATTGCCTTCGTTTCCCCGGAACAGCAGGAGCGGTACTGGCAAAGCGACTGGAATTTGACTGCATTCGACACCGTCTGCACCGGTTTCTTTCAGACGGACCTGCTGTATCAGCGCGTCAACGACCGGCAAAAGACGCGCGCACTAAAAATCTTTCACGCGTTGCGCTTGGAGTCGTTGCGCCGACGCGGCATTCGTGAACTGTCCGCCGGTGAGTTGAGGAAAGTTCTCATCGCGCGCGCGCTGACCGGCGAGCCGCATGTCCTCGTGCTCGATGAATTTTGTGACGGACTCGACGCGCGCGCCCGACGTGATTTGATCGCGTTGCTCGATTCCGTGGCTCGCGCGGGAACGCAGCTTCTCTACTCGACGCATCGGGCGGACGAACTTGTTCCCGCCACCACGCACGTCGCGTCGCTGCGGGACGGCAAATTGTTGGCGCACGGGCTGCGCGACAAAATTCTGGTCGCGACGAGTGCTCGGACGGGAGCGTTCGGACGAGGTTCTGCGAATGGCCAGACGCGTGGTGATGGCGCTCAACAGCGCGCTTCCGCAGTTTGCAATCGCCAGCCGCCGTCAGCCGCAGCCTTTTTTCGCATCGAAAAAGCCGACGTGTTTCTCGGTCGGAAAAAAATTCTTACCAGCCTCAATTGGCAAATGAACACCGACGAGAACTGGCTTATCGTCGGCCGTAATGGCGCGGGCAAAAGCACATTCGTAAAACTCCTCAGCGGCGAGTTGCAGCCGGCTTGGGGCGGACGTGTCATCCGGTTCGGAGCGGGGGACAAGACCACGATCCAGCGCTTTCGTAAAATGACGGGCTTGGTTTCGCCGGATTTTCAATCGGGCTACGCCGAAGATTTGACGGGCGAGCAAGTTGTTGTGTCGGGCTTTTTCGCCAGCGTGGGCTTGCTGGACCGCCCGACTCGAAAACAGCGTGCGCGTGCCCGCGAGTTGCTTCAACGGCTAAAGGTGGTCGCGCTGGCTGGAAAATCGTTTTTGAAAATGTCTTACGGCGAACGTCGGAAAATTCTCCTTGCGCGCGCTTTGGTTCATGCTCCGTGTCTGGTCATTCTCGACGAACCGTTCGACGGACTCGACTCGCAAGCGCGCGCTGATTTCACCCGCGCTCTCGAAGAAGTCATGCGCTCAGGCACGCGCGTGTTGCTGGTGACGCATCATCTCGACGATGTGCCGCGCGGCATGACGCATGTGTTGGCGCTTGCGGCCGGGGAAATTCTGTTTCAGGGAAAAATCCTCGATGCGCGCGTGCGGCATGAGTTGAAACAGCTTTTTATCGGACGATGATTTTGAGCAGGCTGGAAGTTTGTCCCTTTTGGACGAGGATCCACTGGCACGAGATGCGGCGACGCTTCGGCTCGCGTTGGGCGACGGCCACCAGCAAGACAGAATTCGGCGTTCGCGATCTGTCTTCTGCGCTTGCGAAGTGACTCGCCTTTCGGCAACATCGCGGCATGAATCCAAAACGTCTTGTCATTGCCATTGTCGCCGTTTTCGTCGCCACCTTCGCCACCGACTTTCTGATCCACGCAGTTTGGCTGGACGCTCGCTACAAAGAAACGGCGAGTCTTTGGCGGCCCGAAGCGGAAATGCAGGCGCACATGGGCTGGTTAATGCTTGGGCAATTTCTTTTCGCCGCGACTTTCACCATCCTTTGGGCGAAGGGATTTGCCGCGACGGCGTGCATCCGTTGCGGATGTGTTTTCGGTGCCTGCGTGGGAGTGCTCGTCCAGACCACGACTCTCATCACGTACGCGGTGCAGCCGTTCCCGGCTGACATCGCCGTGAAATGGTTTGTCGCCGGTGTCGTGCAAGGAGTGCTTTTGGGGCTCGTCGCGTTTTTCGTTTACAAACCGAAACCGGAAGCAGCCAAGATCTGACTGCACAAACAGTTGATTTGAATTATGAAGACGAACTTCATTCCTGACGGCTATCATACTGCGACGCCCTACCTGATCGTCAATGGCGGCACGCGCGCCATCGAGTTCTACCAAAAGGCGTTCGGCGCGACCGAGGTGCTGCGCGTCAACGCGCCCGGCGGCAAACTTGGCCACGCGGAAATCCAGATCGGCGATTCGCGCATCATGCTCGCCGACGAGTTTCCGGAATACGACGCGCGCGGGCCTGAAGCATTTGGCGGCACGCCGGTTTCGTTGATGCTTTATCTTGAAGATGTGGATGCGGTGGTGGCCCGGGCGGTGTCACTTGGCGCGAAAATCTTGAAGCCGGTGCAAGACCAATTCTACGGCGATCGCAGCGGGACCATTCTGGATCCATTTGGCCACAAGTGGACCATCGCCACGCACATCGAGGACATGTCGTCCGAAGAAATGGCGCGCCGCGCCGCGGCCATGTTCGAAGCAAAGTGAGCGCGCGCGATTCCGCGCGAGGCCAACCTTTCCCGCCAGCCACAGCCGGACGCAAATGTGCGGGCGCGGGAGGAGGCTACTTCCTGCCGTACATGTGACGCAAATGTCACTAGCCAAGTGACGGCGCGCCGATATACTCGCCCGCCTTGGTTCATCTTGATGGACACCTATGGCCGAATTTGATTCCACACATTTCATCAATCGCGAATTGAGCTGGCTGGAATTTAACCAGCGCGTGCTCGATGAAGCGCTTGATCCCAAGACGCCGCTTCTCGAGCGCGTGAAGTTTTTTTGCATCACCGGCTCGAACCTCGACGAGTTTTTTGAAGTTCGTGTCGCCGGCCTCAAACAACAGATTCAAAGCGGCATCAGCGAACCCACGAGCGATGGCTTGAGCGCGCCGGAGAATTTGCGCGCAGTCAGCCGGCGCATCCGCCGCATGGTCGAGCAACAGTACGCCTGCTGGCGGGATCAACTGGTGCCCGCGCTGTCCGCGCAAAAAATCCGATTTCTCAAGTGCCGGGAGTTGAATAGCGCGGACGCGGCCTGGATTGACCATCACTATCGCAGCAAGGTGCGCCCCGTGCTCACGCCGCTGGCTCTCGATCCGGCGCATCCGTTTCCACATCTCCTGAACAAATCGCTCAACTTGATCGTGCGGTTGGAGATCGAAAAGAATGGCGTCATCGAATCACGACTGGCCGTGGTGCAGGTGCCGCGCGTGCTGCCGCGGCTCGTCGCCCTGCCGCGTCCGGATGGCCGCCGCGATTTTTTGTTTCTGGGCAGTGTCATTGGACATTACCTGCAGGATCTTTTTCCAGGCGCGAGCATTCTTGGCTTTTGGCGTTTCCGCGTGACGCGTAACAGTGAACTTTTCATCGCCGAAGACGACGTTGCCGACTTGCGTGAAGCCGTCGAGAAAGAACTCCACAACCGCAGCCAAGGCCAGGCGGTTCGCCTGGAGGTGGAGCGCGACTGCCCGCTCGACATCCGCTCCCACCTCCTGGCCACGCTGGAGTTGGACGAAGATGATTTGTACGTCATCGATGGCCCGCTGCATCCCATCGGCCTGCTGACAATTTGCGAGGGAGAATATCCGCCCGAGTTGCGCGATCCGGCGTTCCTTGCGCCCATCGCATCGGCGCTGCAAGGGCAGGAGGATCTTTTTGCCGTGATTCGCGAGCGCGACGTGTTGCTGCATCACCCGTTTGAGAGTTTCAACAGTGTCGTCGATTTTTTGAACCAGGCGGCGGAAGATCCCAACGTTCTTGCGATCAAACAGACGCTGTACCGCACGGGCGGCGACCAGCGCATCATTGGCGCGCTGATGAAAGCGGTCAAAAAGGGCAAGCAAGTCACCGCCGTGGTCGAGTTGCGCGCCCGCTTCGACGAGGGCAACAACATCAAATGGGCGGAGCTGTTGGAGCAGGCCGGTGTGCATGTGCTCTACGGCCTGGTTGGGTATAAAATTCACTGCAAGGTCTGCCTCGTAGTGCGCGCGGATGAGGACGCAATTCGCCGCTACGTTCACTTGAGCACGGGGAATTACAATCCCACGACCGCACGCGTTTACACCGACATTGGTTTGCTAACCTGCCGCCCGGATTTTGGCGAAGACGCGACCAACTTGTTCAACCTGCTTACGGGCGTCTGCCAGTTTCAGGAAATGCGCAAACTGATCGTCGCACCCTTCCGGCTGCACGAGCGCATGCTCGAATTTATCCGTCGCGAGGAAGCCAATGCGCGCCGGCGCCTGCCTGCGCGCATCATTGCCAAGATGAACTCGCTGGTGGATCGCGAAGTGATCGAAGCCCTTTACCGCGCGTCGCAGGCCGGCGTAAAAATCGATCTCATCGTGCGCGGCATCTGCTGTCTGCGACCAAAACTCAAAGGAGTCAGCGACAACATCACCGTGCGCAGCATCGTGGACCGCTTCCTCGAACACAGCCGGTTCTTTTATTTCGAGAACGCCTGCCAGCCGGAGATTTATGCGGGCAGCGCGGATTGGATGCCGCGTAATTTTGTGCGCCGCATCGAGGTGTTATTCCCGATCGAGGACGGGAACTTGCGCGAACGAATCGTCGCGGAAATTTGCTCGACCATTCTGGCGGACAACGAAAAAGCGCGCTTCCTGCAAGCCGATGGATCGTATCGCCGCGCGCTGCTCAAACGTGACGCGCCGCGCCGGCGCAGCCAGACCGAATTCATCGCGCGCGCTGTCGGAAATCGCCCTGGCAAAGAATCTTCGCGCAGCCGCAAAGGCAAACTCCCGCGTATGAAACTGGCGCGCAAGCCGGCGAGTGTCATCCGGTAGCCGCCCGACGGACGTCGCGCCCGAAAACGCGTAATTCATTTTGCGTTGCCGCGTTGGCGTGTGGTTTTCTCTCTGGCCATGATGCTCGACACCGTTTTTGTTCCCGCGTCGGAGAAGAATTCGCGCCGCCTCATGGTCGTGTTGCACGGCTTGGGCGACAGCGTCGCCGGCTACGAGTGGATGCCGCAGGCGATGCGATTGCCGTGGATGAATTACCTGCTCGTCAACGCGCCGGACGATTATTTCGGCGGCTACTCGTGGTACGATTTTGAAGGCGACGCCGGCACGGGCATCCACCGCAGCCGCCAGTTGCTTTTCGAATTGCTTGATGGATTCCGCGTCAAAGGATTCGCCACGGAGCAAACGGTGCTTTTTGGTTTCTCGCAAGGCTGCCTGATGACGCTTGAAATTGGCCTGCGCTATCCGCATCGGCTCGCCGGCCTAGTCGGCGTGAGTGGCTACGCGCACGAACCGGAGACGGCGTTGCGCGAGCTTTCGCCGGTCGCGCTGGAACAACGTTTCTTGATCACGCACGGCACGGCTGACCCGCTGATCCCAATTCCGAAAGTGCGCGAGCAAATTGCCTCGCTGAAAAGCGCGGGACTGAAGATCGAATGGCGCGAGTTTGCCAAGGTCCACACGATTGCCGGCGAGGAGGAACTGGATGTGATCCGGAAGTTTGTTTGCGATGGTTTCAACGCGAACTGAATTTCACCGAACTCGAACTGCCTGCATTGCCTTCGTCCGCGCTTTCTGCTTTGCTGCGCCACGATGTCACCGCCGGCGCCATCCAAAGTTCCGCCGCCCGCGCCATTGGATCGCCCGCTGCGCGAGCGTCCCGGCGTCGGCACTGAACGCGCGGCGCAATTTGCGCGGCTCGGCGTCCACACCATCGGTGATTTGTTGCTGCATCGGCCACACCGTTACGAGGATCGCCGCCGCTTCGCCCCCATCGCGGAACTGCGCCTCGGCGAGCCGGCCACAGTGCGCGGTCAAATTGTGGCGCTCGGCATCAAACGCTACCGCGGCGGGAATAAATCTGTCTTCGAGTTCATTCTCGATGACGGCACCGCGCGGCTGCACTGCCGCTGGTGGAACCTGCCGTTCATGCAAAACTATTTTGCCCAAGGCGACGACGTGCTGGTGTACGGCACGCCCAACTCGATTAAACCCCGCACCATCGATCACGCCGAAACCGAGGTCATCGTTAATGGCGAGGAAAACTCGGTTCACCTCAATCGCATCGTTCCGATTTACCCGTTGACCGAGGGGCTGCCGCAACGCTGGTTGCGCTCGTTGATCTGGCGAACGCTCGCCGAGTTCGAGGGAAAAATCCCGGAGTCGTGCTGGCTGCTCGATGCGAAAGAGTTTCTACCGCGTGCTCGCGCGATCCGCTTGCTGCATTTTCCTGACGAGCAGTCGGACATCGAAGCCGCGCGGCAACGTCTCGCGCTCGATGAATTCATCGAGCTGCAAATCGCCATTCAGACACGGCGAAAAAATTTACAGAAGCACGCGCAGGCCCGTCCCTGTGCCGGCGACAACCGCTTGATCAAAACTTTTCTTGCCGCCCTCGGCTTCAAGCTGACGGACGCGCAGACCAAAGTATTGCGCGAAATCCGGCACGACCTCGGCGCGCCGACGCCGATGCGGCGTTTGCTGCAAGGCGACGTTGGCTCCGGCAAGACTGTGGTCGCGGCGGCCAGTGCGCTGATGGCGCTGGAGAGTGGCTGCAACGTCGCGTTGATGGCACCGACGGAAATTCTGGCGCAGCAACACGCGCTCACGTTTCGGAAATGGTTCGAGCCGCTCGGAATCAAAGTCGAACTGCGCACGGGCAGTCACAAGGAGATGAGAGACGAGAGACGAGAGACGAGGAACGAACAGCGCTTGGTCGATCCTTCCTCGACCCTTTGCATTGGCACGCACGCCTTGATTGAAGCCGGTTTCGATCTGGAAAATCTCGGCCTCGTCGTCATCGACGAGCAGCACAAATTTGGCGTCGTTCAGCGCGAGCAGCTCGTCCGCAAGGGCCGCTATCCGCATTTGCTTGTGATGACCGCGACGCCGATTCCGCGCACGCTCGGCCTCACGCTTTACGGCGATCTCGATATTTCGGTCATCGATCAACTGCCGGCGGGCCGGGTGCCCATCAAAACCTTTCTGCGCGCGGCGGACAAACTGCCCAAGGTATGGGCGTTCATTCGCCAAAAGCTCGAGCAAGGTCAGCAAGCGTACGTGGTTTATCCGCGCGTGGATGACTCTGGCATCGGTGATCTCAAGGCCGTGAATCGCGAGTTTGAAAAACTTCAGCGCGAATTGGCGCCGCATCGAATCGCGCTCGTGCATGGCCGCGTGAAAGCCGACGAGCGTGAGCGTGTGATGAAAGATTTTCGCGCGGGCGCGGTGAAAGTGTTGCTCGCGACGTCGGTGATCGAAGTCGGTGTTGATGTGCCGAACGCGACCGTGATGCTCATCGAAAATGCGGAGCGCTTCGGCCTGGCGCAGTTGCATCAACTGCGCGGACGCATCGGCCGTGGCGCGCAGGAGTCGTATTGCATCCTCGTCGCCGACATAAAAACACCGGCGGCGCGCGAGCGACTGGAGGTTTTGGTCGATACGACAGATGGTTTTGAAATTGCCGAGGCGGATTTGCGGCTGCGCGGCGTCGGCGAGTTGCTCGGCCGTGATCAGAGCGGCCAGCCCGCGTTCCGCTTCGGCGATTTCGCTGTCGATCGTTGGTTAATCGAACGCGCCCGCGCGCTCGCCGGAGAACTACTCGCTTCGGCTTCGACTTGCAAAAAACGCCTCGCGCCCAATTGAGGATTGAAACCGGCGATTCGTTTGCCTAGCTTCGCTCCGCTGCGCATGAAGATTATGAAAAGAGATTTTTTCCAAAACACACTGGCTCCTCTCACTATTGGTTTAACTCTGTTGACAATGGTCGCTTGCAACAAGCCCGCTGGCGATGCGGGCGGTGGAAGCGCCGGCGGTGAGGTGATCAAAGTCGGCGAATTCGCGTCGCTGACGGGGAAAGAAGCGGCGTTCGGCCAGTCGTCGCACAAAGGCACCGCGCTGGCGTTTGAGGAGCTTAACGCGGTTGGCGGCGTGCTCGGGAAAAAATTTCAGCACGTCTTCGAGGACAATCAATCCAAGCAGGGCGAGTCCAAGACAATCGTGAGCAAGCTCATCACTCGCGACAATGTTGTCGCGGTGCTCGGCGAGGTGGCTTCGGGTCGTTCGCTGGATGCGGCGCCGGTTTGCCAGAACTTAAAAATCCCCATGATTTCGCCTTCGTCCACGAATCCGAAGGTGACGGAGATGGGCGACTACATTTTTCGCGTGTGCTTCATCGATCCATTCCAAGGAACCGTGATGGCGACGTTTGCCAAGAAAACTTTGAAGGTAAATCAAGTCGCGCTGCTCACCGACGCGTCCGCGCCTTACAGTGTCGGATTGGGCAAGTTCTTCACCGAACGATTTACGGCTGACGGCGGTGCCATTGTGATTGATCGCAAGTTCAACAGCGGGGACAAGGATTTCAAAGCTCAACTCACCGCGATCAAGGCGGCGAACCCGCAGGCGATTTTCGTGCCGTGCTATTACACCGAGGCGGGTTTGATTGCCTCGCAAGCGCGGCAACTCGGCATCACGGTGCCACTCTTTGGCGGAGACGGCTGGGAAGCGCCGGAACTTTTGCAAATCGGCGGCGCGGCCCTCGAAGGTTGCTTTTACTCGACCCATTATTCGCCGGAAGACGCGTCGCCTGCAGTTCAGAACTTCGTGAAAAAATTCAAAGCCAAATACAACGAGACGCCTGACGCGATGGCGGCGCTGGGCTACGATTCGGCGTTGGTGCTGGCTGATGCGATCAAGCGGGCCGGCTCGACCGACGGGGCGAAAGTGCGCGACGCGCTGGCAGCGACGAAGGATTTTTCGGGCGTGACGGGCAAGACGACCATTGATGCGCAACGCAACGCCACCAAGCCGGCGGTCATCATCGCGATCAAGGACGGGAAGTTTAAGTACGTCGAAACCATCGCGCCGTGATCGTGCGTCGGGCGGATCGCGTTGGTTGGTTTCAAGGTTTTTTGTTCGTCTCAAACTCGCATCAGAAAATCCGACGCGCGCGATGCCGATGCCCATCAAGGCCCCATCGAACAAACCATGCCGAAGACTCGTATCGCTTCGCATTGCACAGCGGATGGCTATTGTGTCCAGCGTGCAAGGCCGGCCGGAAGATTGGGGAAGAATTGATTTGGAATGAGCCGAATCATGGAGATACGGGTCTGTGCGCGGCACAAACCGCGGCGTTGCACGCGACCAACCGCCGCGGATAGTCCTTCGGGCACATCCGAGGTCTATGTTTTCTGCGAGGTGTTGCAATCGCAGAACCGGCTCAACCCCGTTTCTACCTTGCCCCACCCGTTCCAGCGGGCTTATCGTCTTGCTCACCGTGAAAAACAAACGCTTGTCAGCCAGTAAGCTGTTTGGAATCTGGGCAAAAAATTTCTGGCAGCGGTCAGGAAAGGAGGCTCTATGAGCAATTACGTTTTAGGCACCAGCCTATCTTACAGGGACTATCTCCAATCGAAGAGTTTCGTCGACGATCTCCGGGAAGATTCGTGCTCGCTTCGTTACGAAGTATCCCGCCAGACATGTGATATCATCGCTTCCGCCGAGCAACTGCACGCAAACAAGATCGAAGTTCTCGAAGGCGTCCAACGTTCGGTCTCGCAAACCAACAATCTAATATTGGTAGTGACTTCGAGATTGGATGATATTTCAGACGGACTCAGCGAGGTGAACTCCACGCTTCATTGGGGATTTACCCAACTCCTGGGCCAAGCGGGTCGGATGAACGATTCCTTGGATTCATTGATCCAAATTGCAAAGACGCCGGCTCAAACTTGGGCTTACGAGCAGCACGAAATTGCCCGTGATGCAATGCGAAGAGATCTCTATCCCGAGGCGCTGGACTCCCTTGCGCGCGCAATTGACGGTTATGGCGGGCAGCCGGGCTACAAGCTCGAGTTCCGCTTTCACTTCAGCAGAGGCACGATTCTCCTCGGCGGTGTTAGCAACTGCGATCCTGCGGTGATGAATTTGGCTGAAGCGGAACAAGCATTCCTGACTGCTGCTCGCTACGCAAAAGCGGACTTTCGGGCGGAAGCTGCCAGGGCTTATCTATCCGCAGGCTGGGCGGCATATTGTCAGGGAAAGATGGCCGAAGCTCAGTCGCACACTCAGCAAGCCACAGAGTTGAATCCGAAGCTAGGAGAAGCATTTTTTCAACTCGCCAAAATCAAGATGCACATCGACCAGCCGGATGCGGCTTTGCCGGATTTGAAGAAGGCAATCGAACTTGATCGCGACTATTCCTTAAAAGCGGCAGCGGACGGCGATTTCAAGCGCCATGAGGCGAAAGTCATAAGCCTGTTAGAGGATTTACGAGAAGCAGCCCATCAAGCAGCGCGGGCCATAAAGGCCACGGCTCAAGAGCGCTTCAAGGCGATGGTGGCGTGGCACGCGGACGAGAGTGCCAAGAACGAATACGAACAAGCACTGCACTTATTCGCAAAGGCAAAACAGTGCTTTGAGTCAGGAACATTTTTTGGGTACTTGGATGCGGTGCCCTTCTTCTCAAGTTTTATTCCTAAAGTAGATGAAGCGCTTCGACTCCAAGAAGCTTGGCTAAACAGCGAACACGACCAATTAGTCAGAGTTGCCAATTCGATTCTAGAACTTAAGAGGCAATCGGTGTGGATGCCGGAAGTAGTCGAAGTCGACCACGCGCCGAAGGAACTACGAACGGTGCAGGAAAAATGCAGACAAGCCATTAGTCAATTAACCAATCGTAAGAGCTACGCTGAATTCGAGTTGGACCGGGAGCGGTTGAGGGACGCAACAACTGCATTTTACAAAGTGCGTGAGTTGGCAAGAGGGCGGTGCGAAGCGGCCCAAAATAGAAGCGCAAAGAATAAGCGAATACTCATAAGCGTGTTGTGGGGTGTCAGCTTCTGTTTGGTAGGTTTCGTAATAATCGCTTTGTTATATGGTTTAGCGGCGTCTGTCTTCCTAATTTTCGGCGTCAGTAAAAATAAATTCATGTCCTACGCGGAGCCCATCGCGACCGTGGTGTGGGCGGTTATCACGGTATGCGGATTCTGGGAAGGATGGAATTCAGAGAAATAGTGAAAGAATAATCGGCCCTAAATCTGTCGGTTCGAATGAAGGTTTAATCAAGACAATCCGCAACTGCCCGTTGCGGATAGTCCTGCGGACATATCCGCGCTCAGGTCGGGTGCGTGACTGCCGCATTCAGTTGCTCGGCTCACGGCTTCGTCAACACGCCGCGCAGGAATCGCCCGGTGTGCGAGCGTCTCTCAACGGCAATTTGTTCGGGCGTTCCCTCGGCGACAATTTGCCCGCCTGCGTCGCCCGCCTCCGGACCGAGGTCGATCACCCAGTCTGCTTCCGCGATGAGATCCAGATTATGTTCGATGACAAGCACGGTGTGCCCGGCTTCGACGAGGCGTTGCAAAACTTCGACGAGGCGGCGCACGTCCGAGATGTGCAGACCAATGGTTGGCTCTTCGAGAATGAAAAACTTGCGCTTCGTCGTCGGCGTCAGTTCACGAAAATTCTCGCGCAGTCCGGAAAGCAGATGCGTAACGAGTTTCAATCGCTGCGCCTCGCCGCCGCTCAACGTCGGACTCGTCTGGCCGAGCTTGAGATAATCGAGACCCGTGTCGCGCAGCGCTTCGAGCGGCTGGCGGATGCGCGTGAAGGCACTGAAGAACTCAATCGCCTCGGCCACGCTCAATTCCAGAACTTGCGCGATGTTTTTTCCGTTCAACTCGATGTCGAGCGTCTCGCGATTGAAGCGCGAGCTAGCGCAAGTCTCGCAACGCACGAACGCGGGCGGTAGAAAATTCATTTCAAGCTTGATCGTGCCCGCGCCTTCGCACGCGGGACAACGGCCTTGATTGCTGTTGAAAGAAAACCGGCTCGGCGAATAACCGCGTAGCCGTGCTTCCGGCACCTGGGCGAACAATTTGCGAATCTCATCGAAGAAACCGACATAGGTCGCCGGCGTTGAGCGCGGCGTGCGGCCGATCGGTGATTGATCGACTTCGTAAACGGCCGCAATGGTTTCGCAACCCGTGAGTCGGGAATTTTGGTGTTTGGAATTTGGAGCTTTGAGTTTTGCCTGGATTGCCGGCAGCAGGCATTCGCGGACCAGCGTGCTCTTGCCCGAGCCGCTGACGCCGGTGATCACGACAAGTCGATGGAGCGGAATCGCGACGGTCAGATTCTTCAAATTGTGGATCTTCGCGTCACGCAACGTGAGCCACTTGGTCGTGGCAGTCGCGGCGGGATGGATCGGTTTTCGTGTCGCGGGTTTGGGCTGAGTAATTTTTCCGCTTGAATTGATGACTGCATCGACCGGACGGCGCTCGCCACGCGCCGGAAAAGATTTTTTCTGGCGCAGACATTGGCCGGTGAGTGAATCGGCGTGGCGCACGAGCTCCGACAATGTGCAGCTGGCCACGACCTGCCCGCCATGCACGCCCGCGCCAGGGCCGAGGTCGATGATGTAGTCCGCGTGGCGCATCGTGTCCTCGTCGTGTTCCACGACGACCAAGGAATTGCCGCGCGCGCGGAGCTTCGTCAGTGCGGCGAGCAGTTGTTCGTTGTCGCGGGCGTGCAGGCCGATCGTGGGTTCGTCCAGCACGTAGAGGACGCCGCTCAAATTGGAGCCAAGCTGCGCTGCGAGCCGGATGCGTTGGCCTTCGCCGCCCGAAAGCGTCGTCACGCTGCGGCCAAGCTGCAAATAACCAAGGCCAACTTCGCGCAGAAATTTCAAGCGCTCGGCGATCTCCGGCAAAATGTCGCGCGCGATCATCGCTTCGCGACCTTTGAATTTCAGCGCATGAAAAATGTTCGCGCACTCATCGACCGATGAGTTGGCGAAGGTGTCGATGGTGGCGTTTTCCTTTGTAGTGGAGCGAGTAATTTTTGCGCTGAGAAGTCGCACCGCGCGGGCGAGAGGATTCAGCCGTGCTCCCAGACATTCTGGGCAAAGCTCGCGCTCGCCTTCCTGCCAGCCGAACCACGATTCTTCGATGGCATCCGCGTTCGCGCCGCGTTCGACATCGGGCAGGTAAAACAATTCGCCGAAGCCGCGGCATTTTGGACACCAGCCGCGCGGCGAATTGTAGCTGAACATTTTTGGATCAAGCTCATCGAAGGAGCGTCCGCACTTAGGGCAGGCGCGCTCGGTGGAATGAACCGTGAGCCGACTGGAGTTATCGAGCGCGAACAGCGTCCCATGGCCGAGCTGCAACGTCTCGTCGATAAGTTGCTGCGGCGTTTTCGCGGCGCGTCGGGCGCGGCGTTCCAATTTTCCGACGACCACTTCGACATCGTGTTCGCGAAAACGATCCAGCCGAAATGGTTTACCGGTTGGATACATTTTTCCGTCCGCGCGAATCTCCGCGTAGCCGTGTTTCGCAGCCCACGTCGCCACGTCAGAGTGAAAGCCTTTGCGATTTCTGACGACGGGCGCGAGCAGCAGCAAGTCACCGCGCGACTTCAACTCGGTTTGCAATCGACGGGCGAGTTGATCGCGCGTCTGCGCTTCGACGGCGCATTGGCAATCAGGGCAGTGCAGCGTGCCGAGGCGCGCGAAGAGCAGCCGCAGAAAATGATAAATCTCGGTGACGGTCGCGACGGTGCTCTTGCCGCCGCCGCGCGTGTTGCGTTGCTCAATGCTCACGGTGGGCGGAATGCCCGTGATCAAATCGACGTCCGGCCGCGCGAGTTGCTCAACGAACTGCCGGGCGTAAGTGCTCATCGAATCGAGGAAGCGGCGCTGGCCTTCGGCAAACAAAAGATCGAACGCGAGCGTGCTTTTGCCGGAGCCGCTCACGCCGGTGATGACAACAAATTTTCCGCGCGGAATCGTGACGGAGAGATTTTTTAGATTGTGCTCGCGCGCGCCGTGGATGGCGATGGCGTCGTCAGCGACGAAAGCAAAGTCGAGGTCTTTCAAAACAGAACGGCTTAGATGATGACGCCACTCGGCTTCGATGCGGGCGGATGCCTTTGTAGCATGTCCTCGCACTTTTTCAAGAACTCGAGCGCGGTATCGTTGTGCGGATGGATGCGCAAGGAAGCGCGAACCGCCTGGCGAGCCGACGTGAATTCACCGCGTTTGAAGTGGCACAAGGCAACCCCCAGCCACGCGCCAAAGTGGTCGGGGTTCAACGCCAGTGTCCGCTCGCCGTCCGCGATGGATAGATCGAATTGTCCCAACAGCCAGTAGAGGGTGCCGCGCCGATTCCAGCCTTCGGCAAAGTCCGGATATTTTTTGACGACTCGATTGAGAACTTCGAGGGCCAGTTCCAAATCTTTTTTGGCGACCGCCTTCTGCGCGATTTGCAAATAGCCGAAAGCCTTCTCGCCGGCGGCGTGCTGCCACATGTCAAGCAGGGAATTGAGCGCGAGTTCGCGCGTGTCCGGTGAATTCGCATTCAAGGCGCGCACAAGCTGCGGCTGCGCCCGGTAATAGACAAGATCAATGGCGGCGATTTCTTGATCCGGTTTCGCCCCGTTGATCAGCGTGCGGTAAATACGCTCCTTGTTCCAGACGCTGTGCGTCACGCAGTGCGTCGCGCCATAGACCGCCGCGAAGACGGCGACGGACGCAAGGATGCGCACAAGAATCGACTGGCCGGAGCGGTTCACGCCGCAACTATATTCGAGCAAGCGAACGGCGCAAGCGCGCGGTGTCGCAATGCGCGGAAATGGAGCGCGGCCGCACGGCTCAGAGGATGTTCGCCGCCAGTTCGGCCAGCTCGGAGCGTTCGCCTTTTTGCATCTCGACGTGCGCGGAGATGGCCTGCTCACGGAACCGGCTGACGAGATAGTTGAACCCGTTAGAGGAGGAGTCCACGTACGGGTTGTCGATTTGGTACGGGTCGCCCGTGAAAACAATTTTCGTCCCGGCACCGACACGCGTGATGATGGTTTTGACTTCAAGCGGCGTGAGGTTTTGTGCTTCGTCGATGATCATGAACTGATTGGCGATGCTGCGTCCACGAATGTAGCTCAACGCCTCCACGACGATGACGCCGCTGCGCAACAGGTCGTTGCTGCGGCGGTGTTCGTGGCCCATGTTCAAGTCACCGAGCAATTCGAGCGTGTCGTGAATCGGCTGCATCCACGGCCCCAGCTTTTCCTCGAGCGTGCCCGGCAGGAAGCCAAGTTCCTTGCCCATCGAAATGGTCGGCCGTGCGACGACGAGGCGGCGGAATTCGCGATCGATCACGGTGCGCTTAAGCCCGGCCGCCATGGCCATCAGCGTTTTGCCCGTGCCTGCCTTGCCCATGAGAGTGACGAGTTTGAGATTGTCATCGAGCAACGCGTCGAAGGCGAAGTGTTGTTCGCGGTTGCGCGGCTTGATGCCCCAAACGCTTTCGCGCGAATCAATGATCGGCATCAGTTTCTTGCCGGTCGCGTCCACTCTGGTCAGCGCTGTTCGTTTTGGGTTCGTTTCCTCGACGAGCGTGCAGTACTCGTTCGGGAAATAGGAAGCGCTACCGTTGATCTCCAATTCTCCGTTGGTGCGAAATTGCGCCATCACTTCCGCGCTCACTTGTTTCTCCACCATGCCGGTGTAAAGGTCTTTGATGAGGACGCGATCGGTT
>JACPZS010000258.1 GCA_016195385.1 Verrucomicrobiota bacterium
ATCGAAACCGACGCTCAGACACGCGCGGAACGGCGGCAACGGCAGCAGTTTCAGCGTCGCTTCGGTGACGACGCCCAACATTCCTTCCGAGCCGATGAAAAGTTTCACGAGGTCAAAGCCGGTTTTGTTTTTGTGCGTGCGGCTGCCGAGATTGACGAGCGTGCCGTCGGCGAGGGCAACTTCGAGGCCGAGCACATAATCGCGCGTGACGCCGTATTTGAGACAGCGCGGGCCGCCGGCGTTCGTCACGATGTTGCCTCCCAAGCTGCAATCAGCCCGGCTCGCCGGATCGGGCGGATAATAAAGACCGCGCGACTCGACCGCCTGCTGCAATTCAAGCGTCTTCACGCCCGGCTGCACGACGGCGACAAAATCTTCGGCGTGGATTTCCTTGATGCGGTTCATCCGCGCGAGCGAAAGCGCGAGTCCGCCGCAAACCGGCACGCAGCCGCCGACGTAACCGTAACCCGCGCCGCGCGCTGTCACCGGGATCTTGCGCGCGTTGGCAAATCGAAGAATCGCGGCGACGGATTTTGCGCTGCGCGGCCGCGCCACCGCGTCGGGCAGATGACTCGCGAACCATTTGTCGCCGGCGTGCTGCTCACGCAGTTGCGGTTCGAAGGAAATTTCACCGCGCGGCAATTGAGCAGCCAGCGCCTGAAGCGAACGGGCAAAACCGGACTTCATGCGTTCGCGCTTGAGTCCGGCTCCACGGGTGGAGCCTCGATCAATTCCCGGGCGGCGTCGGCGTCTTCTTCGGCGACTTGCACCAACACGCCTCCAGTGGCCAGGGTGTAACCTACACTCAGCCCCGCCAGCTCGTGGTTGACGACGGAATCAATATCCGCCGCGTCGAGGCGCGAGCGGATGAGCTGGGCTTCCGCCGGGTTGAATGATTTGAAGACCGTAACAAGGGCCATAATGCTGATTGCCAAAAATTATTTACCGCCGGACGTCGCTTCGACTGTGGAGGTGTTGACGAGATCGGCGAAGACGATCACGCCCGCGCCGGTCTGGAGCGAACTGACGATCTGCACTTGTGCCTGCTGGCCGATGAGCGACTGGGCCTGGTTGACGACGACCATCGTGCCGTCGTTGAGGTAGCCAACCGCCTGGCCTTTGTCCTTGCCCTCGCGCGCGAGCCGCAAACTGAGCGTTTCGCCGGGGACCACGACGTTTTTGATCGCCGCCGCCAATTGGTGGACATTCAACAAGGGCACGCGCTGCAGTTCGGCGATCTTGCCGAGGTTGTAGTCAGTGGTGACCAATTTTGCTCCCAGCAATTTCGCCAGACGAACCAGTTTCGCATCGACTTCGGTTTCGTCCTTGAAATCGCCTTCGTGAATTTTGATTTCCAGTTTCTCGCTTTTCTGGAGGCGGCTGAGCGTATCCAGTCCGCGCCGGCCGCGCGCCCGGCGAATCGCGTCATTCGAGTCGGCGATGTGTTGCAATTCGTGCAGCACAAAGCGCGGCGTGACGACGATGCCTTCGAGGTAACTGGCTTCGAGCAGTTCTGCCACGCGACCGTCGATGATTGCGCTGGTGTCGAGCAGTAAAAGATTTTCCGGTTTGTGCTGCGGCGCGAAACGGATGAATGGAATGATGAGGTAGAAATCTTCCTTGTTGCTACGCATCGCCAGAATCATCCCGATGTAACTGAAACTCAAAAAAAGTCCCAGCCTGATCACCCACAGCGTGGAAGTGTCCGCAAACGCGAAGATCTGCGAACGATCGATCATCGAGGCGATCAGCGTGCCGAGCAGCAGCCCGAACGTCATCGCCGAAAACGCGCGGAGCGACAAACCTTTCACCATTTCGTCGATGCCGATGAGCAGGCCGCCGAGTCCGAATCCGATGAACGGGCCGGCGATGGGGCTGGAAATCAGGTCGGGCTGCATCTGGGTGATGGCATAGCCGGCCACGGTGCAGAGGCTCAGAAATAAAATGCGAATGACCCAGAGTGTCATGCGAAGATCAAGGTTTGCGTCCGGTGTAAATCGATGCGGCGTTCGTGGATGGCGATTTCACCGGCTTGGGTTTGTAGAGCAAACCAAAGCGGTTCAAATTACTGCTCAACGTCGTCAAGTTGTTCATCGTTTGAGAAACCTGCGCTTTGGTTTCTTCATCCTTCAGTAAAAATCCAGCCAGCCCTTTGCCGTGTCGGAGGTCATCGAGCAGACTATTCACGGAGGCCGTCGCGGTTTCAACGTTTTTAACCGCCGAACTGAAGTGCGCACGGTTCGTCGTCACCAGTTCATCGAGATCGGAGGCAACCTTGTCCATCGCGGTCGAAAACGAAACGAGGTTGCTGACGGCAAGCGACACCGGCGGCACATTCGACTGAACGACGTTGTCGAAGCCAGCCACGGCCGAAAGCGCGCGTTCGGAGACGAGGCGGAAATTGGAAATCGTCGCCGTCAAATTGGTGAGCGTTTGCGCCGAGAGTAATTGTTGATCAACGCGCGTCACCGCGTCGTTCAAACGTTTCGCGGTTTGATCCACCCGCTGGATCAGCCCCATCGCCGAGCGCGCGACTTCCTGCAAGTTGAACGGCTCCTCGCACTGGACTTCTTCACCAGATTGCAGCAGCCCGGCGCGGTTTTCGCGCGGCACAATTGATACGAATTGATCGCCGAGGAACCCGATTTGATCGATCACGAACCGCGCATCACTGTGGATTTTGTAGCGGGGAAAGATGTTCAAGCCAATAATCACCGCTTTGCCGTCAGGCGCCAACTCGACCGAGCCAACCGTGCCCACGCGCACACCGGCCATCAAAACCGCCGCCTTTGGCATCAGCAGGCCAGAGTTTGAAGTCTTCATCCGCAGCGGATACGTGGACGTCAGCGTCAGGCCCTTGCTGAACAAGATGACCAGCGCGGCCAGCAGGCCCAGGCCAATCAACACGAACACGCCCACTTTCCATTCACGCCCATCGCTCATGGTAAGTTCCTCCACCGGCTCGCGCGGACAAAATTTCGTCGCTCGTTCATGTTTGGAATGCAAATTCCTTTTCGGCGGCGATGCCGTCCACAAAATGTCGCACGACGGGATCGCTGGATTCAAAAATCTCGTCCGGCGTACCCGCTGCGTGAATCCGCCCCTCGTGCAGCATGAGAATGCGCTGGCCGATGCGTCGCGCACTGCGCATGTCGTGCGTCACCACGACCGTCGTCACTTTGAGCCGCTCGCACACGCGCAGAAGCAACCGATCAATGCTGTCCGCCACCACCGGATCGAGACCCGTCGTCGGCTCGTCGTAAAGCACGATCTGCGGCCGGTAAATGATCGCCCGCGCCAGGCCGACCCGCTTGCGCATGCCGCCGGAAAGTTCGGCCGGTTTCTTGGCCTGGACACCGCCCAGTTCCACCATGTCGAGGGCTTCTTCCACACGTTTGGCGATCTCGCCGGCCGTCAAATTCTTTTCGCGGCGCAACCCGAACGAAACATTTTCCGCCACCGACATCGAGTCAAACAACGCCGCGCCTTGGAACAACATGCCAAACTTGCGCCGCACTTCGAGCAACTGCCGCTCGTTCATCTGGCTGATGGGTTCACCCTCAATCCAGACTTCGCCGGCGTCCGGTTGAATCAAGCCAATCAAGAGTTTCAACAGAATGCTCTTGCCGCCGCCACTGCGGCCGATGATGACGATTGCCTCGCCCGTTTGCACCTCGAAACTCGCGCCGTCGAGCACGCGATTGGAACCGAAACTCTTTTTCAAATCGCGCACCTGAATCATAAGTTCAACAGCCGCGTGAGCAGCAGCGTCAGGAAAAAATTACTGATCAAAATCGAAATCGACGCGAACACGACCGCCTGCGTCGTCGCATTGCCCACGCCCTCGGCGCCTTCACGGCACGACATCCCTTTGAAGCAGCCGATCACCGCCACGAGCGCGCCAAAGATGAGCGCCTTGATAATCCCCATCAGCGCGTCAGTCACATCGGTGTACTTCAGCATGTGCGTCCACGAATACGCCGGATCGATCTTGAGCAAAACAGTTCCCAGCACATGCGCTGCGCCGATGCCGAGCGTAATTGATTCCGCGGTCAACAACGGCAGCGCCAGCACCGTCGCCAGCAGACGCGGCACGACCAGATAATCCACCGGATGCGCCGCCAGTGTGCGCAGCGCGTCAATTTGTTCCGTCACGCGCATCGTGCCCAGTTCGGCGGCCATCGCCGCGCCCACGCGCCCCGCCACCATCAACCCGGTCAGCACTGGACCCAGCTCGCTGCACATCGAGACGCTGACGACTGCGAGCGTCGCCGTGTCCATCTTGACTTTGTGGAATTGGAAAAAAGTCTGCGCGCACAAAACCATGCCGGTAAATGCGCCGGTGACCAGCACGACGGATTGGGACTTCACGCCGATGAAATAAAGCTGCCGCAGCAAATCCCCACCGCTGACACGCTGCGAAACCAGCGACCGCGCGATTTCACCGGCGAACAGGGCGAGTTGCCCCAGTCCGCGCAACGAATCCACCAACCATTTCTCGATGAATCGGTTCACGTTTCTTGCCGTTTGTTTACCGCCGCAACCGAATCGGGCTGCGCGGCGGCAGTGTAGAAGCAGAATGGCGTGAAGGCAATGCAACTTGGTCGCTGCGCGTCGTCGTTGGGCGCTTGCTTTTGGCTCGACTTTATTTGCGAAATTGCCAGCTTTACTTTCTGATTGGACGAAAGGATGAAACTATGATCAACCGTGTTCGCAGAATTTTGCTGCTGCTGCTGTTGTTGGCACTGCCTGCGGCGGCGGCGGCGCGAGATTTCCTTTACTTCCCCACGATTTACGGCTCGATAATGATCTACCTCTACGTTGGTTCCGGCAATGATGTAGTCATTCCAGAATCTATCGATGGCTTGCCAGTTGGGATGATAGGTCCCAACGCGTTCCATGATAGTAGAATGACCAGTGTCACGATACCCAACACTGTCACGACTATTGGGAACGCGGCGTTCGCTGGTTGCACCAAGTTGACCAACATCATCATTTCAAGCAGCCTCACGAATATCAGTTATGCTGCCTTCTCCGGCTGTAAGAGCCTCACGAAAATCACGATTCCCAATAGCGTCACTGCCATCAGTTACTCAGCTTTCTCTGGCTGCACTAGCCTCACCGATATCAGCATCGGCAACGGCGTCATCGACATCAAGCCCTCAGCATTGCAAGGCTGCACCAGCCTGAGCACGATAACGGTAGATGCACTCAACTCGGCTTATAGCAGCGCTGATGGAGTCTTGTTCAACAAAGGCCAAACCACGCTTATTAAATATCCCCAAAAGCGCAAAGTGGGGAGCTATACGATACCGAATAGCGTCACCACCATTGCGACCGAGGCATTCTATGGTTGCAACAACCTGGCCAGCGTCACAATCCCCAACAGCACTACCACCATCGAAGACAGTGCGTTTGCTAGCTGCACCAGCCTGACTGGCGTCACAATCCCCAACAGCGTCACCAGCATTGGGGACGAAGCGTTCTCTGGCTGCAAGCGTTTCATCAACGTCACGATTCCAAACAGCGTCCTTCGCGTTGGAGACGGGGCGTTCTCTGGCTGCAACAGCCTCATCAACGTCAGCATCGGCAACAGCGTCGTGAATATCTGCAACAATGCCTTCGCTGGCTGCAAGCGCCTCACCAGCGTCACAATCCCGAACAGCGTCATTTACATTGGAGAGGGGGCGTTCTCTGGTATCAGCAGCCTGCAGGAGATCACGGTGGAGGCGCTCAACTCTTTCTATCGTAGTGTGGATGGGATCTTGTTCGACAAGAGCCAGACCACGCTCATCCAATTTCCTCCTGGGAACAAATTCCTTACTTACACGATACCCCACGGTGTTACCAGCATCGGAAGGAATGCGTTCGATGGCTGCACCGACTTGGCCGGCCTCATGATACCTGCCAGCGTCACGTCCGTCGGAGCCGATGCTTGTTTAGGTTGCGTCAACTTAACCGAAGCGTATTTCAGGGGAAGCGCTCCGAGTATTGAGTCGAATGGCTTGAGCAGGCAGAACGTGTTTGCAGCAGCGATCGCGTATTACGTGCCGGGGACTGCGGGTTGGAGCACTACGTTTGCAGGTAATCCAACCAAGAAGTGGAATCCAGAGGCTCTAACAATCGGTTCCGGAGTCCACGCCCGAAAGAATAACTTCGGATTCACTTTCACTTGGGACAGCGGCAAAGGTATGGTGATTGAAGCTGCCTCGAATCTGGCCAATCCCGTCTGGATTCCGCTGCAAACCAACACTCTCAGCGGCAGCTTGTCCTATTTCAGCGATCCGCATTTGCCGAATTATTTGACGAATTACCCCAGCCGTTTCTACCGCGCCCGCTCGCCTTGAAGCGCGGGCGGGAGAACCAACCGCAAAGAGGCGCAAGAGGCGCAAAAACAAAGGACAGAAATATGCCGGCCAATTCCCCGTCGGATGCACAAATCCACGCCGCCTCCAAATTACTTATCACCGGTCGCTTTGCGCTACAATCCCCACAAGTGTTGCTCTTTCAGGAAGAACTTTAACCACGGATTTCACGGATCAGCGCGGATGATTCGCTAAAAGAATCTCTTTGGTGAGTGCTTCATGCGGGAGTTTTTATCACGGATTATGCGGGTCATTTCCTACCGGGCATTTTCCAATCCGTGTCATCCGTGAAATCCGTGGTTATGGCGTGAGTCGCGTCGGGCCTTCTGCGGTTTCTGTCCTTCTTCGCGGCTATTCCAACTGCTTTTTCCAGGTTGAATCCCCTGCCCCGCTTCTCCTCAGTAGGTGAGCAGTTCGAGCAAGCGGCTGCCAGTCGGCGTCAGTTCCCAATGGCCCGCTCGTCTGGCGACCAGGCGGCGGCAGTGATGCTGCTCGTATTCGCCTTCGTTGACGGAGAGCAGGCGCGGGCCGTTGCGGCCCTTGGTTTCGGAGCCGGCGCGGGGCGTCACTTGGAACGGCACGCCGTTGAAGTTGAGCGCGATTTCATACGCGGCGATGCCTTCGCGCTCTGTCAGCGGGTTGCGCCGGGCCAAGGTAGGATAACGCTGGAGCCAGCCCAGCCGCCTACCCGGCACCAGCACCCGGCAAAGTTCCGGCTGGTTCTGGATGCATTGTCGCAGGCTGAATTTCCCGCCCGCCGCGGCCTGCTGCAAAAGGATTTCACGCGCATCCAAGCCCGCGAGGTTTTGGCCGTTCCAGTTGCCGTGATCGTTGCGCTGATCGGCAAAGGCGGTTTTGTACCAGCTCGCGAAACGTTCGTTGAGGAGCAAATCCAGCTCGAAGTGAACATGCGCGCGATCTTTGGAGATGCCTTGCCGGGTGTTGGTGCTGCGGCCCATCGTCGCGATGCGTTCGCCGCCGCTGACACTCTGGCCGATTTTCAAGTCGGCGCGGATTTCCCGCAGATGGGCGTAGAGCGAATAGATTTCGATGCCTTCGATGTGGTGGCGCAACACGACATAGCGGCCGTAGTTGGAAAGCGCCGGCTGGTTGCTGAAGTAGGCCACAGTGCCGTCCGCCGTCGCCATGACGGGATCGATTGGCTCGCCCTTCTTGTCGCGCTGGAGACATTTGATGTCGAGTCCCTCGTGCATGTGCCAGCCCTCCGAGCGGACGCAGCCAAACATGCCGCTCGTCCACGGCTTGCCCACGGTGCCGACAAAAAATTTCTCGCCGCCGTTCGGTTCGAGCAAGGCGTGGTTGGCGGTGGGAAGGCGGAACAGTTGCGCCCCGGCGCGTTCCGGCAACAGCCACGCGCACGCAAGCCAGAGAACGAAGAACGCAGGCTTCACTTGCGCGTTATTGCTTTTCCTTTTTCTGGATTTTGGCGGCCACGTTGTTCAAGCCGCGAATGAGCCGCACGGCTTCCTCGCGGCTGACATCCGGCGTGAAGATGATTTCGCCCTTGCCGAGCCGGTTGCGAATCAGCGGCGCGGCAATCCAGCGCGCGTCGCCGAACTGACTGTAAATCGCCAGGTGCTTGCCGGTGTTGGAGGCCGTCATGTTTTCGAGCATCCAAGTGCCGCGGCGGTCGAGTTGGATCTTGATGGAGAAAGTGTCGTCCGCTTCCACGAGCGAGGCCGAGACAACGTTGCCCTCATTGATGAATGGTTCGCGTTCCACGAAAAATTTTATCGGTTGCGAACGGAGCACGGATACTTCGAGACTGCGTTCGGTTCCCAGCGCGCCGGTTTCGACGTGGAAGCGGATCGTGCTTGCTTCCTTGCTGTGCTTTTTTTCTTCGGCCTTGCGTTTGGCCTCGTCGGCGGCACTGCGCTTGGAAGGCGAGTTGGTTGAAATTGATTTCTGCTCCGCGCCGCAGAGGATGGCTGAAGCCGCCGCCAGCAGGCACAAATAGATGTTGAAGCGTGTGGGCCGCATCTTCATAGTTTCATCAAGTAACCGAATAATCCGGGCAAAGCAAAATATGGGCAAGCAATATAACAAAATCGAAAAACGGCAACGCAGAAAAGCCTACCTCAAAAGGAAAAACGAAAACGCGAAGACGAAAGGAGCCAAGCCGAAAGCGGCTTAACGCTGTCTGCCAATTACGAGCCACCCAAATCGGGTGGCCTTTTTTGTGGCCACGCCGGACGCGCGTTCTCCTTCACTGCCGTTTGCCAACATCCGCCGGCAGTGGAAGTGTCACGCCCTAAATCTTGTTCACCACAGCTCGGAAAAGTTCTTCACCACGTCGCAAACCGACTCACGCGAGGCGCGAAACATGTGACTGCGACAGCTCGAAATCGAAGTGCGAGTGATCTAGTTTGGCGGCGCGCCGGTGAACAACCTGTGGATATGATTTCATTGAGCAATTGACGAAACTTGATACTCTCTCCTCAGTTCATTGAAAGAAGCGGAGAGTCCGAAGATGGACGCAAGAAAGTCGTCGGTACTTCCCAAGATAATCCCAGGTAACTGGGGAAAGGTCGAGCCAGGCTGGTTGGCACGGCCCCTCTTAAATGCGAGCTGAAAGGTTCGGGATGGCGGAGGCATTATTCACCAGTTCCTCTGGCGGCGTTCGCGCGCCGTCAGTAACGCGAAGAAGGAACTGAGCGACAAGGGCCGATTAGAAACCGATCCGAGTCGGGTCAAGTAGTTCAAGCGGGTTTCGAGCTTGAGCGAATCGCAGTTACCCAGAGGGTAAACGGTTGCTACTGCGCACTGGCACGGAGCAGCGCCCCGGCGGGTTCCTGAAAGGGAATTTCCCGACCAAAACCACCGAAAGGCGGACAAACAAAGCGTTGCTTCGGGAAGAAAGCGAAGCCTGGCAAGGTTCGCAAAAACTTCCGAAACGCCGGCGATGTTTCAAAGAACACCGCTGGCTTGTGAGCGAAAAGCAACCTGAGAGTTAAGAGGTCAGACCCGTGGCACTGGGCCAACGCGCGGCCAAAAGCCGTGGCCGACCCAGCGTTAAATGGTCAAGACGCGGATGTGCGATCATAAACGTGTCTTGACCTGGTTCGCAAGCCGGCGCCTGCAAGCGCCAGCCCAAGCGAGCTAAGAGGCCTCACTCAAAATCCTGCGGGCGCAAGCCTCAGGACGGCCCTGCTACGAGGCCGCACACTCCGCTTGCCGTGGAGAATAGCGTCGGGAAGCTGGCAGCCAATTCGGCGCCTAATGTCAGCGCGGGAAAGAGAGCGTGGCGCACTCCCATCCCCGATTTGTCCCTGCTTGGACGCAAGTCCGGGCGGGGACTTTTTGTTTTGCCAAGGCTCAAACGCAGGCGATGCCATTGCTGGCATGTGCTCGGCGAGGTCCGAAGATCTCCAATCGCAAGGTTGGATTATTGGGAGCTTATTTCGCTCAAGCTTACGAAACGAGCTGCCATTCATGCACGACGATCCAAACCAACACGGGAAAAATCCGCAGCCGACCGTCGCGCCGCCGGGGAGTAACCTGCCTTTGGGCCGGGTAAGGAATGCCTTCCCACTGGCTGTGTTCGAGCACCACGTTGGCGGCGCGGGCCCAGGCGCCAAACACTTCCGCCGTGTAATCATGCCGGCGCAGCAAATGCGTAGCGCGATCAAAATGGAACCGCTGCACCTCGCAATGTGTCGGCACATTCGGTTGAAAAAACGCCTCGAGGACGGTCGGCGAAAGCGGCGTCCAGGAAATGTCGTGCCGCAAAAGCAGCGCGGGAAACACGAGGTAATTCCACAAGGCGTAGCCGACGAAATAAGTTTGATCCAGTGCGTCCCACCAAAGCCGCCGCCGCCCCCCAGGAAAAAATTGACGCGCTTCATCACGGCGCTCGATGACCGCGCCAGCCGGTGTTTCGATCCAAACGTTTTGGCCGGCGAGCACGCCGAAGTGACCGCGCAGGTCGATGGGGCCGAAGCGCACGCGCGGTTCGCTGATTTCAGCGCGCACTTTGAGTCGATGAACCGGCC
>JACPZS010000005.1 GCA_016195385.1 Verrucomicrobiota bacterium
AACCAGCAGTTCCCCTGAAACGCTCGGAGCCGGCAATGCTTCGGCATCCGCATCGTCGTCCATCACGGGCGGAGACAGCGACGACACTTGAGCCGGAGCAGCGTCGGAAAAAATTCCGGCGTGGCACACGAGCAGGCACAACCAAAGCAGCAACAGTCGTCTCATTCCAATTAGTAGCGGTAATGTGCATGCGATCCGCGCCGCTGACAACGACGCACCGAGTCGGCGGCAATACCCACTTCAGCAAACGGGAAATAATTTCTTTCACTCGCAACGAAATCTTTTGATAATTCCAAACGTGATCAGCAAAGCCAATGAGTGACGCGCCCGAATTTGCCACCGGGCCGGGCAGCGAAACTTCCCGCCGGCCGGATTATTCCATCGTGGTCCCTTTCTACAACGAATCGGCGAACGCGGCCGCGTTGCTGGCGGAAATCAATGAGGTGATGGCACAAATTTCACCGAGTTACGAAGTCGTGATGGTCAACGATGGCAGCTCGGATGCAACGGTTGAAATTCTTTCAGCCGTGGCGGCCGCGCATCCGCAATGCCGGCTGCTCAATCTCTCGCCCAATCGCGGCCAGGCCAGCGCGCTCTATCACGGCCTCAAAGCCGCGACCGCGCCGTTGATCATCACGATGGATGGCGACGGTCAGAATTGTCCGGCAGACATCCCGGCCTTGCTCGACAAACTTCGCGACGCCGACATGGTGGTCGGCATTCGCATGAACCGCCAAGACACCTGGTTGCGCCGCCAAATTTCGCGCCTCGCCAATGCCGTGCGCAGCCGCATCCTCGGCGACGGCGTGAGCGACAGCGGGTGTGCGCTCAAAGTTTTCCGCCGCGAAGTCGTGAACGCCTTTGTGCCGATTCGGACGCTTTATTCATTCATGCCCGCGCTCGCGGTGGCGGCAGGCTTTCGCGTGAAACAAGCGCCGGTGACTCATCGCGCTCGTGGTGGCGGCAAGTCCAGTTACGGGCTGATGGTTTTTCTGTGGCGACCGCTGCTCGACTTGCTGGGGGTGTGGTGGTTTTGCCGACGACGTTTTCCTGAAAACACCAGCGAGTCGCGTGCGAATGGCTCGCCGCAGCGCGGATCGTGAGGATGGAAAACCCGACCAATTCCGGACCGCTGGCAGAAAAATGGAGCGGCTGGATTCTGCTCGCACTGGCTGCGTTAAGCTTGCTTGCCGGCCTCGGAACCCACGGCCTCATTGAGCCGGACGAAGGCCGCTACGCGGAACTCGGGCGGGAGATGGCCGCTGATGGCGACTGGTTGATCCCACATCTGAACGGCAATCCGCACTTCCAGAAACCGCCGATGATTTACTGGGCGACGGCGGCCAGTTTGAAAATTTTCGGCGTAAGCGCAGCGTCGGCGCGCCTGCCATCCGCGCTCGCGGGTTTGGGCATCGTGGCGCTCACGTTTGCTGTGGCGCGCGTGCTCTTCGGCCGGGCCATCGCCGTCGTGGCGACTGCCATCTTGATTTCCAGTTTCGAGTTTTTCGTGCTGGCCCGGACGATCACACCCGACATGTTGATGTCGTTTTGGATCACGGCGGCTATTGCGTGTCTGGTTTTCTACGTGAAGCGAGGGCAACGGTGGTATTTTCAACTCGGCTTTTTCGCAGCGATGGGCCTCGGCTTCATGACGAAAGGTCCGATGGCGCTCATCATTCCCATCTCGGCGGCCGTGTGCTGGCAGCGCGCGGCGCGGCGGGCAGGCGAGTCCTTTCGTTTGCGTTGGGAGATGGGCATGCCTTTCACCCTCGGCATCGCGTTGTCTTGGTTTGTGGTTGCCAGCCTGCGGCACCCGGCACTTTTCGATTACTTCTGGCGTTTTGAATTGGTGGAACGCTTCGCCTCGAAGGCGCACGGCCGCGCGAAACCGTTCTGGTTTTTCTTTCCAGTGCTCGTCGCAGGTTTTTTTCCGTGGAGTTTTTTTCTGCCCGCGCTCGTGCGACAGCTATGGACGAACCGGCGCGAGTTGCGCTCGTGGCCACTGACACATTGGCCGTTGATTGACTGGGTCTTGCGTCTTGTTGGTAAACTTGGCGTGCTGGCCGGAAAGACGCCGACACATTGGCTATTGCTCGGTTGGGTCGTACCGCCGTTTATCATCCTGTCGATAAGCGGATCGAAGCTGCCGACTTATATCCTGCCGCTCTTTCCCGGACTCGCAATCTCGGTCGCGCTCTTTCTGCAAAAGAAATGGAAACTGTCCGCGGAAATGCAACTTCGGCGGCTGCCGCTGACGATCGCCGTCAGCGCCGTCGTGGTTTGGCTCATCGCGCTTCGCTTCGCCGACTGGTTCAATCCGCTGCTGCGCCAGCAAGCAAGCGTGCGCCCGCTCGCGCAAAAGCTCGTGGAACTCAAGGCGCAAGACGCGCCGCTCTTTGCCTGGCAGGTGCGCGCGTTCGGAATTTGCTTCTACCTGCGGCGGCCAATTCACCTGAGCGAATCCGAGGCGGATCTCGTGCTGCCGCCGGACGCAGCCCAAACGGCGCGGCTGCTCAAATCCACGGAGGAATGCGAACGGATCGCGCCACCGGGTCAGCCGGCGTACGGGATCGTGCGCTCGGCGGCGTTTGCGGAAACCTTTTCGCCGCGCGGCTGGAAGGAACTGGAACGCGCCGGCGACTTCGTCCTTATCCGTCGGCTTCGCCGCACTTCACCCGCTAGTCCATAAAAAATCTAGCGCTGTTATCCCTGAACGCTGGTTCAATGAAGGAGCCATCGCATTCTGAGCGACGAGCCGAGACAACCTTCCAACGCTTCACACCAAACCATATTTGCACTAAACCGGTCTGCCGACGTGTCGATACCAAAGAAGCGGGCTGCCTTGTCCAGTGACCAAAGCGCCGCAGGCAAGAGTTCGGCAGTGGTCGCGCAGGACGCGACGGCAATCGGACGTGAGGCAAAATCAAGTTGTGATGAATTATGGGGACTGTGAAAATGAAAAATGAATTTCAAATCAAACTGCCGACGGCACTTCGCCGCTGGGCATCGGTGATCATCCTTCTGCTGTGGCTGGTATCTCTCACCGGCACCACGACTGCGGCCGACGAAGGCACGAACACCAATAATCTCTCCACCGCCAATCGCGTCCGCCGGTTCGCCAACGGGATGGTGACACATCCGGTGGACACGGCGACCGATCTGATGACCAACGCCTACGACATTTCGCTGGGATTGACGGCGATCTTTCTGTTGATCGCGCTGGCCTGGTCGGTTCATCTGCGCCGGAAGATCAAGGAGCAAACGGCTTTGATTCGGGAACAAGTCGTGCGCGAGGCCAACCTCGAGGAACAGTATCGCGACCTGTTTGATAATGCCAACGACATCGTCTTCACTCAGGATCAACACGGCAAATTCACTTCACTGAACAAGGCGGGTGAAAAGATTCTCGAGTGCAACCGCGCCAACGTCCTGGGCCGGCAATTCAAGGACTTTGTCGCGCCGGAATATCGCAACAAGTATGAAGAATGGCTGGCGCGCGCCCTAGCGGGACAAACAACCGAGCGCTGCGAAGTCGTCGTGTGGCACGGCGAAACCAAAACCATCGTGGAAGTCAGCAGCCGGCTGATCCAGCGGGAAGGCAAGCCCCTGAGCATCGAAGGCATCGCCCGGGATATCACGGAGCGGAAGCGGGCCGAGGAGGCATTGCGGCAGTCCGAAGAACGTTTTTCCAGCGCCTTTCGCGTCAGCCCCGTCTCCATCGCCATCATCACGCTGGCCGAAGGCCGGTTCATCGATGTGAATGAAAGCTTTCTGCGGATGTTCGGTTTCAGCCGGGAGGAAATCGTGAGCCGCACAGCGACCGAATTGAAACTCTGGGCAGTTGAAGAAGATCGCGACAGTGTCGTCAAGCTGCTTCTGGAGAAGCGCTCGGTCAGCGGCGTCGAAGGCAAATTCCGCACGAAGTCGGGCGGATTGCGCACCGCGCTGGTGTTCATCGAGCGCATCGATCTCGACACGACGCCATGCGCGCTCTTCATCACTTACGACATGACCGAGCGTCTGAATCTGGAGGCGCAATTGCGGCAAGCCTTGAAGATGGAAGCCGTCGGCCGGCTGGCCGCCGGCGTGGCCCACGACTTCAACAACATGCTTACCGTGATTCAAGGCAACGCCGCCGTCGCAATGCTCAAGGGCGGCACCGATCCGGATCTGAGCAAGCCGTTGGATCGCATCAACGACGCCGCCCAGCGGGCCGCCACGTTGACGCGCCAACTCCTCACTTTCAGCCGCAAACAAGTCATCCAGCCCAAGAGCCTCGATCTAAATCATCTCACCAACAACGCGGCCAAGATGATCAAACACCTGCTCTCCGAGGAAATCGTGCTCAAATACCAGTTCGCCCAGCAGTTGCCCATCGTGCAGGCTGACGTCACCATGCTCGAACAGGTGCTCATCAATCTCGTCGTGAATGCCCGCGACGCCATGCCGCGCGGCGGTGATCTCTTGATCGCGACCGCCGCAGTGGACATCGACATCGCCTACGTGCATAAACACGCCGAAGCCGCCGAAGGATGTTTTGTTTGCTGGAGCGTGACGGACACCGGCATCGGCATGGACGCCGCCACTCAAGCACGCATCTTCGAGCCATTCTTCACCACGAAAGAAGTCGGCAAAGGCACCGGGCTCGGCCTGGCCACCGTCTATGGCGTCGTCAAACAGCACAACGGATGGATTGAAGTCAACAGCGCGCCCGGCAAGGGCACGACGTTCAAGATTTTCCTGCCGGCGGACAAAGCGGCCAGGCACTTCCAGCCGCCCAGTCGCAAGAAAGCCTCCCCCAAAGGCGCGGCCACGATTCTCGTTGTCGAAGACGAGTTGGCGGTGGGTGAAGTCATGCGCGGCCTTTTGGAGGAACGTGGGCACCACGTCATTGAGGCCAGCAGCGGGCTGGAAGCCTTGCAGCTATGGAATGACCACGCGGCGGAAATCGATCTCCTGCTCACCGACATGAAAATGCCCAAAGGCATGTCCGGCCATGAACTCGCGGAGAATTTGAAGGCGCTCGACCCCACGCTGAAAATCATTTACACCAGCGGCTTCAGCATGGAATTTGAAAATACTGACATCGACCTGCGGGAAGGCGTCAACTTTCTGCCCAAACCCTTTGCGGCACCACGGCTCCTGGAAATCGTCCAGCAGCGTTTACTAGCGGCGTGAGAAAACCCATTTGTCGCGCCGCAGCAATCGCGTCCGGCGAATGCGAAAGGAGTTTGATCTGCGAATTCTATTGCAACGGCGGTTGACCGAGTTCAGCCAGCCGCTCATTGACAAACTCACCCCAAACGCCGTCCGGTTTCCAGATGCGTTTGAGGTCGCGCTCCGCGTCGGCGCGAGTCGTGTTGCCACGACGCAACTGATCCAGGAATACGAACGCTGACACGCGCATGTTCGCCGCGCAATGCACAAACACCTTTTGCCCCGCGCAAGCGTCCATCATGCGAGTGAACCTGTCGAAGTCCTCCCGCAGCGGCTCGTTAAATTTCACCGGAATGTGGATGTAGGTCATACCCTGCGCCGAGACCAACTCGCCCTCATTCGGCAGGGCGTAGTCGGAAGTGGGCAGCGCCAGATTGATGACCGTTTCAAACCCCGCCGCGCGTATCGCCGCAAAATGTTCCGGACGCGGCATGCCGCTCGTCGCGAGGTGATCGTCAATCCGCAAAAAAGCTCGAATTGCTCCCAGCGTGCTCATGCCATTGGGATACAACTTCAAGCCTCGCTCCGCCAGAATTACTGTGATGGCTTTGCAAATCCAAAGTCCAAGTTGAAGAACCTCGGCGCGGAAACAATTCCTGATTTTTGAAAATCTTGCAGAGTCACGCTGGAAGTTCCGGTGACAAAACTTGAAATTTCCCGCTGCACATGTGTTGTGTTCGCGTGCTGAGAACGATCCGACGGGCGGAGTATGCGGAATTGGTGGCGCTGTTCTTCATTCAAGGAGCGGCGCTGGGAATCTGGCTGGTGCCATTGAGCACCGTGCTCGATGCCCACGGTCTGCACGCCATCAAGCCCTTCGCCTACGCCACGTCCGCTCTCGCGGCGTTCGTCTCACCGTTGATCTTCGGCGCGATGGCTGACCGCCACGCATCGCCGGTGAAAGTATTGCGCGGTCTGTCATTGGCCACCGCCATCGCCATGACGCTGGCCAGCACAGCCATCAAGTTGAAATGGAATCCGTGGCTCGTGCTCGCGTTGATCCAACTGCACGCGCTTTGTTCGTCGCCGACGTGGAGCATCTCCTCGACAATTGTTTTTGCGCGGCTGGCGGACGCGCAAAAAGAGTTCGGTCCAATTCGCGCAATGGCCACGCTCGGTTGGATGTCAGGGTGCTGGCTGGTCAGCGTGCTCGGCGCGGACACGTCACCGCTTGCCGGCTACAGCGGCGCGGTGGTTTGGCTGGCCGTCGCGGCGTTCACGTTCTTCCTGCCGGTTTTAGAGACGCCAAAATTCGTGGAGCATCTTTCGTTGCGGCAACGGCTGGGTCTGGACGCGCTCACGCTGTTGAAAAATCGCGACCATCGCGTTGTCTTCATCACTGTGGCGCTGTTCGCCATTCCGTTGGCGGGTTTTTATCCGTATGCGCCGCCGCACTTGCGCGAACTCGGCCTGCAACACACCAGCGCGTGGATGAGCCTCGGGCAGGTGACGGAAATCATCGCGATGCTCAGTCTCGGCGCGCTGCTGCTGAACTGGCGGTTGAAATGGATCTTCATCTGCGGTCTGAGCTTTGGCGTCGCGCGTTTCGCGTTGAGCGCCGTCAACGGCAAGGCCTGGCTGCTGACCGGCGTGGTGTTGCACGGTTGTTCCTTCGCGCTCGTGTTCATCACCGCTCAAATTTACATCGACCAGCGCGTCGATGCCGCGTGGCGCGCGCGGGCGCAGGCTCTAATTGCACTGATGAACAGCGGCGTGGGCAACCTCATCGGTTACCTAGGTACGGGCTGGTGGTTCGCCGCGTGCGCGCGTCCGACCGGCACGCAATGGCCGCTCTTCTGGGGCGGACTGGCGGCGGCAGTATCCGTGGTGTTGGTTTATTTTCTCGTCGCTTATCACGGACGGGGCAGAGAGAACCGACCCCAACTAAGTTGAATTTCACAAGATGATGAAGAGCTTTGTAACTGCGAAAATCAGGCAACGATCGAATCTGTTTCCAATCTTAGCCAAACGTTTCGCCGATCTTCTAAAGACGGAACTTCGATTGGATTCCGGGCGGGAAATTCGCTGTAAGTCTTTCCGTCGAGTTCGCATCCGGTTTCGGATTTGCGGACGCCGCCCCATTGCTTGAAGAAAAACGCCACGCCAACTTGCGTGCATTGACCGCGAATACTTCGCACCCATTCAGCTTTCATTGGGCGCGCGACCAGACCTGTGATTCAACCTGGCATGTGTTGTGGACACAAAAATTCGACACGAATTCCATTTTGAGCCAACGCGTTTCGGTGTTCCCACCAATCAGAATCCACAGCATTCAAGATTTCAGGTTCATTACTGCTTGCTTTGGCGACAGCGACATAAATGCGGTCGGCCAAATCAAATTGATCGAGCGTGGGATCGGCTGGGAACCCTGTGAAACCTTTCGTATCGGCGGTCAGAGACACCTGCTCACAACGTTCAGCAACCGCTTGGTTTTCCCAAGCCCATTGCATGAAAGCGTCACCAACTCCTGGTTGCCCGGCAGGGTTCAAATGCTGGCGATACAGATCGAGAATCTGCATCTGGTCATCCAGCGCCAACATTCCAGATTGAACAATTTCAAGCAGCGCATTAACCGAAGCGTTTTGGCAGTCAAGGTCTGCGTGCGTTTCCCTGCCATTGGCCACAATCGGCACGTTGACATCCACAACGTAGGCGCTCATGCCGCTTGCTGTTCTTTCTTTCTTTCAATCGCAGCTTTCGTTGTCAGCGCCATTTCTTCAAATTGATTTCCGAAGAAATCTTTGGGCCAGTTCTTGATGCTGCCGAAGAGGTCAACGTCGAGGGGTTTCAAAGAGGACGCCCCATTGTTGGATTCGCAGAAATAGAGAGCTGTCGTGTCTGGCGTAATTACTTTCTCAGCAATCCGACGTTGAAGGCGCTTGAGCAGATGTTCACTGTGGCTTTCAAAAATAATCTGAATGTTGCGGGTTTTGACGGCATCAATGAAAACATCTGCCAACCCCGCCTGCACCGCCGGATGTAGATGGATTTCCGGTTGTTCCAAGATGATGATC
>JACPZS010000010.1 GCA_016195385.1 Verrucomicrobiota bacterium
CCGAGGCGGACGTGTTCCCTCAAACTTCAGCGTTCGGTAACATTCCGCTCGGCATGAAATTTTTTGCGCCTTTTGCGCCTCTTCGCGACGGCGCAATCGCGCTTTTTGTTGCCACGCTGTTGAACGCGAACTCGCTGCACGCCGAATCAAACTGGCCGCAGTTTCGCGGGCCAAACGGCTCGGGCATCGCGGCGGATGGCAAACCGCCGATCCATTTCGGACTGACGACGAATCTGATCTGGAAAACCAATTTACCGCCGGGCAATTCATCACCGTGTATCTGGTCGGATCGGATTTTTCTGACGGCTTTCGCTGACGGAAAATTGGAAACACTCTGTCTGGATCGCCGCGATGGGAAAATCTTGTGGCGACAAACCGCGCCCACCGAAAAGACCGAGCCAACTCATCGCCTCGGCAATCCTGCCACGCCGACGCCCGCGACGGATGGCCGACGCGTTTATGTTTATTTCGGCTCGTTCGGATTGCTCGCCTACGATTTCGCGGGCAAGGAAGTTTGGCGAAAACCCCTCGCGACGCCGGTCGTTGAGTTCGGCACGAGCGCGTCGCCCATCCTCGCCGGAGAAATGGTCATCCTCGTTTGCGATCAAGACCTCGGCTCCTATCTGCTGGCGGTGGAGAGCGCCACGGGCAAGACCATCTGGAAAACAGATCGCGCCGAGTTTCGCCGCAGCTTCGCAACGCCGTTTGTCTGGCGTCACGGCGGCGGCGAGGAATTGATCGTGCCCGGTTCACTCTGGTTGAAGTCCTACAATTTGAAGGACGGCAGCGAGCGTTGGACGGTACGCGGCACGTCGCGCGTCGCGTGCAGTTCGCCGGTGGCAGGCGACGAAATGCTTTTCAGCGCAAGTTGGAACGTGGGCGGCGATGCAAGCGACCGCATCACCATGCCGTCGTTTGATGAATTCGCGGCCGAGCACGACACGAACAAAGACGGCGTGCTATCGCGCGACGAAATTCCCGCGGGACCAATCCGTGATCGATTCAATCAAATCGACTTAAACAAGGACGGCCTCGCCACGCCGGAGGAATGGAAGAACATGGCCGAGATGTTCGCGAAAGCCGGCAACGCGCTGCTCGCGATTCGTCCCGGCGGACGCGGCGACATCACCGCGACGCACGTCACGTGGAGCAGCACGCGCAGTCTGCCGTATGTATCGTCGCCGCTTTTTTACGAAGGCCGGCTTTACACGATGAAGAACGGCGGCCTCGCCTCGTGTTACGATGCAAAGACGGGCAAGGCTTTTTATCAAGACGAACGTGTCGGTGCGCCCGGCGACTACTATTCGTCGGCAGTGGCGGCGGCGGGAAACATTTACGTGGCATCGCAGAACGGCGTGATCGTGGTCCTGGGCGCTGGTGAAAAATTTGAAATGCTCGCGCGAACCGACTTCGGCGAACAAATCATGGCCACGCCGGCAATCGTCGATGGCAAAATTTACGTGCGCACCGAGAAGCAGCTTTGCGCCTTCGGTCGCTGACAGAATCAGCGCGAGAGCTTGGGGGCCTGATTGCACGCAAAGCGTGGAAGCGTGAAGAACCATTCGCCATACATCCATCTTTCGACTACTTTCCATCGCGACGATTTATGGAAATCAAGAACCTCGATGAAACGCCCGCGTTCATGACGAAAGACGGGTCGGAAATTCGCGAACTGCTCGCGCACCGCAACTCGGTCATTCGCAACCAGAGCCTGGCCGAGGCACGCGTGGCCGTGGGCGGCAGCACGCAAGAGCATTACCACGCGCGGGCGGAGGAAATTTATTTCATCACGGCGGGCAGCGGACGAATGAGAATTGAGGTTGAAGTCCGCGAAGTAAAAGCCGGTGATGCCATCGCGATTCCGGCCGGTCAGAAACACAAACTCTGGAACACGGGCCATGAGGCGTTGCGTTTGCTTTGCTGCTGCGCGCCGGCGTACGAGCACAGCGACACGATTATTACGGAAAGCTGAGAAACGGTTTGGAAATACCATCGAACCGCCGTCCAGTTTGACATTTTGAGATCTGCATGAACCAATCCCGCATTCGACTTTTCATCAAACCCTATTGTGGCTGGTGCGACGAAGCGGTCGAATGGCTCGACGAGCGAGGCATCCAATACGAGACGCTGGATGTCACGCGCGATGTGGCGGCACGCCGAGAGATGTTCGAGCTTTCCGGCCAGACGCTGGCACCAACCATCGACGTGGACGGCGAAATCCTGGCTGATTTCGACACCGACCAATTGGAGAAGTTCTGGGCTGGCTTAGAAGGAAAAGATGGTTGATTCCAACGACAAACTCGAGCTGAAATTTCGTCGTGGGTTTCCGGTTCACCGACATCGCGCTTGGCCAGCATGCGGCTCAGAGTTCTCTGACGATTCGCAGTGCGGCAGATAGCCGCGCTCGGACCAGCCGGGGAAACCGAGGGCGCGCTCCTCGTCCGTGAGCGGACGCGACCAGCGGTTCTTGTCGGCCACCAGTTCGCGCAGGTATTCGGGTTTGGATCGCGGCGTCATGCCCTCGGAGCGCCGGTCTCCGACCCGGCGTGAGGTGCATGTTCGGAATTATGACAGCGGGAGATTCAATTCCGGTTCCGATGATGTCAATTTGGCAGCTTTGAAAACCTGTTTGGCGAAATCACTGTTCTTCAGGGCCGCGTCTTCGTCTTTGCCGTTCTTTTCAACAAACGCTTTCAGTTCTTTCTCGAAGATGTTTACGGACTGAGAAAATCCTGCGTCCACGCGCTTCTGAAATTCTGAGATAAGGGACTGTGCAACCTTTGCGGCTGGAGACTCGACCGCCGCTGCCTTGATGGCTTTGTCAAACTCCGCTTGATGGCGAACATGGATGATCCCAGCCAAGTAGAATCCCGCCTTCCGCAACGCTCCCTTTCTGGATGCTGCTGAAACCGATGTGACTTTTTCCCTGCACCCTTGAACGAGGACGTGCGCAGCGACGAACTGCAAAGCACGCTCACGACTCTGTAGTTCCGTGCTGGAATCCAAAACGCCATCGCCGGTTAGCTGCAGCGCGAAAACTTTTGCATAATCGCTGTCCTCGTCATTCCGCCGAAAAAATTCGCGGCGGCTGAGGCTGTTACGCAACTTGGATGCATATTCCAAGAACACGCCCAGATAAGCCAGGGCTGCGTCTTCTTTGGTTAGAACCAATAGGAAATCCTTCGCTGAAAGCTTTTCTCCCTCCTTCCGTTCATAACCGATTTTGTAGCCTCTGAGCAATTCTTGGAGCGCTCGCTGAACCGGGTCGTTTGCCACTTGGTCTTCGGGGCGAATGGCATTTTGCGAATTCGTGGCGAGGATGAGTGCATCCGTGAACGCTTTATTGGCTGGGTCAATCTCGTAGATGCGAACCAAGACGTTTGAATTACCCTGAAACTTGTCCCTCAACTCCGGATCGTGTTTGGCGTGATAGAGCGCGTTGACGGTCTGGCATCCGTTGATGATTTGCATGTTCGACAATTGCACCGGAACCTTTTTCCCAGCTGGGGGCAAGTTCAGATGCACACTGTCGGCGATAATGCTGACCCCGTTATTCATGAATCCAAACCAACTGCTGTGGTCGCTCGTCACAGTGGCGATGATGCGCTTGTTGACGTCCTTTCCCACGCCAAGAAAGAACCGGACATTCTTCTCAAAGAGTTCGTTGTTGCTGTAGCGGTCAACCAATCTAGTCAATTGATTCACGTTCACAAAGCCCACGATGGCTTTGAGCGGCATCCCGTTTGGGTTTGCCCCAATCGGGTGGTGCAATACTGAGGTGTCCTTGAACTCGTAACTCAACTCCAACACTTCATCCTGAATCGGAATGCGCCCGTGTTCGCAAAGGTCGTAAATATCCATGCCGGCGTAGGCTTCAAAGGTGAAACCGTTCGTCTGACGATCAAATCGATAGACCTCTCGCATCTCGTCCACTTTTGGCCGGTCTGATGGGGCCAAGCGTTGCCCGTTGGTGATGAAGTGGCAGCGGATGCGTGACTTCAATCGCTTGTTGGCGGTTCGCGCATCGTCGAATGCTTTCCGCACTTCAGCGTAGGCAGCGAGAGTTTTCTCATCCTCCAAATCGCCGCGGAGAAACACGCGATGCATTCGATCCACAAAACTGTAAAGCTCCTTCGTTGAGATTCCACCCTCGTATGCTTTCGAGAATTTGAATTGGAACAGATGCAGGTGAAGTTCGTCGCCCTGTTCTTGAATCAGATAGGAGTCGAGCAGTTCTTCTTCCTTGCCTGTTCGGTTTATGTCCACACACACAAACTTCTCGAAAAGTTCATCGTCGTAGGAATAGGTGATTTTCTGCGCTGCCACATACTCATACAGCCGCTCGTAATCGCCGGGTTTGATGTTCCAACTTGGGTTGCGCTCCGCCAAGAGATTCATCCGGGCCTGTAACGCTGCAATTTGATCCGGGGTAAGTTTGTCCGGATGAGCTTTGCGAGCTTTCGATGATGTGGGTTTGCTGGCCATGTATGTTGTTGTTTTACGCCTTCGCCACCAACTGCCGCAACACATACGGCAAAATCCCGCCGTGCTGATAGTAGTCGATCTCGATGGGCGTATCGATCCGGCAGGCGACGGCGATGTTCTCCTCGGTTCCGTCTTTGCGGGTGATCTTTAGCGTGAGGTCTTGCTGGGGCTTGAGGTTTGCGTCGAGGCCCACGATGTCGTAGGTCTCGCTGCCGTCGAGCTTCAGGGTCTGCGCGGTGGTGCCTTCCTTGAATTGCAACGGGAGCACGCCCATGCCGACGAGGTTGCTGCGATGGATGCGCTCGAAGCTTTGCGCCACGACGACTTTCACGCCGAGCAGGTTCGTGCCTTTCGCGGCCCAGTCGCGGCTGGAGCCGGTGCCGTATTCCTGTCCGGTCAGGATGATGAGCGGCGTGCCGGCGGCTTGGTATTTAACTGAGGCGTCGTAGATGGACATCTTCTCGGGACTCGCAGAGCTGGAGCTCTGCGCTCCGTGATACAGCGTGTTGCCGCCTTCCTCGCCGCCGAGCATCAGGTTCTTGATCCGCACATTGGCGAAGGTGCCGCGGGTCATGATACGGTCGTTGCCGCGCCGCGAGCCGTAG
>JACPZS010000011.1 GCA_016195385.1 Verrucomicrobiota bacterium
CGTTTCAACGGAACTCATTGTTACGCATCATTTCAACGGCCCTGATTGCGGCTCCCCTCTACCTTGAAGAAACAGAATCTTCGTCCATCCGCCTTTCCCTCCCGGCTGGACGCCATGCCGCCTCTATCCCCCCCGCTTGCTCCGTCCGTCCATCCGTCCACCTTCCTTAGAGTAATCGGACGGATGGACGACTTTCACCACGAACTGGAAGCAGCCGCATCGAAAGGTACTGGCCTATTGTCAGAAAGCAAATTGCCTCCCGACCACAGTTACTTTCGCGGCAGATCCCGAAGCACGGGATAGAATTGAGTGAAGACGTGATCAGTCGCTGCTTTTTGGTGGTGGCACTCAAAGCACGAAGAGCGGGGAAACGGCGCGGCCTTGTCCTTCCGCTTGCCTTTGCCGTCGTCGAAACTGAAGTAAGCCCAGCCGTCAGGGAACCGTTTGCTGTCCTTGACCGCTGCTTCCAGCGCGGTGAAGTCTTTTTGATACGAGCCTTGGAGGCCCGGTTCCGCTTTCGCCTCGGCGCTCGTGATTTCCAGGATGAACACCGTTCCTTCCGGGAACTTTCCTGAACGGGTGAATTCATGAAAAGCGGCCGGATTTATATAAACGTTGTTGAAACGGTCTGATTTGTTGGCCGCCGGCTTCTCTGGTTCCTGGTTGTATCGGAGGCCCATCGAGCTGCCGACGAAGACCCACTGACGGTAGCCTTCGGGCCGCCGCAAAGTCTCCTTGCCTTCAAACACGACGGCGGGTTTGTCTGCACAGAAGGCTGAACCGAGCTTGAGCACCACGGCGAATCCTGCCAGCAACACGGGAGAAATTTTCCGGGGCTTGATCACGGCGGCGACTATTTCAAGCAGGGGAGTGGCGTCAAGGGCTACTTGCGCTGGAAGAAGCCAGAACTTCCTTTCGGCAACACGCGCAGATCGCGCTTTACGACCCACCAATTCATCGGAGCCAGGACAACATCTCGCGGCGAGACTTCGTGCTTGTCGTCATTCGCGACGGCGTGTAGTTGTTGGCTCATCGGATGAAACGTCTTGCGCCATTGGTTTGCGTCATGCTCATCGCCGGGGCGTTCCTCGTTCGTGCGCAAACCACTGAGGCTGACCGCAAGCTGTCCGAGGAAATCAAAGCCAAGGCGGAAAAAGGTGACGTTGCCGCGAAGGAGCCTTACAACGCGCCTCCGGAGACGCGGCCTTTTTCTGCCGTGGACTCTGTGGTGCCACCACTGAGGCCACCAGACCTCGTGGATCGTGTGTTTCCACCACATAGCGAAGTTCGAGAAAAAGCCGAAAAAGGTGACCCTCAATCCCAGTTTGATGTAGGTGTGTTATACGAGTTCCTTTCGAACGATAAAGCTGAAGCAGTGAAGTGGTTTCGCAAAGCTGCCGGGCAGAACCATACTGAGGCACAATACACTCTGGGCGACTGCTACCTTTTTGGCAGACTTGGCACGGAGAAAAATGAGGTCGAGGCGGTGAAGTGGTATCGCAAGGCCGCCGAGCAGGATCACGCCAAAGCGCAATACATTCTGGGCCTCTGCTATGCCGAAGGCCAAGGAGTCTCAATAAATGATGTGGAGGCAGTGGGGTGGTATCGCAAGGCTGCCGGGCAGAATCATGCAGAGGCACAATACTCTCTGGGCGTCTGCTATACCTTTGGCAGGGGCGTAGCAAAGGATGAGGCGGAAGCAGTGAAGTGGTATCGCACGGCTGCGGAGCAGAATTACGCCGATGCTCAATATCGTCTGGGTGCCTGCTACTGCTTTGGCCTGCGGGTGGCAAAAGATTACGTCGAGAGTTACTATTGGACACTCCTCGCGGCGGCGCAAGGCAATCAGAAAGCAAAGGAGCTTATTCCAGTCCTGGAAAATCTGATGACGCGGGAGCAAATTGCCGAAGGCCAAAAGCTGGCACGCAATTTCAAACCGCGCGAAGTGCCAACCGCCGAGAGTGATAGTTCAGGCATCGCCATCGCGCAGACGCGCCCAGCGTCTTCCGGCACCGGATTTTTCATCACCGATGATGGGTTTCTCGTCACCAACGAGCACGTCGTCAAGGACGCCACGCAAGTTCGTTTGATCACGAGCGCGGGTTTGATTTTCGCCAGAGTAGTGAAGACGGATTCAGCCAGCGACGTTGCGTTGCTCAAGGCGGAGGGAAAATTCGCGGCGTTGCCGGTGGCGGCAAGTCGCAGCGTCAAGCTGGGCGGGACGGTGGCCACGGTTAGTTTTCCAAATATCGGTTTGCAAGGGTTCGCGCCGAAACTGGCCAAGGGCGAAATCGCGTCGCTGTCCGGCGCGGCGGATGACGCCCGCTATTTCCAAATAAGCGTGCCCGTGCAGCCGGGCAATTCGGGCGGGGCGCTGGTGGATGGGCTTGGCAACGTCGTCGGCGTGGTGTCGGCCAAACTCGACGCGCGAACCGCATTGGCCGCGAGTAGCACTCTGCCCGAAAACGTGAACTACGCCATCAAGAGCAGCTATCTCTTGAGCTTCCTCGAATCGCTGCCAGCCGTGTCATCCAAACTCAAGGAGCCGGGCAGGACGGACTTGAAGTTTGAAGACGCGGTGAAGGCCGCCGAGCAAGCCGCCGTGCTGGTGCTGGTGTATTGACCCGTTCAAAGCTCTCCTTCGTTGGTTTCTTTCGCGCGTCGTATTCCGATCAAACCGTCGTCGCGTTTCGTCAGCAGATTCGAGAAACGTCCGCGCTCCAACTTCAAAGCTTCGTAAGCCGCACTACGTTTGACCCCGGCGCGCTCTTCCAACTCCGACGCCGCAACTTTCAGCACGCACCAGCGCCGTCCGTCCTCGAAAATATCGCGCAAATGTCCCTCGTTCACTTTTGGCTCACGCCGCGCGCCGCCAGCGCCGTCGAATTCTTCAAAATCAAATTTCTCAACTTCCTCAAACCAGCCCGCCTTGCGTGTCCAAGCCGTGCGTTTCCCAAGCTCTCCGTCATTATTCTTGGCGGGCGTTAAAACAACGCGGGCATCCTCCGTATCGTCGCTGGCTGGTTGCATCACCATCACGCTCCGGGCCATGCTGACGAGCACATAACTTCCCGAAAGCAGGTTGGCGAGGCTGCGGCCCTTGTGCCTGTCTTCGCTGCGTGGCTTCCGCAAGTGGTGCAGAATCAGACAGGCCGCGTCCGGCGCTTCGGCCATGACCTCCCGCAGTCGCTCGAAGCCTTCGAGAAAATCTTTTTCCATCGAATCCCGAACGCAAGCGTTCCACGGATCAACAATCACCAGTTGCGGCCCGAAGTCGCGCAGCGCCGCTTTCAGGTCGGCGCGAAAATACGGATTCGCAAACTCAAAGCCCCGGTAGGAAGGAAACGCGCTGATTCGCAACCAATCGTCCAGGCCGTCCAAGTTTGGAATCTGCTCGAAGTCCCGGTGCAGCCGCGTCAGCCCATTTTCACTTTGCACGATCAAGGTCTTGAACCGGCAACGCACTGGCATTCCAAACCAGTTGCCCGAACCTTGCGCGCCCAGGACACCCAGCCACAGCGTCGCGCGACTTTTCCCGCAACCCGGCGGGCCAGCCAGAACCGAAGGTGCTCCGCGTTGCAAATGAAAATCCCCGACGAGACATTGATCCGCCGGGACGACGTAATTTTTCAACTGGCTCGGAGAGTAGAATTCGATTAAAGGCTTGTGCGGCTTCTTCTCTTTCGCAGCTTGCGCCTCCGTTTTAGATTCGCCGTTGCGTGACGGGTCCACAATGTCCGCGCCGTCGTAATCCGCCAGTGGATCAAATTCGCCAGGTCGCGGAAGGTATTCGTTCACGGTTGCGCTCATGGCATCACCTCCCAGAATTTCCGCTCGCGCTCGAAACAATCTGCATTCATCCGGCAAACGTCCGCGAAATCTTTTCCCTCGCTGCCGTCCACCAGAACTAAACCGGAAAAGTCGAAGGCCGTAACACGCGCGGCTTCGGCCTCCTTCAACTGGCGTGCCCACTCCCGCGCCGCCTTGCGCCCAGCTTCGTCCGCGTGCGGATACAGGCACACGAGCTTGCCTTTGAAGTGCGCCAGCGCTTCCGGCGCGAGACGATGATTGCTCGCGCCGAGAATGGCCACGGGCGCGACCGTCTCCAACTTTTTTTCCAGAAGGATAAAGTGAATCGCTGCCAAACAATCCGGCGCTCCTTCGACCATTGCGATTTTTGGAAACGGCTCGCTTTCCAAAACGCCCAGTGGCCACGCCTTGCCCGTGCCGGTGCAATGCGCCTTGCGCTCCGGCAATCGGCCGTACGCGGGCCACTTGCGGCCATCGACGCGCCGGAATTCGTGTAGCTGCCCGCGTGCATCCTTTAGGCACCAAGCCGCGTTCCCCCAAAGAGTGCAAAAACGCAGAAAGCCCCGCGACTCCGCCAGTCGCAGCGCCTCGATCGCAAACCCGCGCCGGTCAGCCAGTTCGCGCAGTTCGTCCGGCGTACCAGCGCGTAGCGGGGGGAGCTTCGGGCCTGCCGTCTGGGTGGCCGCCGGCTTGCGCTCTGGGCGCGTGATGCCCAACCGCTTTTCGACAAAACGAATCGCCTCCGCCGTCTTGCACCCGCACGCTTTGCAGACGAAATCGAACACGTCAAAATGTTCTCCCGTCGCAAAATCTTTCGCGCGGCGCCCGTCATCGAACACACTGAAACTTGGGTTCGCATCGCCATTTCGGTGCTCCGAGGGAAATGGCGATCTCGCTGCCGAAAACAGCGAGCGGCACGAAATCAACCGGGCGGTCGAGTTGAAAGGCGCGTAAATTCTTGGCCACTCCTTCGGCTTCGCGCTCGACATGCACTGCATTTTGCCGGAATGAAAAGCAGGCCCACCAACGCTCGGCGCTCATGGCCGACCTCCTTCCCTCGGCGTCTCACAGTGCTGGCTTTCCATTTCGCGCCGCAGCCAGGCAAGTAACGACGGCACATGTATTAGCACTTTTCCGCGCATTTTCCCGCGCTGCCTGACACGCACGAGTTTGAAATCGCCCGCCTCTCCGTGGTCTAGCAGCCAGCTCCGGGAGCCGCCGCTAATCGGGCAACGCGCCTTTGGCGCGGGCAGTGACGCGAACTCTGGCAGGCAGCCAGGAGCGGGGGCCGTAAAGTGCGCCTCCATCCCATGCGGCGGCTCGCCGAGCAGCGTCGGCTGTGTTGTCAAAACTTGCGAACCTTCGAGTATTTGCGCCGGGTTCGCGATTGGCGGCGACTTTGTTGTCGATGTCATCATAGACAACAACTGCCGCTTTCGGTTTTCCAAACGCCTCAAATCGTTCGCGAAACCGAGCCATCTCCCTGTAAGATAGGGCGAAAACCGATTCCAATTTTCGGTATCAAATCGGTTCTTCGCCGAGTCGTCCCTTGCGCTTCAAAGTCGATTGAAGTTCGGGATATTCCTCCAAGTGTTGCTTGCGCTCGGCTTCGGACAATCTATCCCATCGTTTAAGAATCCCCTCCATCTCTGCTTCGTCCAATTTCATGTAGGGCGTTTCCGCTTCGACGGGGACGAGTTCTATACCTTCGCCGCTACCTTGCCACGCGCTGTCAGCAGGCAAAGGCGGCCCGGTCACGCGATATTTGCCTCTGTAACGCTTGGCTTCCAATTTCTCGTTGTACAATCGAATCACTTTTCCAACGTACGATTTCGCCTTGCCTCGTTTTTGTTTTCGCAACTCCTCTACGATGCGGTCCTGAGAAAAACCTCTGTCCCAGTAAAGATGGAGAATCTCCATGTCAATCGGAGCAGGCTTCATCTCATGGAAAATTTCGCGGAATGCTTTTGCCATGTCTTCCTGTTTGGCGGATTCAACCTGCTTGTGTTGCTCGATCAATTTTTCAACGGCAGGCGGGAGGTTCGCGGCGGCTTTTGTTTTTTCGAGAATCTCGGCGCGCTCTTTGGCCGCCTGCTGGTTCGCTTGCGCCTGTTTCGCTGCGTGCGAATCAATGGCTGCCTTCGTCTCTGTCAACTCGCCGGAAATGAGTAGAAATCCGTGGTGAACCGCTTGCTGAATCTCTTGAGATGCCGACTCAATTGATGATTTACCAAGTCGGCTCCGAATTTCTTGAGCCACTTCTCGCGAATGCTCGGCGGCCTCCAACGCCGTCAGGTAAATCCGCGAGCCATCCTCGTATTGCGCCAGGTATTTGATTTGGCCGACAAGCTCCCACGCCTCGTGCTCACGAAGCTGCTTGGCTTCATTTTTGATGCAGCCAAAGGCCCACATCTGCTCAATAACGAACCATTCTGACCGCATGTCAGCGAGTGACATTTGTTGCAGCCGGTGAAGTTCCCGTTCGATTGAGGGCCTTTGGGCCTTGTCCAGGGCTTGAATCCCTTTTCTCGACCTCGCAAATTCTTCAATGGACATCCCCTCAAAGTGCTTTCGTATTTGCTGCGCTTCACTTTCCAATCGGGCCAGAAACTTCGCGGGAACATCCTCGCTGTTGAAGGTTACTTCCGCGATTTCAACCGGGGCCACTACCGGCAGGCGATGAAGCGGGCGTAGGTCGCGACGACAAAGCGGTTTCATCCAAAATGTTCGTTCGCTCGTTACGATGCCGGTTTCATGTCCCGCGTCATCCTTTTCCAGATAAACGAAATGGTGGCGCAGGCCGTCAATCGTAATGCTGCTTGGGTTAGTCATAATCTTCATGCCGCAGAACATTCAAGCGGCTCGTCGTGCGGTGTCCGCCTCCGGCGAAACTTCTCCGCCAGTCCGCAAGGCAACCCGCTTCGCCGGGAATTGACTTCCCCGGCCTCTGTCTTAAACTGTCTTACAGCTATGCGTGACACTTTGACCATCAGTTTACCCGCGAAACTTCGGCGCACCATCGCCCGCTCCGCCAAGAAGAAGCACATGACCGCCAGCGAATTCATCCGCGATTCCGTCCAGCGCCGTCTGTGGGAAGACGCCTTTGATGAAACGGCCCGTGCCGTGGCTCCGCGCGCTCGCGAAATGGGCATCTACAGCGACGAGGACGTTTTCAAAAACATTTCCTGATAGCTATGCGCGACACTTTGACCATCAGTTTGCCCGCAGAAATGCGGCGTTCCATCGCCCGCTCCGCCAAAGGCCAGCACATGACCGCCAGCGAATACGTCCGCGACGCCTTGCGCCGTCGGCTCGCCGTGGAGCGATTCCAGGCGGTGCGTGCCCGCGTCGTGCCCAAAGCCCAGGCCCAGGGCATCCACACCGACGAGGACGTGTTCAAACTCGTCTCTTGAGGATTGTCCTCGATACCAACGTCCTCGTCGCCGCCTTCACCGCGACGGGCGTTTGCCACCAGCTTTACGAACGCGCCTTGACGACCGGACAGTTGTTCGTTTCCGAGGCCATCACCACCGAGTTGCGCCGCACGCTCAAGACCAAGTTCCGCCGTCTGTCAGCACAAGACGTGGCCGAGATCGTGGCGGCAGTTTCGGCAGATGCGGAACTCGTGGAGCCAGCGCCACTGCCCTTGCCCGTCGCTCGTGACGCGGATGATGATGCCGTGCTCGCGACCGCACTGGCCGGACGCGCGGACATTATTGTGACCGGCGACAATGATTTGCTCGTGCTCAAGACGTATCAACGTATCCGCATCCTCTCGCCGCGCGGTTTCCTGGAATTCCTCGACCAGCCATCGTAAAGATGCCGAGCTTAGCGGCAACACTTCGTCCGCGTCCGGCGGGCAAGCCGGGGTTGATAAAATCCGGGGTGATTCGTGCGCGCTCAGTGTCCGACGTGAAATCGGATAAATCATCGTGCCTGTGAAGTGAGCGATTTCTGCGGGAGACTTCGTTTCATCATGTCTGAGAGGGGCACTCGGAAGATTCGATTCGACGCGCCCAAGTCGTCGGGAAGGAAATACAACCGACCGTTGGAAATCGCCATTGCTTCCTGGGCCAGCTCGGTTCCGTCCTGTTTCGGCAACCAGATGGACTTCTGCTGGAATCCAGGTTCAGGAAATCTGCTATAGGTATTCAACTGGCTTTGTGGCGACCCAGGCACGGCCCCAATTCCTCCAAACAAACCGGAAGCGAACAGGCGATCACCGATCATTTTCCAATCCTGGACGGCGAGACCCGCGCGGCCATTGGCACCACTGACGACACCAAGTCCCCGGCTTTCCAGTTCAGGGCCTTCCAGCGTCCGCTGCAAGCGGCCATCGAAATCCCACACGTAAACCTGTTCGGTGTCCCAGTTGGCCCCAAACACAAGCTTACGGCCTGCGGAGACCGCCACTGCGCCGATATGGTCGTTCACCGGAAATTCAAATTCTGCTTTGAGTGGCCGGCCAGCAACCATGTCTGCCATTCGAAAAACGCGAATCAGACTGCGCCCCTTCCGCTTGCTCTCAGCCAGCGGAATCCACAAACGATTCCCGTCCGACTGCATCCCGCCCGGATGGTCGAACGTAGTCAACTCGCCGCGCGCATCCGTGGGCGTGATGTCCCACACGTCCCAGTTCGTTCCGCGTGCATCCGCTCGCAACAGTAAGGCTCGCTTGGGTCGAACGTCGTCGCGACGCGCCGTTACGTAATACTTGCCGGCCACCAGTTCCAACCCCTGCGTGTGCGCCCTCGCCGGCTGCCCGTTGACGCGCAGTGGCGGAAGTCCGATTGGGGTGACTCTCAGGTCGCGAGCCGAAGATGGATGCAACGGAAGTAGTAACGAAACGCAAACGGCGACCGCAAGTCGCCTCCGATGCGGCAGGAAAAAAAGGTAGTGCAAACGCGGACGCGTGTCGATGCGCTGCTTGCGGGTCGGCCATTCAGCCTCGTACATTGTGGCTCCAATGTAGGAGGTTCAATCCAAAGCGGAAGCGTATATTGACGAACGCCACTTCGTCCGCGTCCGGGGGGGAAAGCCGGATGAAAAGAAGCACGCGAGGGGATTGCCTGAAAATTGAAGTCCGAGTTGCATCCTGTCGCATCGGCGACCAGCGAGCGACAACCTGTGCCCCGCGCGAAGCTCGTCATTTGTTTTTAGAATAAAAATTTGGGAACCCGAATCCATCGTTTCCGATGGTTGACCCCGCAGCGCGCACCCCCTCCCCCCCCGTCCACGCGCGTCCGTCCGACACACTTCTCAAGGGCGGTTGGACGGATGGACGGAAGCGAGTCGTTCGTCCGGGGAAAACCCCGCCGGGAAAACGCCACGGCGAAGCGGCGGCAGAAGAAGAAGGAGAGTCCTCACTTCTACTCAGGCTCCGACACGTCCACACCGATCACCGGGAGCTTGTTTAAGGCTTCGAGCTTGGTCTTGTCGTCGATGTGCGTGTAGAGCCTGCTCACCGCTGCCGATTCGTGCCCCGCGATGTCCCGCGCCACGGCATCGCTGACGCCCGCATTCTTGAGCAGACTGACCGCCGTGTGCCGCAAGGCATGGAACGAGATTTCGGACGTGGCTCGCCGTCCGCTGCGTCCAGGCCCCTTCCTATCCTTCGGGGCGGCATGGCTCCGCGCTGGTACCAAGCCCGCGTCCCTCATGATTTCGTAAAACTGGTCGGAGAGCGTCGCGACACGTTCCTGCCGCGCGAGGATTTCAAAAGCACGCGGGTGTAGCGGCGCTTTCGGATCGTCACCGGCTGGCAGGTTGGAAATGTGCTCCGCCAGTGGCTTCGACATCGGGATGGAATGCGCACGTTCGTTCTTGTGGCTGGCGAAATAGATTTTCCCTTCTTCCAAGTCCACCGCCTGCCAGGTCATCGCGGCCAAATCACCCAATCTCGCGCCCGTGTAGAGTCCAAAGATGACGAGCGACTTCCATTCGTCATTGCACCTGGAAAGAATTCGATTCAACTCCGGCAGGGTGAAGGCCCGCCTTTTGATTTTTTCGGCTTTGCTGTCCTTTTCCTTGCGAACCAAACGGGCAACATTGCGCGGCACCACGCCATCACGCTCCGCAGCGGCGAAGAACACGCGGACGATTTTCAACGCTTGGTTGGCCGAACTTTTCGAGACGCGCCTGGCTTCGTCGTTTTTGAAGCCAGCCACATCCTCGACGCGCAGTGCGGCCATGTCCTGCTCGATTTTCCCTCCCAAGGAAAGGTAGAATCTTTTCGCGGCTCCTTGATACTTTTCAAAGCTGGTCTTTGCCAGCGTGCCCCGGTTTCTCGCCAGCCATTCGGCGATGTAGCCGCGCGCCGTTTTGGTGCCCAGCCCGCTGCCCGTCGTCTTGCGGAGAACGTCATCGAACGCCTTGCGTGCGGCGCGCTGCGCCCGCAAATCCGTTTTGAGGTTGGTGGCCAGGAAAGTCTTGATTTCGTCGGTCGTGCGTTTGCCTTGCGCCGCGTCCTCCAACTCATCCGCGATCCGCTGCGCGAGCTTGCGGTCGGTCGTGGCGATGGATTTCTTCAACTGTTGCCGGGCCTGCCCGACGAACGCAGTAAAGCACGCAGTGTAAAAGGGGCTTCTATCCTTTGAATCTGTGGTGATGCTGGCCATGAAAGTGAGGAGGATCAAAAATAAGTCAGAATCAATATCAGAATGACGCGGAAGAATTCCGGTGACGCCTATGTTGTAACATGTTGATTTGCAATGTAGGCGTTATCGGCGTTTGTCCTCGTTGTAACCGAGGGTTTGAATCCCTCTCTCTCCGCCATTTTTCAAAACTTCAAAAATTACTCCGCGCGCGTTTGTGCGCGAAAGCGGCGCGACTCAATTACTCGTTTTCCGTCCGGCTCCAAAGTGGCGATGAGCGCGGAAACTTTTGGCAATGATTCAATCAACTCCAGGCCACGCGTGGCACCCATCACGCAAACTGCCGTGGCCAGCCCGTCCGTGAGTGTCGCATTCGGCGCGATGATGGTGACTTGGTTGCGATTGGTGAGGCCGAGTCCCGTTGCCGGATCGACGATGTGGGAATAACGCACGCCGTCGATTTCGACGAATTGCTCGGCATCACCGGAGGTCGAAATGCCCGCGTGATGAAGCAGCAGCGTTTGTTCGAGTTCATCGCCGCGTGCGTCCATGCGTCCGATGCCGACGCGCCAGCCGGATTTGTCAGGCGGTGGATCGCCAATCGCGATGTCGCCGCTGGCCGCGCACATCGCGCGCGTGATGCCGTACCGTCGCAACACCGCCAGTGCTTGATCCGCCGCGTAACCTTTGGCGATGCCGCCCAGGTCCAACTTCATTTCTGGAGCGAGCAGGGTGACGGAGCGAGAAGGCGCATTGAGTTTCAGATGATGATACCCGACACGCTCGCGGGCGGTGGCGATTGCTTGAGGCGAGGGCAGCGATTTGCGGCGGCGCGCGTTTCGCCAGAGTTGCACCAGCGGTCCAACCGTCACGTCGAATGCGCCGTCGCTTTGGCGGGCCAAGGTTTGTGAGCGCTCCAGGATGTCGAACAATTCCGTGCTCACACGTTGCGGCACGCCCATGGGCCGGCGACAAAGCCGCATCAGTTCGCTCTCGGGATCGTAGTCGCTCATGATGCGATTCAACTCAGCAACGCGCGCGAAGGCGTTCGTTGCCGCCACGCGGGCGATCACCTCATCGGGCGCAAACAGCGTGATCCGAAAGAGCGAACCCATTTCGGGCTGCGAGAACTCGAAGCGGGTCAACGACGTCGCGGATTTCGCCGACCGACAACCGGTCCCTACGCAAGCAATCAGCAGCACGACGAATAAGATTCGCAAGTTTGTCCCCTGCCCTTTTGGCGCTCCGTTTTTTGTGGATCGATTTCGTTGCGCGAGGAGACGGCCTGTTGATTGTCGCGGGAACGAAAATCGTTCTTGGAAAATTGGCGACCGAGTTGGTGTGTTCACAAAGTTTGGAGAACTGTCCGCACCGCGGTCACGAGCGCAGCCACGCGAAGCGGCAACGGAAAATCCGACGGCGCTTCGAGCGTGTAGCTGTGGCGCGTATGATTCTGAATGAGGTAGAAGGCTTCGGGCCACTGCGGACGCGTGCGCGGATCAGCGCTTGGCCGGATGATGCCCGCGCGCGCCGATCTGCCTTCGATTGTTTCGGAATGATCGATGGGACAAACGGGGGAGACATTTTCGATCATGGCTTCGGCATGCGACGGTCGTTGATCGAGATTCAACTCGTAAAGATAAAAACCGCGCGCCTCCCAATCTTCATGCAAACAGATCGTCACATCGAACTTCGGTTGTTGTTTCAGCCACGTGATATGAGCGCGCGTTTCGGCGGCTTCGGGTGCGTGGTATTGACGGTTCAAGTCATGGCCCTTCGCAGTTTCGCGCCGGTTGAGCGGGAAGCCGGTTGGATTCAGACACGGACATAGCCACACCGCGAGACCGTCCGGCCAGGAATTCTCCTGCAACAACCGGCTTATCGCAAGCGGCCCCGCTGGTTCATCACCATGAATCCCGGTCGAAAGATAAAGATTTTTTGCGCGCTGAGATCGCGCGCGCCGCAACGCGTGCAAATGCACGCCCGGCTCGACAGCCAAAGACTCGTGCTGCCAGTCAAACTGAGCCGCTGATTGAAGGCAGTTCTCCAGCACGCGCTCGATGTCGATGGTCTCGCCAAAGTAACCGCCCTGATTCTTGCCCAGAGGGCGCGGGGGCTCAGTTTGTGATTCTGTCGTGTTTGAATTCATCGAACGCCGGATGATTAACCGCAATCGTCAGCCAGCGGCATTAAAATCGTGATGCGATTCGGAAAAACGAAAAACCCCGCCACTTCCCAGACTTCACACTGAAACCTCAGCCTGGAGCACAAGCCGCTTCACGCCAGCCACGCCTTCACCACCTTGCCCGCGATGTCCGTGAGCCGATAGTCGCGGCCCTCGAAACGATACGTGAGCGCCTCGTGATTCAGGCCGAACAAGTGCAGCAGCGTCGCGTGGAAATCGTTGATGTGAACCGGATCCTGCACGACGTTCATGCCCAACTCATCCGTGGCACCGTAAACCAACCCGCCTTTCACGCCGCCGCCTGCCATCCAGAGCGTGAACGCGCTCGGCTGATGATCGCGGCCGGTGACGGCGGTCGCGCCGATGCGATTGTCTCCCAGCGGCGTGCGACCGAATTCCGTGCCCCACACGACGAGCGTCGTGTCCAGCAACCCGCGCTGCTTGAGATCTTTGATCAACGCGGCAATCGGTTGATCCACAACGCCGCAGTTTTTCACGAGGCCGTCATTGAGTCCGCCGTGATGATCCCAGCCGTCCATGTAAACGTTCACGAAGCGGACGCCGCGCTCGATCATCCGCCGAGCGAGCAGCGCGCTCGTCGAGAAACGATTTTGCAAATCGTCCTTCCGGTCCACACCGTACGATTCGAGCGTCTCTGCCTTTTCGCCAGCGAGATCGAGCAATTCGGGCGCGGCTTTCTGCATGCGAAAAGCCAGTTCATACGATGCGACGCGGCTTTCGATTTCCGGATCTTGAATGTGCTGGAAGCGGCGGCCGTTGAGTTTCGCAATTGTGTCGAGCGACATGCGCTGCACTTCGGTGGAGATGCCCTCGGGGTTGGAAAGATTTTTGACCGGCTCGCCTTTGGTGTTGAAATGGACGCCTGCGTACGTCGAAGGCATGAAGCCGCACGACCAATTCGTCGCGCCGCCACGAATGCCCGGCCCAGGCTCGAGCACCACGTAGCCGGGCAGATCGGCGCACGCGCTGCCGAGTCCGTATGTCAGCCACGAACCGATGGTCGGCCGGCCCATGCGCTGGAAGCCGGAGTTCATCATGATCGTCGCGGGATGATGATTGAACGGCTCCGTGTGCATCGAACGAATCATGCAGATGTCATCCGCGAGCGGGGCGATGTGCGGCAGCAAATCGGAAAATTCCATTCCGCACTGGCCGTGCTGCTTGAACGAACGCGGACTGGCCATCAAGCGCGCCGAATCTTTCTGGATGAATGCAAACCGGACGTTTTTCAAAACAGATTCTGGCAACGGTTGTCCGGCCAGCTCGTTCAACTTCGGTTTCGGATCAAACAGATCAACTTGGCTGGAACCGCCGGACAGAAAAAAGAAAATGCAATTCGTTGCTCGCGGTGCAAAATGCGGCGCGTGTGGTGCCAACGGGTTCAAGTCTTTGCCGCCCGCTGTAGAGGTTGCCGCCGCGTGCGCGTCTTTCGCCAGTAATGAGGCGAGCGCGAGTCCACCGATGCCGCCAGCAGCCGAGGTCAGGAATTCGCGGCGGGATAGTCGAAAGTGCTGCTGCAACGGATTCATGGTTCAACTGCGTTCAGTGTGACTGACGAAAATCGATTTTGTAAAGCTCGCCGTCCACAACGTTGGCGGCCTAATCTGGATATCATTTCCCATTCGGCATCGATTTCGCGCTAGCGAACCCATTAGCCGCCGTGGCCTCGAATGAACACGAATTCCAACCGCTTGTGTGCTTTCGCTGGCAATGTGCAGAAGCGGGATAACCTATCAAGGAAACAGCCGTGCCCGGACGGAGTGCTCGCGCGTGCCGGATATGGTAATTCATATCGAGAAACTCTCCCTGCTCCAAAACTGAGCTCGGAACGAAGCTAGACTCAAACTCATAGATGGCAAAATCGGAGAAATCCCAATCCTCCTCTTGCTTATCAAGAGTCTTTGGCAAGTAAATCGTTTTCAATGGTAGAAATTTATCTGGCTCACAATCTAACTGGAAACGAACTGATTCCGGTGGAGGTTTAGAGGAGTCCACTGGGTTTGTGGCAACACAGTGCTGGGCAGTGATGCCGAAATAGCGCGAGTCAAGCTGAACTAAAAATCCCGTGCCACGTATCCCAAATGGAAACGCTTCGTCCACGTCTTCGAAGATCAAAGGTTTCGAGCATTTCATAAGCTCGGAGATGGCTATGGAGTAAGGCACGCGAAATTGTTTAGCTTTGCGACGCTTGCACGCGGCCCAAGAAAGCTCAAGCCGACAGTTCCGAAATTCAATGAAGTGAGTCAAATCGAGTCACAACGGTTTTGCTTGTGCCGGCTCGCGATCTTGGATACGTCACGTCGTATGATTCGAAGTTTTCTGCGCACAATCTTCGCGCTGATTGCGCTGGCCGCCTTGGATGTGGCTGCGGATGACTGGCCGCATTGGCGCGGTCCAAATTTCAACGGCATCTCTAATGAAAAGAATTGGTTGTCGAGCTGGCCCGCCGCTGGCCCGCCCGTGGCGTGGAAGGCGGCCGTCGGCATCGGCTTCTCGTCGGTTTCCGTAGTTAACGACCGCGTCTTCACGATGGGCTATGTCGATGAAAAAGATGTCGTGTGGTGTCTCGACGCGGCGACCGGAAAAGTTTTGTGGAAACACGCATACGACGCCGATCTCGGTGACAAATTTTTTGAAGGCGGGCCGACTTCGACGCCGACGCTTGCGGGCGAAGTGGTTTACACTTCGAGCCGCTGGGGCGATGTGTTTTGCTTCGAGGCCGCGTCCGGCAAAATTCGCTGGTCGAAAAATTTGCAGAAAGAGACTGGACTGCGAATTCCCGATTGGGGATTTGCTGGTTCGCCGGTGGTGCATGAAAATCTGCTGTTACTCAACCTCGGCGACGCCGGCATCGCAGTCGAAAAGGAAACCGGCAAGCTCGTCTGGACTTCGGCAAACAAGGACGCCGGTTATTCGACGCCGCTGCGGTTTGCACGCAACGGTGAAACTTTCGCGATCCTCGGCTCCGCCAAATCGTTCGTGGCGGTGAATGCAAAGACGGGCAAAGAATCGTGGCGCATTCCTTGGCCGACGCAGTACGGCGTCAACGCCGCCGATCCCGTGCTCGACGGTGATCTCATGTTCATTTCCTCGGGCTACGGCAAGGGAGCAGGACTGTTCAAGTTGAGCGGCGCGCAATCCGAAGCCGTCTGGCAGAACAAGGAACTGCGCACGCAGATGAATCCGAGCGTGCTGCTCAATGGCTTTCTCTTCGGCATCGACGGCGACACGACATCAAAGGCGTCGCTCAAGTGTCTCGATTTCAAAACCGGTGTGCTGAAATGGGCTGAATCAGGCATTGGCTCCGGAGCGCTGATGGCAGCCGATGGCAAACTCATCGTGCTGACCGATCGTGGCGAGTTGATCGTCGCCGAAGCATCACCGGAACGTTTCAAGCCCATCGCCCGCACGCAGGTGCTCGGCGGGAAATGCTGGACGGTTCCCGTGCTTGCCAACGGACACATTTACTGCCGTAACGCGCAGGGCAATCTCGTCTGCCTCGATGTGCAAGCCAAGTGAGCGACGAAGAATTTTCAGCAACAACTCGGACTTCACATTTCCATGAACGTAACTCGACGCCATTTCGTTAAGTCTGCGACGGCAGCGACGCTCGCCTTTGGAGCAGTGCCTTTGCTACGCGCGCAATCGACCAGGAAATTCCGCACGGCTCTCATCGGCTCCGGCTGGTGGGGCATGAACATTCTGCGCGAAGCGATGGCGTCTGGCCGCTCGAAAGTTATCGCGCTCGGCGATGTGGACACGCGCGCGCTAGACGCAACAGCGATGCACGTCAACGACGCTTCCGGCGATCAGCCCAAAAAATATCGCGACTTCCGCGAGTTGCTCGACAAGGAAAAACCGGAGATCGTCATCGTGGCCACGCCCGACCACTGGCATTCGCTGATCTCTATTGCCGCGCTGCGGGCGGGCGCGCATGTGTTTGTGGAGAAACCGACCGGTCACACGGTTCGCGAGAGTCGCGCGATGGTCGATGTCGCGAAGGCCACCGGCCGGCTCGTGCAAGTCGGGCTTCATCGTCGCATCGGCCCGCATTTTGTTTCGGGGATGAAGTTTTTGAAGGAAGGCGGCGCGGGCCAGATCGGCATGGTGCGCGCATTCGTTCACTCCGGCGGTGGGAAGGAACGTCCGGCACCAAACGCCGATCCACCCGAAGGTTTAGACTGGGATTTTTACTGCGGGCCGGCGCAGTTGCGACCGTTCAACACAAAAATTCATCCGGGCGGCTGGCGTAATTTTCTCGGCTTCGCCAACGGCACACTCGGCGATTGGGGTGTGCATTGGCTGGACCAAGTGCTGCGTTGGACGGACGAAAAATTTCCACGTCGGATTTTCTCGACGGGCGGCAGGCCCGTGCAGGGCGAGCCTGTGTTGAATGAGCGCGAACAAACCAGCGACGCGCCGGATTCGCAAATCGCCGTTTACCAATTCGAGTCATTCACCGTGAACTGGGAGCATCGCAAATTCGCCGACAACAAGGCGGAGAAGTCCGCGATTGGCTGCAATTTCTACGGCACCAAGGGAACGTTCCATCTCGGCTGGCGCGACGGCTGGACGTTTTATCCCGCGAACGACAACGACAAAATCCTCCACGAGCCGTCGCAGATTCAGGAACCCGACGGCCACAATCTCACGCTGTTGTGGAAGAATTTTCTGGAGAGCATCGACGCCGGACGCGTGCCAATCGGCGACGTCGAGTCGGCGCATCGCGCCACGAACATGAGCTTGCTTGGGATGCTGTCGCTCAAGCTTGGCCGCAGCATCCAATGGGATGGAGACAAGGAAACGATCCCTGGCGACGCGGAAGCGAACCAACTTCTGAGCCGTGCCTATCGTGGTCCCTGGGAATATCCGAAGGCGTAAGCAGCTAAAAAAAACGGGCACCGTCGTTGACGATGCCCGGGTTGCTTCCGAGGAAAGTGAATTGATTACGCGGCGGCGGATTCGCCGACTTGGAAGCGGACAAAGCGGCGGATCGCAATTTCATCGCCGAGTTGTTTGGCCAGCTCTGCCACGTGTTCCTTCACGGTGATTTCCGAATTCTGCTTTACGAAGCCTTGATCGACGAGGCAGTAGCCTTGATAGAATTTTTCCAGTTTGCCTTCGACAATCTTGGCGATGGCCTGCGGCGGCTTGCCTTTCACCTGTTCGGCGGCAATTTCTTTTTCCTTGGCCACGACTTCAGCAGGCACCGAATCCCGGCTCACCACGAACGGATGCGCGGCGGCAATTTGCAAGGTGATGTCGCGCACGAGCTGCTTGAATTCGTCGCTCGCCACCGTCGCCTCCTTGCCGGCGCCGACTTCCACGAGCACGCCGACCTTCGCGCCGGTGTGGATGTAAGCCGCGACCAATCCATTGCCGCTGACTTCCATGCGATGATGACGCGAGAGTAAAATATTTTCACCAACCTTCGCGACGGCGGCAACGCGGTCTTCTTCGACATTTGCGGCGGGATTCGTAGCGAGCTTTTTAGCGATTTCGTCGCAGAAAGCACGGAAGCTCTCGTTCTTGGCGACAAAATCCGTCTCGCAGTTGATCTCGACGAGAATGCCCACGCGCGCGCCTGCTTGAATGTGCTGGGCGATGACGCCTTCGTTTGCGGCGCGGCCCGCCTTTTTCGCGGCGGTCGCGACGCCTTTTTTGCGCAGAATGTCCACGGCGGCGTTCAAGTCGCCGTTCGCTTCGGTGAGCGCTTTCTTGCAATCCATCAAACCGGCATTGGTCATTTCGCGCAACTTGCCGACCGCAGCCGCAGTAATCTCAGCCATAAAATTTCAAGTAGTGGTTAATTAGTTAACGACCCGTGCGAAGGGAATGATTCCTTCACGACGGTCGCTAATGGAATCATTTGTTAAGCGGGGGATGCCGCCGGCGCTTCCGTTACTGGCGCAGGAGCTTCTGCCGCAGGGGCGGGTGCTTCGGTAGGGGCAACTTCCTCTACTTGCTTGCGGCGGCCGTATTTCGATTCGTACTCGGCGCGAGCCTGTGTGAGGGTCTGCACGACAATGCTGAGGATCAGGCGAACGGAGCGGATGGCGTCGTCGTTGCCGGGAATTGGAAAATCCACGATGTCGGGATCGGAATTGGTGTCGGAGATCGCCACAAGGGGAATCTTCAGGCGGCGCGCTTCGGCCACCGCATTGTGTTCGCGCTTCACGTCCACGACGAACATGGCGGCGGGAAATTTTTGCAACGTGCGGATGCCGTCGAGATTCTTGACCAGCCGGGCAGTTTCCCGGCGCAGCACCGATTGCTCCTGTTTGCCATACTTGGCGAGCGTGCCGTCCACTTCCCATTTCTCCAGTTCACGGAGGCGTGCCAGAGAGCGTTTGACGGTATTGAAATTCGTAAGTGTGCCACCCAGCCACCGCTCGGTGACGTAAAGCTGGCCACACGATTTGGCGGCTTCCTTGACCGCAGCCTGGGCCTGCTTCTTGGTGCCGACGAAGAGGACTTCGCTCCCTTTGCCGACGATGTCAGACATAAACGCGCAGGCGGCCTCGAGCTGCGTGAGCGTCTTGCTGAGATCGATGATGTGGATGCCGTTGCGGGCCTCGAAGATAAACTTCTTCATCTTCGGATTCCAACGCTTGGTCTGGTGCCCGAAATGGACACCGGATTCCATCAATTCCTTAATGCCGATACTTAACACAATTTCCTTTGGTTGAGAGTCCGCCTTGCGAGCGAACCATCCCGCGGAACACGGGATTATTTTCGATGTTGTTGTGGCCGCCGCCATCCACACGGATGACGGCAATTTTGCAGCCGTTACATTTTCTCCGCCCGCGCCGACTCGCCGGGAAGTCCGGGAAAAGGGCGGCCACAATAGCAAAGGCAAAACCCGTCGCAATCTTTATTTCGCGCGCCGAATTTTGACCTTACGATCGCAGCGCGAGTCGCTGCTCACCGCGCCGCTGCAAATTCCCGCGGCCGCTGGAGGAGATGAAATCCCGCTGCGTCCCTCTCGATGATATGAAGTGGCGCCCGGTCGGGCACCTCGAAACCGGCTGACTGCCGTTGTAATCCTTTGTGCCGCCCGCGTGATTGACGTCATCCGGCTTTTTTCTCAATGGCCTGGATGGTTTCCAGCAGAACGTGGATTTGAAACGGCTTCCACAAAATCAACCCGCGGACTTTGCGAATGAAGGCGTCCATTTTCGGATCTCCCCGATGGCCGGTGACAAAGATGAACCGCTTGCACAGTTCCGGTTTGACGCGCTCCACGGCCAGGTAAAATTTGTCGCCGGCGAGATTGGGCATCATCATGTCGCACAGAATCACAGCATAATTGCTCGCCATGATTTTTTTGATGCCCTGTACTCCGTCAAAGGCTGACTCCACCAGATAACCTGCGCCTTCGAGATGGAGCTTTGTCAATTCAACGAAATCCGCTTCGTCATCCACGATGAGGATCGTCTTCGCTCCAACCGCGAGCGCCTGGCCGGGTAACGGGTCGGTCTTCTGGTTGTTCGTCGTCGGATTCGCGGTCATGCTCATGCCATTTGAATCGGCTGATATTGTTGAAAGCTTTATCCGCCCGGCTAGGCTGGCCTGACCAAACCAAGCCCGGCAACCATTGCGCTCAAGTTCCCCAAATGCCTCACTGGGGTGCAATTCACTGAATTTGCCGGGCAGTCAAGCGGTAAGGCTGTCAGCCGCGCCACGTTCATTGACACTCCCCTGCCCCACTCCTACTTTCGCCGCGATGTTCAAACTCGAATCCGTGTACGAACCCGCCGGCGATCAACCGCAAGCCATCGCGAAGCTGACCGAAGGCCTGCTCGCGGGCGCGAAACACCAGACGCTCCTCGGTGTCACGGGTTCGGGCAAAACATTCACCGTCGCGAACGTGATTCAAAAAATAAACCGCCCGACGCTCGTCATCTCGCATAACAAGACGCTCGCCGCGCAACTCTACTCGGAGTTCAAAAGTTTTTTTCCGCACAATGCCGTCGAGTATTTCGTCAGCTATTTCGATTACTACCAGCCCGAAGCCTACATCCCGCGCACGGACACGTTCATCGAAAAAGATTCCAGTGTGAACGACGAGATCGAGCGTCTGCGTCTTTCCACGATGAGTTCGCTTTTCGCGCGACGCGACGTCATCGTCGTCGCGAGTGTGTCGTGCATCTACGGCATCGGCAGCAAGGAGGACTACGAAGCGATGGTCGTGCCGTTGCACGTCGGGCAGGAAATCTCGCGCGAACAATTTCTCTGTCGCCTCATCGACCTGCAATACAACCGCAACGACATCGAATTCCAGCGCACCGCCTTTCGTGTGCGCGGCGACACCATCGAAGTCTGTCCTGCTTACACCGAGGACGCATTGCGCATTGAATTTTTCGGCGACCAGATCGAACGCATCACGCGCTTCGAGCCGTTGACGGGACACAAGATCGAAGGCTTGGAGGCAGTGACGATTTATCCGGGCAAACAGTTCGTGACGCCGACGGAGAAGTTGAAACGCGCGACGCTTTCGATTCGCGAGGAATTGACGGATCGCATCGCCGCGTTTGAGAAGGCCGGCAAACTCCTCGAAGCGCAGCGCATCAAGATGCGGACGGAATACGATTTGGAAATGATGCTCGAAATGGGTTTTTGCTCCGGCATCGAAAATTATTCGCGCCACATTGCGGGACGCGCGCCGGGTTCGCGCCCCGCGACTTTGCTGGATTTTTTCCCGAAGGATTATCTGCTCGTCATCGACGAGTCGCACGCGACGGTGCCACAAATCGGCGGCATGTACGCAGGCGACCGCTCGCGCAAAACCGTGCTGGTCGAGTACGGCTTCCGCCTGCCGAGCGCGCTCGACAATCGCCCGCTCAACTTCGAGGAGTTTCAGTCGTTTCAAAACCAGACGATTTACGTCAGCGCGACGCCGACGGCGAACGAAGTCGGCTGGTCCGCCGGACGAGTGGTCGAACAAATCGTGCGGCCCACCGGCCTCGTCGATCCGCCCGTGACCATCAAACCGCTTAAGGGCCAGATCGACGATCTCATCGAGGAGGCGCGCAAGCGCGTTGATAAAAAAGAGCGCGTGCTCGTGACGACGTTGACCAAACGCACGGCGGAGGAACTGACCGATTACCTGCGCGACATCGGCATCAACGTGCGCTACCTGCACAGCGAGATTGACGCCATTGAGCGCGTCGAAATCCTGCGCGCGCTGCGCCGAGGCGAGTTCGATGTGCTCGTCGGCATCAACCTGTTGCGCGAAGGACTCGACATTCCGGAAGTTTCACTCGTCGCGATTCTCGACGCGGACAAGGAAGGTTATCTGCGCTCGACGACAAGTTTGATTCAAACCGCCGGCCGCGCCGCGCGCCATCTCAACGGCCAAGTAATTCTTTACGCCGATGTGCGCACGCAGAGCATCCAGAAATTTTTGGACGCCACGGAATACCGCCGCGAAAAGCAGATCACCTATAACCTCGCGCACAACATCACCCCGCGCAGCACCAGCCGCCCAATGGAGGAAGGCCTCTCCAGTCAAAAAGCCATCGCGGACAAGGCTGCCGCCATCATCAACGACGCAGGCGGCAATTTCGATTTGACGGAAACCGTCCGCCAGCTTGAATTTGAAATGCTCGAAGCCGCGAACAATCTGGAGTTCGAAAAAGCGGCGCTGCTCCGGGATCAAGTCAACGAATTCAAGCGCGGATTGGGCGGCGAAGCCGTGGGTACCGAAGCGCCGCGACTGAGCTATCGCAAAAAGTCCAAAGGCAATCGCGGTCGTGGTTAGAGCTTGTGACGGCATCGGAATATGTCCTACTTTTGCGGCCATGAGCTACGTGACATTGGAAGCGGAAATCGCCCACGGCGAAGTGGTCGTTAAAGAGCCGGGCAAGTTGCCTGAATCGGCACACGCACTCGTGACCATCTTGGGACCAGTCACGACCAAGGCTAATCCATTGACGCCGATCGAAGCTTTGGACGCGCTCCAAAAGCATCTTCAGCTCGATCAAAGCAAGGCGGCCGATTGGAAGGCCATTGTCCACGACGCGCGGCGCTAAATCGGCACGCCTGGCTTGTGGTTCACTTCGACACCAATTTTCTCATCGAGGTTAACGTCGTGGGTTCAGCGGCCGACACGAAGTTCCGCATGTGGTCGGCGGCGAATGAAACGTTTGGCATCTGCTCGGTTGCTTGGGCGGAGTTTCTGTGCGGGCCGCTGGACGCTACGGCGGCGGCCTTCGCCCGCCAGATCTTTCCGCATCCAGAACCGTTCCTCTCGGCGGACGCGCTACAGGCGGCCGATCTGTTCAACCAGACCGGACGACGTTCCCGCTCGCTGCCAGATTGCATGATCGCCGCGGTCGCTATTCGCTGCGATGCCAGGTTGGCGACCAACAACCTCGCTGACTTTGAACCGCTCTTGCCTTTCGGGCTGGTGTTCGCTTGAAGGACTTGGCCTCCGGCCTCGTGATGTCCGATTTCCGCAGATGAACCTCACGCCAAGGACGCCAAGAGCGCAAAGGAAAAGACTTTGAAAGCAGCAACCTATTTACTGGTTGGGTGAACGCTGCGGGCGACAGCATTTTCCAAAGCACGCTCCTTTGGTGTTGCTTCCTTCGCGTCCTTCGCGTGAGACAACTGCGAGTTTAAGGTAGAAGGTTACGGCGACGGCAGGCGGGCGCGGTAAAAGCGCTTGGAAGCGTCGCCGCTCTGCGGATCGCTGAAATTGAGAGCATCTGGAAAAGTGAAAGTGTTGGTCCAGAGCGGCAGCCAGCTTCCGCGTGGAAATCGTACTACTTCTGAATTTGCCTCGCGATGAATTGCTCGAAAAGTGCATTGTGTTTCAGCCTCTTGGCTACTTCTTTTCCGGAGCAAGTCAGAAAGTGTGCTTCAAAAACTGCTAGGCCATCCTGCGAAGCTCGACCTACTCCCTTGACAAGTTCCCGCCATGATTTGTCGGTGAATGCTTTGACAAACGGATTCGCCAACTGGTTCAACGTCAGTTCATCACCGGAAAGCCAGACAGGGGAGCCACGCGCAAATTGTCTCTTTACTAGCTCGTCCGTTAGATAGTCGTATGACCGAATGTTGTGTCGGTATCGGTTCGTCAAGCGGTCGGACAATTGATTCCTTTCCGATAGCCAATCCTTCGAGTTTTCTCTGCGACCGATTATTATTGTGAAAGAACAGCGCCGATCAGCAGCGCGCGTCACTGGAAAGCGCTCACGAACTTCAACACAATTCTCCATGAGCCGTGCTTGCCAATTTCCTACTTGCTTCAATGCCAACTTCAAAGGATGCGATTCGGTTCCGCCATTATTGAACGGAGAGTGGCAAGGCCTTTTAAGTTCAATGAATTCGTAGAGCACACCTCCGCTTCTGATATCGTGTGCTACTACAAAGTCAGGCCGGTACGCCGTTCCGAGCTGGAGCTGACTGACAACCAAGCTCGTACCTTCCGCACCAAAAAACATCCCAGCGTATTCGGAAAGAAATCGCTGAAACTCAGGCTCGCGTTCATCCGACGCGACTAACTGCTTCCAGTCGGCCAAAACTTTCTGGACGATATCCGAGTAATCACGATTGAGGAGCGACCAATCGTATTGGTTCGGTTGTGTCATTTTGCGCCTAGATCGCTCAACGTGCGCTGAAGCTTATCGTTCCGAGCCACTGGTAATCCACCGAAGCTCTTGTGGCGTCGCCATTGCGCTTCAGGAAAGACACGAGCCAAAGAATATCATTCGGCTCCAGTGCGAACCATTCGCCTCTGATTCGCTTGTTGGAAAATTGTTCATGTAGTTGCCTTTCGTGCTCATCATTGGCCGGAATGCTCAAACGCAAAACGATTTGAGGAACTTCTGATTGCAGGGTCTTCTCTCGCTTTCCAGGGCTTGTGCTCCGTCCGATCTTCAGGTGGCCGTTTCTCAAATCCTGCATCACATAAACGAAGGTGGTGAAGCTGCTCTTGCGTAAGCGGTCTAAGTCCTCGGCTTCATTTCGCGCTGCTTCGACGACAAGTTGCCTTTTGGTTGCTTTCTCCAAGTCTTCGGCGCGTCTTCGCGCATCAAGTTCAGCCTGTTGCGCCAGTTCAGCGAGACGACTAGCAACAAACGGAGTTTTCCTGAATATGACCTGATAATAGTCATACGTTTTGGCCCTAAGTCTCAAATAATCGGGCGAACCAATGAAAGATTCTTCAACATCCTTAACGAGCCAAGCTTCTTGAACCCAGGCGGCAACGCACGCATCGAATGCAAGGTTGGTGAGCTTGAGTTCCGAATGAAAACAACAATAGACACCCGACGGCACGCGATGCTCAAGATACAGGCGACCAAATACGTAATGGGTACGAAGTTTTTCCTCCCAATTCGAAT
>JACPZS010000006.1 GCA_016195385.1 Verrucomicrobiota bacterium
CCGAAAAGTGACGCCTGCAGGTGTGGTTACCACCATCGCTGGGATTCCCTTGCAAAATGGAACTGCGGATGGTCAGGCGCTGCAAGCCCAGTTCGATCATCCCGGCGGCGTGGCGGTCGATGCGGCGGGCACCATCTTTGTGGGAGATTATTACAATCATGCAATCCGCATGATTACTCCAGATGGCATGGTCAGCACGCTGGCAGGATTGGCAGGAATCAGCGGCAGCACGGATGGATTAGGGAGCGTGGCCCGATTCAATTACCCGTTGGGTATCGCAATCGATGCCGTCGGAAATCTGTTTGTGAGCGATGATTCCAACGACACCATCCGAATGGTAACTCCCGGCGGCCAAGTAACCACCGTCGTCGGAATGCCGGGGATTACCGGCTCGGCAGATGGAGTTGGAAGCGAGGCCCGGTTTTATTTACCGCAGGATGTCGCCGTGGGTCGTGATGGGAAAATCTATGTGGCAGATCGATTCAACCACATTATTCGTGTCGGGCAGCCGAGTTCTCCTCCGCCACCGACTGCGTTCACGATCACGGTGACAGCGGGCGCAGGTGGCACGATTGCCCCGAATGGCAGCCTGAGCAAAGGCTCCGGGGGCAGTCAGATATTCACGGCGACACCAAATGCGAATTACGTCGTGGATCAATGGCTGGTGGATGGCCAGGTGGCGCAAACGGGCTTGGTCAATTTTCCACTCATCAACATTCAAGCGGATCATGCCGTGAAGGTGACGTTCAAACTGTCACAGGCTCATTACACGGTCATTGCCTCGGCGGGCGCAGGCGGGTCCGTCACGCCCAACGGGAGTTTAACTCCGGCCGCCGGCGTAAGTTTGGCATACACGGCCACACCGAGCGCTGGTTTTGTGATTGATCACTGGATTTTGGATGGAACCTCAGCCCAGCAAGGCGGCGGCTCGTTTCTCTTGAACAATATCCAGGCGGACCATGCGGTGCAGGTGACTTTCAGATTACAAAAGAAGGCTGGCTTTGATTTCAATGGCGATGGTTTTCCCGATCTCGTGTTGCAGAACACCGACGGTTCAGTGGGAGTTTGGTTCATGAACGGGAGTGAGAACCTTGTGTCTGGCAGTTTATTTACTCCCTATCGAGTCAGCGATTTAGGCTGGCACATCGTCGGCACCGGCGATTTCGATGGGGATGGCGATCCGGATTTATTATTCCAGCACAGCGATGGGACGGTGGCCACTTGGTTCATGAAGGGAACGGGTCTTGTGAGTGCTGCTTATTTGAATCCCGCAAATGTTGGCCCCGCGTGGTCGGTAGTCGGCACCGGGGATTTCGATATTGACGGTCAAGTGGATATTCTCCTGCAAAATACCGATGGCAGCCTAGCGATCTGGTTTATGAGCGGCGTCAACCTCACGAACGGCACGCTCGTAAATCCGAGCAATCCCGGCACTGGCTGGCGAGTGGCCGGCACCAGCGATTTCGATCAAGACGGCAACCCGGACATTCTGTTTGAACATCTGGATGGGACACTGGCGGTGTGGTTCATGAATGGGATCAACTTCCAACATGCTGCTTACCTTGGTCCCACGCGGCCGGCTGGAACCGGCTGGCACATCCGCGCCATCGTGGATCTGGACAAAGACGGAAAGCCCGACCTGATTTTCCAACACGACGACGGCACGCTGGCGGTGTGGTTTATGAACGGAATCACTCTACGGGCGGCGCAACTGCTGAATCCCGCCAATCCGGGGATTGACTGGCAAGTTGTCGGGCCAAAGTGAAATTGGGTCGGTGTTTTGCCGACACGCAAATCGGCTGTGCTGTTTCCCAGAGCGCTTCGAGCGTGAGCAATTTCCCGGGTTGAATTCATCGGCGCAAGGGTTCCAACTTCTCCTTGGTCTGGCACGGGCTTGCTGGTTCAATCGGCGCATGAATCCGAGTAACGAAATTCTCGCGGGAAATTCCGCGGACATCTTCCAGATCGAAACCAAAGCCGCCGGCCCGACCGGCAGTCTGCCGCTGACCGAGGACATGTTGCTGAATCGTCCGAGCGGCGATATTTTCGGTCTCACGCAAAATGCCGGCATGGGTTGGAATCCAGCGGAGCTGGGCAGGAAACAGTTTTTGATCCTGAGCACACAGGGCGGCGTGCGCGCGCCCGATGGCCAGCCAATCGCGCTGGGTTATCACACCGGCCACTGGGAGATCGGCCTGCTCGTCGAAGCGGCGGCGCGCGAATTGCGCCGCTTGAAGACGATTCCGTTTGCGGCGTTTTGTTCGGACCCGTGCGATGGGCGCACGCAGGGCACGGTGGGCATGTTCGACAGTCTGCCGTATCGCAACGACGCCGCGCAGATTTTCCGCCGCCTGATCCGTTCGCTGCCGACGCGCGCAGGCGTGCTCGGCATCGCGACGTGCGACAAGGGTCTGCCGGCAATGATGATGGCGCTGGCCGGGATGCGCGACCTGCCGTGCGTGCTCGTGCCCGGTGGCGTGACGCTGCCGCCCGCCAGCGGCGAGGACGCCGGCGCAATTCAAACCATCGGCGCGCGATTTTCGCACGGACTGATCTCGCTGCAAGAAGCAGCGGATCTTGGTTGCCGCGCGTGCGCGACGCCGGGCGGCGGCTGCCAATTCCTCGGCACGGCGGCGACGGCGCAAGTCGTCGGCGAAGCGCTCGGCATGTCGCTGCCGCACACCGCGCTTGCGCCATCGGGTCAGCCGGTCTGGACCGATATGGCGGTTCGCTCCGCGCGCGCGCTCGGCCAACTTGAAGGGCGCGGGTTGAAAATGCGCGACATACTCACCCCGGCGAGCATTCGCAACGCGATGGCCATTCACGCCGCCTTCGGTGGTTCAACCAATTTGCTTTTGCACATTCCCGCCATCGCGCACGCCGCCGGATTGCCGCGTCCCACGGTGGAGGATTGGATCGCGATAAACCGTCGCGTGCCGCGACTCGTCTCCGTTCTGCCGAACGGCCCCGTGCATCACCCCACCGTGCGCGTGTTTCTCGCGGGCGGCGTGCCGGAAGTGATGTTGCATCTGCGCAAGCTCGGCGTGCTCGACACTTCCGTGATGACCGTCGCTGGAAAATCGTTGAACGAAATTTTGGATTGGTGGGCGGGTTCGGAGCGGCGCGCACGCTTCCGGGAGATTTTGAAAGAGCAGGACGGCATTGATGCTGACGACGTGATCATGTCGCCGGAGAAAGCGCGCGCGCGCGGACTCACGAGCACGGTGACTTTCCCGCGCGGCAATCTTGCGCCCGAGGGAGCGGTCATCAAAAGCACGGCCATTGATCCGAGCGTGCTCGACGTCGATGGCGTTTATCGCAAAGAAGGTCCGGCGCGAGTGTTCACCAGTGAACGCGACGCGATGAGCGCGATCAAAAAAGGCGCGATCAAAGCCGGCGACATCGTCGTGCTCATCGGCTGCGGTCCATTGGGCACCGGCATGGAGGAAACATATCAACTCACCTCGGCCTTGAAGCAACTGCCGTTTGGCAAGCACGTCGCGCTGATCACCGACGCGCGCTTCTCCGGCGTCTCGACCGGCGCGTGCATCGGACACGTCGGCCCCGAAGCGCTGGCGGGCGGGCCGATTGGCAAGGTGCGCGACGGTGATGTGATTCGCATCGTCATCGACCGCGCGCGGCTCGAAGGCAGTTTTGATTTCGTCGGCGAAGCAGGGCGACGATTTGATCCGGACGAAGGCACGCGAATTCTTGCGGCACGAGAATCTCATCCAAAGCTCGCGCCGCATCCGAGCCTGCCGGACGACACGCGTCTTTGGGCGGCGCTTCAGCAAGTTGGCGGCGGCACTTGGGGCGGATGCGTGTTCGACGTGGAGCGAATTGTTGAAATGCTCGCGCGCGGGGTGAAAGCGAAAAACCGGAGTTGAAGTTTATCGCAACGGTGCACTCCACGGCAGCATGAGCGCGGGCGACGTCGGTAGCAGTGGTGCGTCCACGAGCGGCGGCGGATTGATCGTGCTTACTTCGATGCGCCCATGCAAAGGCACTTTGAAGAGAATGGTTCCTTCCCAACCAGTGGCGTAAATGGCGTTGGTGATCGTCGCGGTGCTGAAGTTGCCTTGCGTTTGCGCGACTGCGGCGCGCAACGGTTGGTCGCGGGTTCGCGTGATCGATCCGGACAGTAAATTGATCAACTGCTGGCGCGGATGCCCGTACGTGTAGGTGGTAAACTGTCCCCAAGGAAACATTCCGTAGCTCCAGCGTCCCATTGAGATGACGGCCAATTCGGGCGAAAGCGCGGCCAACAGTTCCTTGGTGGTGCCGTTGTGCGAGCCGTGATGGCCGACGTGGTAAATATCCACGTCCAGCCACGACAAATTTTTCTCGTACTTTTTGAGCAACGTGGCGATGGCCGGCTGTTCCAGATCGCCGGTGAACAAAAAAGTGTGTTCACCAAAGTCGATGCGGAGCACGAGGCTGTGATTGTTCCAGTTGCTCCAGTCGTCGGGTATCCAGCCGGGATTGAGCAGTTTGCGACCCGCGAGCAGCGTGATCTTGGGATCGCAATCCGCGCACACGAGCGGATCAATGTCGGCATCAGTCAGGCCGGTTTTGGGTTTGATGTCGCGGTCGCGGATCGCGCGGATTTTGGTGACGGGATGCGTATGATCGCTGGCCCATTTCTTGTTCTGGTTGCGAATCCAAAGTTGTTCCTTGAAGCCGCTGCCGGTGTTGGTCACGCCATTGTCAAAGTAGCGCGCGATCTGAAAACCCGCCGCGAAGATGGCCGACAGTGCCGCCGTGTGATCGATGTGGTTGTGCGTGATGAACACCGCCGTCAGCGTGCTGATTCAGGTCGGTCCGGCGGGCAAAGAAATTCGCGAGCTAATTGGTGAGTTCGTTCGAGTGCTCGTCGTCGGAGCCGGCATCGATCAAAATCGCTCCGCAAGGAAACTCGAGCAACGTCGCGTCTGCCTGGCCGACCGAAATAAAGTGCGCGGTCATTTCGGGCGTGTCGGCGCGCAGCGACGGGACAAATACCAGCGCGACGAAAACCGCCAAAACGAGCCGGCGACCGACAGTCATCGGAGTGTGTTGAGGGGGACTCACGAAAATCTTCTTGTTACGGGTTTGCCTCGCGACGTGTCATTGCACATGGAACCTTAATTCGGCCGGCCGGTCGTGGCCAGACTGGACTGGAATTATTCTCAACCGGAGTTTTGAATGAGCGTTGCCTGCGCACGCCCATTTGCTTGACTCGAAAGTCAAGCGCGTGACTATGCCCGCAGACCGATGCGGCGCGATTCCAAGCAGGCCGCAAATTATTTAATGAAGTCGTTGTTGCAAAAATTGGCCTTGCTGTTGTGCGGCGCGGGAATGCTCGCGGCGGCGCGGGCGCAGTTTGGCGGCGAGGACGGTTGGGGCCGCAAGCGTGCGCCGTCAGGCGTCGGTCCCATCGATCGGGGGAACGTGCCGGTGTGGCCGTTGGATAAACAATGTCCGCGTGACGTGTTCACCTTTGCGCGCATCAAATACACGTCGTCGCAGCGCGAACGCAGCAGCTACGCGTGGTGGACGGATTTTCCCGACGCCGACCTGAATCTCTCTTTTCGCCTGCAGGAGTTGACGGCGTTGAAGGTCAATCCTGAGCCGACCGTGGTCGAATTGCTCGATCCGCGGCTGCTCGATTACCCGTGGATTCTGATGAGCGGCATCGCCAACATCACACTCACCGAGGCCGAGGCCAAAGCGTTGGGCAACTATTTGCTGAACGGCGGCTTCATGATGGTGGATGACTTCTGGGGACAGGCCGAGTGGGACGCGATTGAATCCGCGTTGAAACAAGCTTTGCCCGGCCGCCATTGGGTGGACTTGCCCCGCACGCACGATATTTTTCACATCGTGTGCGATCTGCCCAATGATCTTTCGCTGCAAACGCCCAATATCGGCTTTGCCATCCGGAACAAGTTCACGGGGATCACCTGGGAGGACAATCACATCGGCGGTAACACGCATGATGCTCATTTTCGCGCGTATTTCGATGACAAGGATCGCATGATGGTGTTTCTGTGTCATAACACGGACAACGGCGACGGGTGGGAGGAGGAACAGCGCGACGCCTGGTTCTTCAGCAACTTCTCGGAAAAGAAAAATTACCCGCTGGCCATCAATGTCATCTTCTACGCCATGACGCATTAGGCGTGAAGCCCGTGAAGCCAGACTCGAACGCCGCACGCGCGCGACGCAAACGAACTCAAGGCCGTTTCTGCATCTTCACGTGGCTTGTCGCAACTGTGGTTGGCTTCGCTGCCACGAGCGCTCCCGTGCAAGACAAAGTGCGATGGACGACGAATTACTACTCGGTGAGCGGCGACACGTTGCTGGCAATTCAAGACTCGTTGCACGCGGGCCGGCCGTGGAAGGACAAATCCGCGCTGGATGGTTCGACGGAATGGCAAGTCGATTGGCGATTCAAACTGCGGCGTTCCGAAGACGGCTGCCAAATTCAGCAATTCACCACGACGACGACGATTGTGATTACTTTACCGCGCTGGACGACCTGGACGAACGCGGCTCCCGGCGTCCGGCAAGCGTGGACGCGATACATCGCCGCGCTCGGACAACATGAAGCCGGCCACGCAAAAATCGGCCTGGCGGCGGCGGCCGAACTGCGCAAGCAGGTCAAAGAGCTTGGCGAAGATCAGCCTTGCGAAACTTTGAAGGAAACCGTCGATGCGCTCGGTCAACGTGTCGTAACTGAGTTCAAAGGCAAGGACAAGGAGTATGACCGCGTCTCGCAACATGGCGCAACCCAAGGCGCGCGATTGCCGATCGCATTGCCGCGAGAACGCTGACTCAGTTTGCGCACCCCGGGTCTTAATTGCCAAAAGCATTTCCAGTTTTGAATCCTTCGTGCCGCAAATCCAACTGTCAAAACTCTTTAGAAATGTCCCCTAGTTAACTCACGAGAGAATGTCCCCTTTGTTGTTGGTTGTTCCTGGTCTGCTTTCCTCGGCTGGGGGTGCGGGACGCAGGGAGGCCGGAGCGTAGCGCA
>JACPZS010000014.1 GCA_016195385.1 Verrucomicrobiota bacterium
AGGCTGGTGATGCCGAAACGTTGCGCCAGCTTGCCGTCCATGTTTTCGCCGAGGCCGTGCTGCGGCCACGGGATTTTTTCACTGGCGACAAACTTGCGTAATTTCCCCACTTCACTGTCGAAGCTCAGTCCTACAATCTCGAAGCCGCGCGCCTGAAATTTTTCGTAAGTGCGCTTCAACTCCGGCAATCCTTCGCGGCACGGCGGACACCAAGTGGCCCAGAAATCCAGCAGCACAACTTTGCCACGCAGTTTTGCCAGATCAATCGCCGCGCCATCGATGGATGGCAGCCTGAGCGGATACAGTTTCCCCAGCGCGGCCTTTTTCGCGAGGACGCCGCGCGCCTTGGCTTTCACGCCGTCGGGTGCGGGCCACGCAAGAATTTCACGCGCGAGCTTCGTGGCCGACTCGTTCTCCCGATGGTCGGCCACATAAAGCAGTTCGGCGTAAAGCTCGCCTTGGTTGGGAAATTCCGTTTGCAGCCGGCGAAAGCCTTTTTCCAACTCGGCGAGATAGGCCGGCCCGCTGTCGCCGAGTGCGTGCGCGGCTTTTTGCACTTGCGCGAAAGCGGCGCGAAAGCGTTGGTCGTCTTCGGCCCGCAGAACGCCGGGTAAAACAACCAGCACGGCGAGCCAGGCGGACAAAAACAGAGGAAGCCGGTTCATACGCTCGCAGAATAAGCGCAAAGGTAGATTTTCCACAATTCTCAAAACCGTCTTTTCTCGCCATCAGTGCTGCCTGAAAGAAATTTGTAAGGAATGGCCAATCCGCTCGACTCAACTCCAGCGACGGTTGTTCCGGCGCGAACGCAGCAAAACAAAACTTTGGCAAACTGATTGAACGAACATGAGTCTGAGATTTTTCCATCCTTGCACGCGCATTGCACGTATCCTCGTCAAAGTAGCGGCGGCTTGTCTGCTCGCGACAGCCAGGCAGCCAGCCCTCGGCGCTGATGCTGCGAGCAACGCGACGGCTTCAACTCTCGCCCACTACAACCTCGGTGCCGACAAGCTGGCATTGAAGGGCTACGACCCCGTCGGCTATTTCGCGCAGAACGCGGCGCTCAAGGGTCGGAAGGAAATCAGCGCGCCGCATCGCGGCGTCATCTATTACTTTGCGTCAAAGGAGAACAAGAAACTATTCGCCGAATCGCCGGACAAGTATCTGCCCACCTACGGCAGCTGGTGCGCCACGGCGATGGCCAAAGGCGAAAAAGTTGAAATTGATCCGACAAATTTCAAAGTGACCAATGGCCGGCTGTTCCTTTTCTTCAAGGCGTTTTACGCGAACGCGCTCAAGGATTGGAACAAGGATGAAACGGGCCAGACCGCGAAGGCCGACGCGAATTGGAAGAAAATCTCCGGCGAATGAGCCGCCAGACCAATCGTGCCATCCGCACTTATCCAACATGAAACCGTGCAAAACCAAAATCATTCTCAGTTGGGTGCTGCAACTGATCACGGCTGCGATACTCGCGCAGACGCTGTTCTTCAAATTCACCGCCGCGGAAGAATCGGTTTACATTTTTACGACGCTGGGGCTGGAGCCGTGGGGCCGCATCGGCTCAGGCGTTGTTGAATTAATTGCCGTCGTGCTCCTGCTCGTGCCGCGTACGGTGACGCTGGGTGCGCTGCTTTCGCTCGGCGTGATCAGCGGCGCGATTTTCTGCCATCTCACTAGACTCGGCCTCGTGGTCAAAGATGACGGCGGGCTGCTGTTCGCGCTCGCGGTCACGGTTTTTATTTGCAGCTTCGGCGTGCTTTGGCTGCGCCGCCGACAAATCCCAATCCTGGGAAAGTTGTTCCAGCCATTGTCTGAAATGTCCTGCTCCCTCGAAGGTTGCCATCACTAAGCAAATTTTCTCCACACACCCATGAAGATCCAAAACTGCACCGCCGAACTCGAATCCTGGTTTGGCGAACATCACGCAGCGCTTTATCGTTACGCGCTCAATCTCAGCCGCAATCACCACGACGCCTGCGACCTTGCGCAACAAACATTCTACTTGGCGCAAATCCGGCGCGGCCAATTGCGCGATGCACGTCGCGTCAAAAGCTGGCTGTCGGTCACGTTGCGCCGGATCTTCCTTCAGCGCGTTCGTCACGAAATGCGTTTTCCCAAATGTGACGTCGCCCAGGTCGAGCATGAATTGCCCGGCGCGGCGACCGACCCCGGCGCGACGCTGGATGCTGACGCAGTGCGGCAGGCGTTGACCGGGCTTGATGAAAATTTTCGCCGGCCGCTCACCCTTTTCTACCTCGAAGATCGTTCTTATCAGGAAATCGCCGTCGCGCTGGCCGTGCCGGTCGGCACCGTTATGTCCCGCCTCTCACGGGGGAAAACCATGCTGCGCAAAAAATTGGAATGCGGCTGGCATCATCATGCGCGCGTGCGAGTCGCCTTGCGGAAACCCCGCTTCGCCAAAAACCAGCGCGCCTCCACTGATCTCGCTTTCAGCACTTAATCGAATGCCTGCCCTTGATCATCGCGAACCAATTTTATGATCGCCACCATTGCCCGCGTTGCTGACTTGCCGCGTCCACAAAATTTGAAAACCCCCACGCGAGTTTTCCCCGGAAGCTGTGGAAATCAAACCAATCCGAACGACCGCGAAACAAACCCGCGACGAATCCTTGAAGCGGCCCTCGCCATTCTCATCCAGGGCGAGGATTTGCTGCGCGCGTTGCCCACCGAGAGTTACACGCGACGCGTGCCGCTCGCTTTCAACGCCAGCATCGGCGGGCATTACCGGCATTGCCTCGACCATTTCACGAGCCTGCTGCGTGACCTCGACGCCGATGTCGTGGATTACGATCATCGTGGGCGTGAGGCGCGCATCGAATCCCAGCCCGATTTCGCGCTTGCCCGCACGCGTCAGTTGCGCGCGCAACTCGAAGCACTTCCGGCTAGTGCCCTGCTCACGCCAGTGCAGGCACGCTGCGAAATCAGTTACACGCACGGCGATTCACCCGTG
>JACPZS010000007.1 GCA_016195385.1 Verrucomicrobiota bacterium
GGATCGAGTTTTCCACGCATGGTGATCCGATCACTCCCGCACTCAATGTGTTCAAAGTTTTTCCGACTTTTTCAACAAACTGATAGCGCGCGACACCATCATTCCAAGTTCCGACCCACACTCGGTCTTTCCGATCCACCAGGATGCTCGAGGGGTTGCTGATGGGCACACCGTTCGTCGCGTTGAACGTGGACCACTTCAAGAATCCATCCTCCCCTTCACCGTCAAAGCGTTGCACGCCGCCAATCGCCTGGCCATCCCCCCAATTCAGTCCGGCGAACCACATCAACCCCTTTCGATCCAAGGCGATCCCGCCGACCCTCCGGTCGCGCGCCTGGCGAAATGATCCACCGTCGAACATTCTTAGATCCCATTGCCCGCCCGCCCACAGGTGACCGGAAGCATCTTCGCCGAATACGTGTGGCATCCCAGCGTTAGGGTGCTCGCTCCATTTGTCGCCGGAGAGGCTCCACACCGAACCGCCGTAAGCGCTTCCCTTAAAATAGGCGCTGATCCAGAGATTGCTCCTGGAGTCCGAGAAAACGGTCGAAACGCTTCGAACTTTCGCTGGCAGGTCGAGGCGTTCAAACCGTCGCCCTTCATAACGAGCCAACCCCTCGTCACCCAAGCCGATGAGTAGTCGGCCTTGAGTATCCCTCGTCAGGGCTGTGACGTCATTTCCGGGAAGCCCGTGCTGGGAATTGATGGCTTCCCAGTGTCGCAGGTCCAAGCGGCCCAGTCCTTCCTCAACGCCAACCCAGAGAAATCCGTTTCCATCATCATAAATCGCTTTGGTCTCGCCGGTGCGGACCGTCGTCCACCGCGTGCCATCGAAACGGGCCAGGCCTGCGCCACCGCCCGCCCAGATATGGCCGCTCCGATCTTCGTGCAAATAATTGAACTCCTCGCTGTCCGGCAGACCATCCTCGGTGGTGAATTGTTTCCAGCTCTGGCCATCGAATCGGCTGACCCCTTGGTGAAAAGACAACCCGGCCCACACATTGTCCTTGCTGTCCACGATGAGACCCCGAGCCTCGCCCAGCCCCATGATCATTCCTGGACGTGGCTTCGCGTACCCAAAGTTTTTCGGATTTCCGATGCCATCTTCGTCGTTGAAGTAGATCCATTCGCCGTGATCAAATCGGGCAATCCCTTGAGCGCACCCGAACCACATTGTGCCGTTGCTTTGCTCAGCGATGCGCCAGACTTCGTTGGCCTTGCCATCCGGTCCCATGGAATGCCGCGTCCAAACTCCATCCTTATACGAAGAAGCGCCGCCTCCACCCGCTCCGGTCGCTCCCCAGATGGTGCCGTCGCGAGCCAGAAAGAGCCGGTTGATTGGGTGCGGTGGCTTCTCGGCGGGAAACGCCTCCCAAGTGGTTCCGTTGAACCGCTGCATCATGCCAGTCACCAGCCGACCCTCGCGGTCCACCATCATGGTGCCAAACGCGCCGATCACTCCGTTTTCCTTGAGGCCATCGCGCGTCGTGAAAGTGCGAAAGCTTTGGCCGTCAAAGCGACTCAATCCATCCCAGGTTCCAAGCCACATGGCACCCTGCCCATCGACTCGGATATCGCGAATGAAGGAAGGAGTAAGCCCATCGAAGCTCGTGTAGATCCGCCAGACGCCGAGTTGCGGTGGAGCGACTCGGAATTGGGCCGTGGCCGGTTGACCATTCTCCGTGAGTTCCACCAACTCTGCGCCGACTGGGGCAACACCTGCGCTTTCGGTCACGCAGCGCAACTGATACTGACCAGGTTTGAGATTGAGGAATTTGACCGCGCCGGCTTTGTCGGTGCTGCCGAAGATCGTGGTCGAATTGGTTTCGGTTCCGCTCCTGACCGGGATCGCCTCCACCACCATCGCTTCGAGCGGCTGTCCGCCGTCCATGCTCTTGACCGTCGCGAGGATGTTAAGACCATCCGACAATTTTAGATTGGCCTCCGTGCGCTGGCTCCGAGCAAGGCTCAGGTTGAACCGCCAGCCGGTCAGCTCCGCTTTGACGGCTTGGATGTCGCACGGCCCAGAAATCGGTTCGGTGGTCAGGCAATAATAGTTTCCCTCCGCGTCGGTCTTGCTGGTTGCGACTGCTTTCCCGCTGGACAACACGCGAATTTCGGCATCGGCCACTGGCTTTTGATCGGGGCCAATCACCTTGCCGGCGAGGATCTGATATTCGCGAGTCGCGGGCGTGAACTGGACGTCGCCGACGAGTTCACCGTGGTGCTGGCCGGAAGTGAGTCAGTAGCTTTGCCGTCATCGAAGTTCCAATAGCCCACCAACCCTGGCTCCTTGCCGGTGAGCGTCGTGAAAAGGTTCCCGCGAATCTGCTCCGACGTGCGCGCGTGATTCCAGATCCGCACCTCGTCGATCTGGCCGGCGAAACTGGGTTCAAATCCGACCACCGACCGGCCGATCCGCAAATCGCCGTTGCTCTTTACCGCCGCGAAACTGCCCACCGCGTCACTGCTCGCCACGAGCGTTCCATTCACGAAGAGTTTCATCCCTTGCGGGCCGGACACGGCCGCGACATAAACCCAGGCGTTGTTGTTCTGTCCGGAAGATTGCTGGAGATCCTGCGTTCCCGCCTTCGCATCCTGGAGAAAGAAGCGGAACGTTCCATTCCCTCGGGCCTCGATTCCTACATCGTGCATTTGTTGGCCGAAACTAAAGAACCGTTCGCCGCGACTTTTTGCGTCCCGCTTTACCCAGGCTTCCACCGTCGCTTCCGTCAGCTGGTTGACGACCTCCGATGGCAACTCGAGATAGCTCTCCTTGCCATCGAGGTCTAAAGCCAAGGAGCCTGTCGAAGCACTAAATGCCAGATCCAAAGTCCGGGCCTCACTCGGTTGAAGTTTGATGTCGGCCACGCGGGCGACGCGCTTGTCGTTCCTGGCAGACAAGTCCACTGTCAGATTCGGATCGATAGACAGCGTGTAACGCCCCGCGGCATCGGTGGTCGTCCGGGCCAGCTCAAATCCGCCAAGCTTGAGAACGATCGCGGTGCCGGGCATCGGCTGTCCCGTTTCGTCCTTCACGATGCCCGAAATCGTGGCGCGTTGCTGTTTCCACTCCTCCGCCGTGGGGGGCCGCCCCACCGCGGCCCTGGCCTTGCCCATGAGTTTTCCATCATGGCCGCCGCCCGACAGGTCTTTCACCACGCCGTTTGCGCCGCCATCGTCGAAGTTCCAATAGCCTGCCAGCCCCGGCTCCTTGCCCGTCAGGGTCTGGAACAGGGTCTCGCGGATTTGCTCGGCCGTGCGCGCGACCTTCCAGACGCGAACTTCATCCATCTGGCCCTTAAAGTGGTCGTTATTATCCGCGCCCCATTCGCCCCATTCACTTCGACCCAGGAAATGGAACCTGCCGCTGCCCGCGGATTTAAAACTGCCGGCAAACGAGTTGGTCCCCACCAAAACGCCGTTGAGAAACAACTGCATTCCCTGCGGCCCGCAGACAGCGGCGATATGGAGCCATTGTTTGGGGCGGAGTCCATCTTCTACGACGATCGTGTGGTCGTCAGGGTATAACTGAAAAGTCACGGACGACCCGTCCTCCCGGTTCCCCACCATCAACGAATGCCCATCATCGCCGTAACCGAAGACGCGGGTCCAGTTTCCGACTGTCTCCCATTTCACCCAGGCTTCCACCGTCGCCTCGGTCAGCTCATTGAAAACATTCGGCGGCAACTGGACATAGCTTCCCTTGCCATCGAGTTCGAGGACGCGGTTGGCGGGAGCAGCGGGTTGAGCGTGGAGAGTAGCGGTTTGAGTGAACAGCGCGGCGAGCAGGCAAAGAACGGCAACGAACGGCTGCCAACTTTTGAAAAGCGGTAGAGGGCTACCGCAGTCCAGGACGCTTCGCGTTCTTCCACGCCGCTGGAAATTCTGCCGGGTCTTGGACTGCGCCAGTGTTGTGGCGCTTTTGGAGACGCGCTGAACTTTTAAAAAGTTTTTGAGGACTGTCGCCGTCCAAGTCGCTCGCGCAGCAGCGTCCGTCGCTGGTCGGTTGAGTTCACGATCTCCGCGCCCGGTCGAAAAATTGAGTTGGTTGTTTGCAGTCATGCTTCCCGGCTATTGCAGGTTGAATGCCAGAGGTCTTGAAGTTCAATTACTCCATAAAACAAGGGCTTCGGCTGAATTCAGCCAAGCAAAACAGAAAGCAAATCGTGTTACAACTGTTCGTATGTGAACACTCGCAACAGTCCGAGACTCTGAGCCGGCGCGAGGCAGTCGAAACAAAATGAGAGCGCGGCCCGCTGCGCCCGTGCTCCGCCATTTGTACTTTTGGAGAAACTTGGCGCAGCTTGGTAGCGGTACTGGTTCGCCCTTGCTTCTTCAAGAATGTCCGCCGCCGTCAGTTGTTCCAACCGATCCAATCTCGGTTTCATCGCGCATACGCGACCGAGTTTATTTCTTCAAAGTCAATTATCCTCTGCCCGGAAAAGAAAATCGCTGCAAAAGAAAGTTGTTTGGTTATCGTTTCGCCGTTGCGAGATTTTCCAACACTTGAATGGACAAACTTTTGTTAATCGATGACGAGGCGGACGTGCAGTATTCGTTCCGCCGGATTTTTAATTCGCCCGAGATCGAGCTGGCCACGGCCACGAGCGGCGAGGAGGGACTCAAACTCATTCCCAAACTCAAGCCGGACCTCGTCATCACGGATATCCGCATGGGCGGCATCAACGGCCTCGAGACGCTCCGCCGCCTGCGCCAGCTCGATCCGAAGCTGCCGGTGATTTTGATGACCGCGTACGGCACGACGCAGATGGCCATCGAAGCGATGAAGCTCGGCGCTTACGATTACATCCTCAAGCCGTTCGACGTGCCCAAGCTCAAGCAACTCGTGCAGGCTGCGCTCAAAGCCGCGCGGGACATGAAGCAAGTCGTGTCGTACGAACCCTTGCTCGAATCCGAGGATTACGATCAAGGCATCGTCGGCCGGAGCGAGCCGATGCAGAACGTTTTCAAACTGATCGGCCAGCTCGCCGCGTCGGACGCCACCGCGCTCATCACCGGCGAAAGCGGCACCGGCAAGGAACTGGTGGCGCGCGCGATTTATCATCACAGCCAGCGCAGCGGCCAGCCGTTCATCGCGATCAACTGCGCGGCCATTCCGGAGAATTTGCTTGAGAGCGAATTGTTCGGGCACGAGAAAGGCGCGTTCACCGGCGCGACGAATCAGCGCGTCGGCAAGTTTGAGCAATGCAATCACGGCACGATCTTCCTCGACGAGATCGGCGACATGTCGCTGGCGACGCAGACGAAAATTCTGCGCGTGCTGCAATCAGGAACTTTCGAGCGCGTCGGCGGCAATGAAACCGTGAAGGTCGATGTGCGCGTCATCGCCGCGACGAACAAGCTGCTGGAACGCGCCGTGAGCGCGCGTGAATTCCGCGAGGATTTGTTTTACCGCCTGAATGTCGTGCGCATTCAGATGCCGCCGTTGCGCGAGCGACGTGGCGACATCCGGCTGCTCGTGAATTATTTTCTGCAAAAACTCGCGCAAGCTCAGAAGCAAAAACCAAAATCCATCGCCGTCGAAGCGCTGACAATTTTGGAAAATTTCCACTGGCCGGGCAACGTGCGGGAGTTGGAGAACGTCATCCAACGTGCGATTGTTGTGGCCAAAGGCGACGCGATCCTGCCAGGGGATTTACCGGCGGACATCACCCGCACTCCAGCGTCGGTGAAGGGCGACACGACGAAGTTGAACGCAGTGGAAAGTTCCGCAGCGCCAGACTTGGCCTCACTGGCGCGAATTCTGTTTCAATGGGCACGCGGAAACAAAGAGTTGAAGATCATCCCGGCGATTGAACGTGAACTGATCCTCAACGCGCTCCGCGAGACCAATGGCAATCAGGTTCACGCCGCGAAGCTGCTCGGCATCACGCGCGCGACGTTGCGCAAGCGCGTGGAGAAATTTCACATCCAACGCGAGCTTTCAATTCACTAGCGCGCCAACTGCGCCAACAAACGAAAGACAAAACAATGAGTACCAAACCCATCGTGAAATGGAGCCTCGAGGCGGAGTTCCTCCAGGCCTGCAACTGCGACTACGGCTGTCCGTGTGAATTTTCCGCGCCGCCCACGCCCGGATTCTGTGAGGGCGTGGGCGCGTGGCGCATCACGCGCGGTCGTTACGGCGACGTGCCGCTCGACGGGCTCGGCGTGGCGTTTGCCGCGCACTGGCCCAAGGCCATCCATGAAGGCAATGGCACGGTGTGTCTCCTGTTCGACGAACGGGCCACGCCGGAGCAACGGAACGCGCTGCTGCAAATTACCAGTGGACAGGCAGGCGGGATGCCCTTTGAAATCCTCGTCACCACATTTTCAAAAATTCTCGAACCGCGCTACGTGCCGTTTAAATTTGATTTCAAGGGACGCAACAGCTCGGTGGACGTCGGCGGACAACTCGTGATTGCCACCGCGCCGATTAAGAACCCGGTGACGGGTGAGCCGGAGTTTGTGCGCGTCGAGCACGCGACTGGATTTATTTTCAAAAACGCCGAAGCCGTCTCCGGTGAAGTATGCCTGGTAGATGTCGGCGAACTGAAATTTTCATGGCCGAAGAAGGCGGCGTTCGTGACCAAGATTCAGTACGCGAATTGAACGCACGGCTGGCGTGGAACCCAGACCTCAAAACTTGGGTGAGCTTTTCCATTCACTCGCGCCTTGATCGATGAATCCAACGGCTCCACTTGAATCCGTCCTCAAACGTGACCGCCTGATCGTCGCGACGGGACTGATCGGCATCACTTTGCTGGCGTGGGGCTACATGGTTCACGAGGCGCGGGCCATGGTTCAAACTGGCGTGTGCCATTGCGCCGGCATGAAAATGTCCGGCCCGGACATGCAACCGTGGGCTGCATCGCAACTGCTGCCGCTGTTCCTCATGTGGGCCGAGATGATGGTGGCGATGATGGTGCCCTCAGCCGCACCGATGATTCTGATGTTCGCGACGGTGCAGCGCAAACGGCGCGAGCAGGAGCGGCCGTACGTATCGACCGCTATTTTTGCCTGCGGCTACCTCGCGGCCTGGACATTCTTCAGCGCGCTGGCCGCGCTTGCGCAGTGGGCCTTGCACGCGCAGGCGCTGCTTTCGCCAATGATGGTCAGCACCAGTCCGCTGCTCGGCGGCACGCTGCTCATGGCCGCAGGCGTCTTCCAATGGACGCCGTTCAAAGACGCCTGCCTCACACATTGCCGCTCGCCGCTGAGTTTCATCATGACCGACTGGCGCGAAGGGCGCGTGGGCGCGTTCGTGATGGGTCTCAAGCACGGTGCGTTCTGCACCGGCTGTTGCTGGTTCTTGATGGCGCTGCTCTTTGTGGCTGGCGTGATGAACATCTGGTGGATCGCCGTTATTTCCTTTTTCGTGCTGTTCGAAAAAGTTGTGCCACAAGGAATGCGGCTGGGCCGGTGGACGGGCGCGCTGCTCGTCGGCTGGGGTATTTGGATGATGGCCGCGCGGTAAATGCCCAGGCGAAGCTTCAACTGGTGATGTCATCCTGCCGTTCCGCTGAATTTCTGTCCGTTGATTTTCTTGCCAGCCGATGGATCGCGGATAAAGTCATTCCCGCTGCGTTGACTTGTTTTGCAAACGCCACACCAACAAATTCACTTCGGCCATGATCGAACTCATTCAATTTCCCTGGAGCCCTTTTTGCCTCGTGCAGCGGCGGATTCTCGAATTTGCCGGCGCTCCTTTCAAGATCGTCAATGTCTCCAGCGGCGATCGTTCGCTCGTTTGGAAGGTCACGCGCCAGCGCTATTATCAAGTGCCGGTGCTCAAGGACGGCAAAACCGTCGTCTTTGAAACCGATGAGGATTCCCAAGTCATCGCCAAGTATCTCGACAACCGGCTCCAGCTCGGTCTGTTTCCCGCGGAGTGGGCCGGCGTCCAGCGAATCCTCTGGCGCTATATTGAAAGCGAAGTCCAGGACTGCACTTTCAAACTGAACGACATTTACTGGCAGGAGAACGTCCCTCAATCCGAGCGGCTGACGTACCTCCGCCACAAGGAGCGCAAGTTTGGGCGCGGCTGTTTCGAGCAGTGGCGCGCGCAGCAAGATCAGATGCTCGAGGCCCTGGCAAAGTCGCTGATTCCGTTCGAGCAGATGCTGGCCGATAAAAATTTCCTGCTCGACGCCCGGCCCCGTTTCGTGGATTTCGACCTTTTTGGCATGTTAGCCAATTTACTCTACTCCGGCCATTACGAACTCCCTGCGGCCCACACTCAATTAAAACTCTGGCACACCCGCATGGCCAAAGCGAAGCACCTCAAAATCAACGCGTGAAAAACTATATCCTCGACACCAACGTCCTGTTGCACGATCCGAACTCACTGCTGAATTTCAAAGAAAACAACGTCCTGCTTCCCATCGAAGTCATCGAAGAAATCGATCGCTTCAAGCGCGAGTCCAGCGAACTGGGCCAGAACGCGCGTTCCGTCTCCCGCACGCTCGACGGTCTGCGCGTCCTCGGCCGGTTGAGTGAGGGCGTCCCGCTCGCCAACGGCGGCCGCCTGCGCATCATCTTCAACGAACGCAATGGCGGCGCGGCGGCCGTCCTGGGCAGCAACACTGTGGACAGCCGCATCGTTGCGCAGGCGCTGGCGGTTCAGAAGGCCGACGCAAGCGCGCCGACCATTCTCGTGACCAAGGACATCAACCTGCGCATCAAAGCCGACGCGCTCGGGTTGCTGGCTGAGGATTACGAGAACGACCGGGTGCTGCTGAAGGACCTCTACACCGGCATGATTGAGATGACGGTGAGTTCTGACAAGCTGGCC
>JACPZS010000051.1 GCA_016195385.1 Verrucomicrobiota bacterium
CGCGCAACGAACGCGGGTCGCGTCCATCGGCCTGCGCGCGAATCCGGATCTCGGGCGTTCCTGCGAAACGGATTTTTTCCATCGTGCTGACGAACTGTCGCAGCGCTCGCAACGGTGGAGCGGCGTTGGTTGGGCTTCCTGACTTCCACGAGCGGGCGAGTGACGCGTTCGTCAGCGTGCCGGAGAGTTTGATCTTCACGCCGAAACTGTCGGCCTGAAAATTATCCAGTTCCCATTGGTCGTTGGGGAGGAAACGCAGTTCCGTGTTGATTGCTTCGAGCCGGAGTTGTTGCAGCGGCTGATTTGTTTCCATGAGCGGCAGCACCAAGTCTCCTTGCCGGAAAATCAGCGCCGTGGGCACGACTTCCAATCGCAGGAGCGCGGAGCGGTTCACGCGGACATCCGCCTCTTTGGCGAAGAATTGCGGACCATCCGCCTGCCCGGTCGCACCGAAGCGAATGTTTTCCGCGAAGAGGCCGCGATAAGCGCTCAAGCGCAGGCGGCTGAAGCTCAAATCCAGTCCGCGCGCGCGCAGTTCCGCCAGCAGCGGAGCCTTGATGAAATCCGGCAGTCCGACGCGGTTGAGGTAGGCCAGCGCCGCGAGCAGAAGAAAAATTGCGAGCAGCACCGCGATACGGCACCAGCGGATCGTAACACGGCATCTTCGCCATAAAGTTGATTTGACCGTGGCCATCGTTACCGGCCCGCGCCGGGGGTAGGAATGGAGAAGTCGCGCAACACTTCCTCGAACAACGGCTGCGACACTTCGAAGATCATGCGCCGGCCATCGACCAGTGCCGCCGCGTACACGCCTTGACGAAGCGTGCGCCGGCCGAACTCGATGGTGAACTGCTGACTCTGGCCGTTGGTCAACACTTCGACCGACACCGAAAAATCCGTCTCCGTGAACCGCAGGCTGAGAGGCAGTGTGTCGCCGCGAGCGATCCAGGTTTCCGCGCGCAACCGGGCCAGACCCTGCGCGGTGGTCTCGGGCGAAAACGCGTTGACGTTTCCTTGATAGACCGGCGCGAGCGACCATTCGCCCCTGGCGCTGCGCAAGAGTTTTCGCTCCCGCCTCAGTTGCTTGATCGTCACGCTGGCGATCGCGGACGGAGGGAAATTCCAGATTTGCCGATCCCGCAGCTCCCACGCAGCTTTGGGGAGTTTGAGAAAATCCGCCAGACCGGCTTCATAAACGGCATCCTCGCCGCCACGGCGTGCGTAGAGCGTGTCGATCAAGCTCGCGCCGAAGTCGATTTGCGCGACGATCTGGTTGGTGACGCCAGCGGCGTTGGTGAGCGTTGTTTTGAAAATATACTGTTGAACGGGTTTGGCCAAACCAAACGGCGCAAAATCGGTGACCACGTCTTTGACAAAACGCGTTATTTCCAACTGCGGCAAATTGACGGCGAGAAATTCTTGGACCAGCGCCGTGTCAGCCGCGGCGTCGTTCGTGCCGCTGATTTGCCAGCCGCCGTCGGGGAGGCGGCGGAGCGCGAAGTTTTCTTTCCCGCGCGCTTCGACTAAGTCCACCGGCCGGAGATCCGCCGCCAGCAGGCGCCGATCGCGCCAGTCCGTCGGCGGCACGTGGAGCAACTCGAAGAGTGCTTCGGGAACGAGCGCGAAATTCGTCGTGCCCGGCAGGCGCGCGAAGGCGAGTGCGGGTTCGTTCGTCGGATTTTTACCAATCTGCAAATTGATTAGATCGTTCGTGTCCGCGCCGAAGATCAACTCCAACTTCGGCGGCAGCAAGCCGTAGAGGTCGAGATCCGGCTTGAGGCTGTTGGTCACGAAGCGCGCAAACTGCGCGGCGGCCAGTTGCTGGAGCAGCATGCCCACTTTGGTTTGATCGGCGGGCGCGGCGGGTTGCGGTTTCACGAGCTGCCAGAGTTGATTGGTGGCGTCGCGTTGCAGCGCGTAACTGAAATTCCCCGAGCGCACTTCGACGCGGTCGAAGCGAAGGCCGCGCAACGGCAGCAGCGAGGGGTTTCGCCACGCGTCCGGAGAAGTCGGCAGTTGATCCAGCAGCGTCGCTTCGGTCAGGAGCATGACTGGTGAGCCAGCCGATTGGAAATAGACTTGATCGCCCGGCGGTGTCAGCTCGCCAAAGTTCAGTCGGATTTGGCTGCCGTCTTTTTCGTGCAAAACGAGGGCCGCGCGTGCCGGTTCAGTGCCAAAGTCCGCGGCGGCGGTCGGGTGGGCGCGCAATTCGGCCTCGGTGAAGAGCGGTTCCTGCTGAAGTTGACCGAGCCGCGCAAGCAACGATTCAATGAGGCCGGCTTGGGCTGGATATTGGATCGGCGCGGTCAACTGCCAGTCTTCTTCATGTCGCTCCGCGCGGATGGTAAAGTTGGAACGGATGATTTCCACCGCGGCGATCGCGCGCGCATTGAATCCCCGCAGCACCAGTTGTGGTTGCGCGCGGCCAGACGGCGTGAGCCGCCGCTCCACGCCCATAATGTAGGCAAACACGCCCGTCGTCAGCGCCAGCAGCCACCATGTGATCCGGGAATTCATCGCGTGCTGTTTTCTCAGTAGCGCCGGCGCCACCACACGAGCGTTCCCAGGAGCATGACGCTGCCGGGGATCGCGCCCAGCAAAAGCCAGCGGATGACGTGGAGCTGGCCGCTGGTGATGGTCAGTTGGATCTCGCGAATCGGGCGCGGGCCGATGCCGCCCAGGAGCGATGGCCGATCCTGGAGCCAGCTCACGGCCAGGCGCGCGAAGTTGTAGTTGCCATCGTTGTTGATCATCGTGTTGTTCAGGAAGGCGCAGTCGCCCACGACAACTATGCGCGTGGCGCGGCGATTGGCGCTGATGCCTTCGATGTTTCCCTTTTCGACAGCCACGGCGATCGGCACTTCCCCGCGCCGATCTCGGGTGGTCGGGAACAAGCGCTGGTTTTCGAGTCGCGTGACGATCTGGCTTGAGCGACTCGTGCGGAACAATTCCTCAACTTGTGGCGCGTCCGCGCCTTTGCGCGTGGTGCGCAGACGCTCAATCGACCGCGGCGTGGTGACGATGACGGCGTTGTCCCCGCCTTCGGCCAGTCCGCGCACGATGGCGTGGCCGGAAAAATTTGTCGCGACGATTCCGCCACGGTACTGGCCTTCGGGGTCGATCACCCAATTCTCGCCGACCTCGACACCCCAGCGCGCTAGCAATGGCTCCAGGCCGCTGCGCCCGGCGCCGGGCTTGAGCATCGGCCGCAGCAGCGCCAGCAAGCGACCACCTTGGCCAAGATATTTTTCAATTTTCTCCACTTCACCATCTTCAAACGGTTCCTTTGGCCCGGCGATGATCAAGAGCTGGCAATCCGCCGGCACTGAATTCGTGCCGAGCAGGCTCAAGCGGCTCACGGCAATGTGATTCTGCGCGAGCTGCGCCACCAATTTGGAGAAGCCGAGAACCGGATCTTCGTTGGTTGGATCTTCCTGTCCGTGGCCACGCAGGAAGCACGCCTTGAACACGCGCGGATCCGTGACGCGGACGATAGCCGAAGTGAAGAGTTGTTCGCCCTTGAAACCAACGGGTTTGATTTCATTCGTCAGGCCGGGTTGAAGCTTGGAGAGATCGTATTCGGAGAGTTCCTTTTCCAGCACCATGTTCGTCTGGCCGTAGCCATCGAAGATGATCACGTTTTTCGCGGCCGTGAACGAGAGTTGATACTTCTCCTTGATTTGCTCTCCCGTCGCCGTGTCCTGGCGATATTCGACTTCGTTCACCTGGATACGGGGGCTGGCGAGTCGGTACTCGTTGAGCAGCGCGGATACGGGCGCACGGAGCGGGGCCGAGCGCTGGAAGAATACGGTCACGTGGATGTCGTTGGTGAGCGAGCGCAGGACGTAAAGCGTGAGGGGCGAAAGCTTGTGGTTGTTGTTGGTCCAGTCAAAGCGCTGAAAGTGGCGCACCGCAAGATAATTGGTCATCAGCACCAGCGCGAGCAGCGCGGCGATGGACACGCCGACGTTCAGGCTGCTGCTCCACAACCGCGCGGGCTGGAAACTGGTGGGTGGCTCCGCGTCCATACTACTTCCAGCGACGGCTTTCCACGACGCGCCAGGTGAGAAACAAAAATAACATCGTGAGGCTGAGGTCGAAGGCAACGTAGCGCGTGTCCACCGTGCCGCGGGCAAATTCCTGCATGTGGTTGATCATCGAGATCTGATCCCAGAGAGCGGTTTGCCACGTCGCCTGCGGCGGAATGATAAACGACAGGAAGCTCAAAAGAAACAGGCTGATGCCAACCGCGAAGCTCAACATCGCGGCGACGATCTGGCTGCGTGTCAACGATGACGCGAAGCAGCCCAGCGACAAAAATACCGCGCCCAGCAGGAGCAAACCGAGCAGCGTCGCCGCGAGCAGGCCGGGATCGGTCGGCACCGCGTCTCTGCTGTAGCGTTGCACGACGAGGAGACACGCCGCCAGCGGGAGCCAGAGTATCAGATAGAAGAAAAACGCGCCGGTGAATTTGGCGAGCACGACCTGCCAATCGCCGACCGGCGTGGTCATCAGGGTTTCATACGTGCCGGCGAATCTTTCCAGCGCGAAGCTGCGCATCGTGATGGCCGGCGCGGCGAACAGCACGATGAGCCAGAAGTACGGGGTGCTGAAAAAAAGCTCCGTCAGTGGAATCATCGAAGGCTCGCGCGTCATTCCTTCGAGCATCACCGTGAAACTCAGCCCCAGCATCAGCGCGACCAGCGCGATGATGAGATAGCCGGTGAGCGACGCAAAGTAACCGCCCAGTTCGCGGCGGACCAGGGTCAGAAAAACGCGCATCAGAACAGTTCCTCCTCTTTTTCCGGGCGCGTCAAATGCACAAAAATATCTTCCAGCGAGTGACGACTGATCGTCAGCTCCCGCAGCAACCAGCCGCGTTCGCGCGCGATCGCGAAGACGCGGGGCCGCAAATCCACACCCGCTTGCGGCGTGAGCGCGCAGCGGAAGTAGTCGCCATCGACGGGAGCGACGTTGAAGTGCTCCACTTCCGCCAGCGTTTCCCAACACGCGCGCAATTCATTTTCCGGCGCGGCGATTTCGGTGAGCACCTGACCTTCGCTGCTCATGCGCTTCTGCAAATTCTCCGGCGAGTCGGACGCGCGAATTCTTCCCTCGTGCAGGATCAGCACGCGGCTGCAGGTCATTTCCACCTCAGGCAAAATGTGCGTCGAGATCAACACCGTGTGCCGGCCACCGAGCGATTTGATTAACTGCCGGACCGCGCGGATTTGATTCGGATCCAACCCAATCGTCGGCTCGTCGAGGATGATCAAATCCGGCTCATGCACGAGCGCATCGGCCAGGCCGACGCGTTGCCGGAAGCCTTTGGAGAGGTGACCGATGATCTTCCGGCTCACGTCAGTCAGCCCGCATTGCTCCTGCACGACGCCCACGCGTTCGCGACTGCGGCCGATGGACAAGCCTTTGAGCCGGGCGCGGAATTTGAGATACTCGCGCACGCGCATGTCCAAATGGAGCGGGTTATTTTCGGGCATGTAGCCGATGCGCCGGCGGACTTCTTCAGATTCGCGGAAAACATCAAAACCGGCGACCCGCGCAGTGCCAGAAGTCGCCGGCATGAAGCAGGACAAAATGCGCATCGTGGTGCTTTTGCCGGCTCCGTTGGGGCCGAGGAAGCCGACGATTTCTCCGCGTCCGATGGCAAACGAAAGATCCTGCACCGCGGTATGCCCAGCATATCGCTTGGTCAGGTGCGAGACTTCAATCATCGGCCAGTCGTCCATGCGCAAGCGCCATCTTAAAACATCCGGCGAACCAAGCCCACAAAATCTTTCAACGCGGCCTCGCCCGGCTCCAACTGCTCCTTCCGGAAATATGCCTATCAGTTTCACTCAGTGACATACAACCTGTAGTTGATGCCGGCTACGCCGGGCCGATGACGTGACTCGCGAAGTCAAGCGGTAGTGGTTCACTGAGTAAACCCGATAGGCATATCCGGAAATGATTTTCAAGAACCGGTCTATTATACGCACTCGGAAAGAATTCAGGATCTGATGAGGGCAAGTGAATCCATGTCGAAATTCAAAAAGCCGTCGTAAAATCAGCGGTTGTCCGTGTGCGTCCAGGTGGAGGGAAAATGGGGCCAAATGCCTGAATTTATTTGCGAACGAGACGCTCTACCAACTGAGCTACGACCCCATCCAAATCCGGGCGAACAACTTGCCCGCAAAACCTCGCCTCCGAACGGGATTTGCTATGTTCGATTCCGAAATCACGGCAAGGAAATTTCTCGCAACAAAGGATGGAAGGATTGAATGCGGACGGATTACTACTTGAATGATGCACTCATCGGGTGAGTAGGCTCACTTCACTTCAAGCTCATCGCTTGTCTGATTGCGCGTCTGCACATTTTTGCGGTTCTCCCAATGGCGCTTGCCAGGTTCAATTTCGCAAAATGCTCAAGGTCTGGCTGCCTTCGGCGATGCGGAAGCCGAAATTGCATGCGTCGCTGAAGTTGCAGATCTTGAGCAGAACTTTGTTCGGCCTCTTCTTCAAATTCACCGTGACGAGCTCTGATAGAGATAGTACGAGTGCGGCGCTGGCTTCGTTCAAATTTGCCGGCCTTCGTGTGGAAGCGGACCAAATCAGCCCAGGCGCGCGAAGTTTGGCCTGTGCAGACAGGATCGGGATGCACCATTTCGTTCGCGGTGGTATTTTCGCGCTGCGACCCATAAACCCGAAAAGCTGAGATGGAAAGAGGTCGTTCTGTTCCTGGGTTCTGAGGCAGAGTGGGTTTGCTCAAACAAACTCATACCCAGAAAGGAACAGAACGATGCCGACATTTCTAACGCCTCTTTTCCACCAAGCCAAAGTC
>JACPZS010000052.1 GCA_016195385.1 Verrucomicrobiota bacterium
ACTTTGGCTTGGTGGAAAAGAGGCGTTAGAAATGTCGGCATCGTTCTGTTCCTTTCTGGGTATGAGTTTGTTTGAGCAAACCCACTCTGCCTCAGAACCCAGGAACAGAACGACCTCTTTCCATCTCAGCTTTTCGGGTTGAATTGCTTCGCACGGTGGTATCGGATTTGAGTGGTTCAGGGAAATCGGCATTGTCGTCGCCGCAACGGAAACGGTGATTACGATTTCTTCAACCCCACACTGCTCGCGCGCTTGGCGATTTTGCGGCTCGTCAGGACTTTGCTCACGGTGCCGGTCTTCAAATACTTTGACCTTACGGTGTCGAGGATGGCGTCGCGCGAATCGTAGAGGCACTTGAGCTTGCGCGGCTTTACCCGCGCCATCATGTAAGCGGTGAGCAGCGGCAAAGCGATGGTGCTGTCGGTGTAGCAGACCACCGAATCGGGCAGCTTGTCGGGATCCACCTTGCCCCAGCTCACCGCTTCGGCGGGCGTTGCACCGCTCAGGCCGCCGGTGTCGGGACGTGCGTCGGTGCATTGCAGGAAGTAGTCGTGGCCCTTTTCCTGGATGCCCATCACTTCCTGAATCTGCGGCTCGGTCTGCAGCATGAAGTTCTTCGGGCTGCCGCCGCCCAGGATGAACACGCTACTGGTGTGTCCCGTGCTTTTGGCGTGATAGACGATGGCGGCGGTCTGGTTCACGTCGCGGTTCACGTCGAACAGCAGTTTCGAATCGCGCATTGCCATCGCGGCGACATTCATGCCGATGCTCGAATCGCCGGGGCTGCTGGTGAAGATCGGGATGCCGCACTCATAAGCAGTCGCGAGCACGGAGCTGTCCTTGATGCCGAGTTTTCTCTGGCGTGCGTGGACGTACTTGCCAAGCAGATAATGAAATTCATCCGTGCCCATCGGCTTCTGAAACTCCGGCCCCTGGATCACTTCGCGCACGAAGGCGTCGGTGTCGAGCAGGACGTTGTAATCGAAGAGCACGTCGTAGATGCGGATGACGCCGTCCTGGTGCAGCACCACGTCGTCAAGGAACGGCGAGCCGCTATGCAGCTTCATGTCGAGGCCGAAGTGGAGATCGTGGTAAAGGTTCGCGCCGGTCGAGACAATCCAGTCCACGAAGCCCGCCTTCATCAGCGGGATGAGGCAGCTCTTGCCCAGGCCAGCGGGCGTGAGCGCGCCAGTAAGCGACATGCCGATGAAGCCGTCGTTGGGCAGCATTTTCTTCGCGAGCAACTGCGCCGCTTCGCGCAGACGCCCACCGTTGTAGGCGAGCATCGACTGGTCGATGAGGTCGGCGGCGGAAATATTCCTGCCGACGCCGAACGGATTCAGGCGTGGATAGGCGGCGAATTTTTTGGAAATTCTTTTTCCAGTTTGTTTGCTCATAAAAATCTTCGGCACTAAATACTAAAACGTAGACGAGGGGAAGCGGCTTCTGGCGGCTCCCGCGCTTCGACGCATCCAAGCACCGCGCCGCGAAGTCGGCTCTTGCATTGACCAAACGTCCATGACAGTTTTTTTTATTGCATAATCCGTGGCTGGTTGGCTTTGGCATCTGACGTTTTAATTGTGCTCTACTCAAAACTTTTCCCAGCGGGACGAGTTGCTTCATTCGGGGCGGCACGGTGTGGATCGCGGCAACTCCATGCGCCAGCCCGTGGCGGCTTGGAGAAGCGATCGTGAAAGCCGCACCCATTCCCGCCGATGAAGCCGCGCGGCTGGTGGCGCTGCACGATTACGGCATTCTCGACAGCCCGCCAGAGCCGTCGTTTGACGATTTGACACGGCTGGCCGCGCAGATTTGTGGCACGCCCATCGCGGTGGTGACGATGATCGACGCGCAGCGCCAGTGGTTCAAATCGCGGATCGGGCTAGAACTTTGCGAAACAGATCGTCAAATATCCTTTTGCGCTCACGCGATCCTGCAACCGGATTTGTTCGAGATTGAGGACGCGACCCGGGACGAGCGCTTTGCCGGGAATCCGCTGGTGCGCGGCGAGCCCTTCATCCGCTTCTACGCCGGGATGCCACTGATCACGCCGGAAGGATTCGCGGTGGGCACGCTGGCGGTAATCGATCGGGTGTCGCGCCGCCTGACGGCCGCGCAGGCGGAAGCGCTGCGCATTCTCGGCCACCAAGCGATCACGCAACTGGAGCTGCGCCACAAAGTCGCGGAACTCAACCGGACGATCGCCGAGCAGAAAACTTCAGCGGAAGCATTGCAACGCACGGAGGCCAAGTACCGCAGCATTTTCGAGAATGTCGTCGAAGGCATTTTTCAAACGACTCCCGAAGGCCGTTATCTTTCCGTCAACCCGATGCTTGCGCGGATTTACGGCTACGATACGCCCGAGCAGCTCATGACGGCGGTGGCCGACATCGAGCATCAGATTTATGTGGATCCCAAGCGGCGGTCGGAATTTTCTCGGTTGATCCAGTCCACCGGAACCGTTACCAAGTTCGAGTCGCAGGTTTATCGCAAAGATCGCAGTGTCATCTGGATTTCCGAAAATGCCCGCGCGGTGCGCGACAGCGCCGGTGTCCTGCTCTACTACGAAGGCACCGTCGAAGATGTCACCGAACAGAAACTGACCGAGGAGAAACTGCGCAATTCCGAAGTGCTCTACCATTCGCTCGTCGAGACGCTGCCGCAGAATATCTTTCGGAAGGATTTGCAAGGGCGGTTCACCTTCGCCAATCAGCGCTTTTGCACCACGATCAACCGGTCGCTCCAGGAAATCATTGACCACACGGATTTCGATCTCTTTCCGGTGGCGCTCGCGCAAAAGTATCAGCGGGACGATCGCCGAGTCATCGAAACCTTGCAGACGTTTGAAACCGTCGAGGCGCATCAAACTCCCGAAGGCGACACGCGCTACGTGCAGGTGATGAAAACGCCGCTGTTCGCGCACTCCGGACAGGTCGTCGGCGTGCAGGGGATTTTTTGGGATGTCACCGAGCGCAAAAAAATGGAGGAAGATCTCGCATACGAGCGCGACCTTTTGCAGACGCTGCTGGACAACGTGCCCGACAGCATCTACTTCAAGGACGTCCAATCCAAGTTCATCAAATGCAGCAAGGCGCTCGCGCAGCGCTTTGGCGTGAGCGACGCGCGGGAAACCATCGGCAAATCCGATTCGGACTTCTTCACCCGGGAGCATTGGGAGCCGGCGCTGCGGGACGAACAGGAAATCATCCGCACGGGCAAGCCGCTTATCGGCATCACCGAAAAAGAAGTCTGGCGCGACGGGCAGACCACTTGGGCGCTCACGACCAAGATTCCATTCCGCGATCGGCAGGGCAAAATCATCGGCACACTCGGCGTTTCCAAAGACATCACGGCGCTCAAACGGGCGGAGGAAGAACTGGCCAAAGCCCGCGATGCGGCCGTCGAATCCACGCGCCTGAAATCCGAATTCCTCGCCAACGTCAGCCATGAGATCCGCACGCCAATGAACGCCATCATCGGCATGAGCGGCCTGCTGATCGACACCGAGTTGGATGTCGAGCAACGCGACTATGCCGAAACGGTGCGCCATAGCGCCGACAATTTACTGACGATCGTCAACGACTTGCTGGACTTCTCCAAAATCGAAGCCGGCAAGCTGACGATGGAAACCATTGATTTTGATCTGCGTGAAGTCGTGGAAGGCAGCGTGGAATTGCTCGCGGAACGCGCGCACGCCAAGGGAATCGAACTGGCCGATTGGTTCCACGAAGAGGCGCCCCGCTACGTGCGAGGGGACCCGGGCCGGCTGCGGCAAATCCTGACCAACCTGATTGGAAACGCCGTCAAGTTCACCGAGAAAGGCGAAGTCATCGTCGAAGTCGAGCGCGAACATGAGCAGGCAAATGGCATCACCGTTCGTTTCACTGTGCGCGACACCGGCATCGGCATTCCGCCAAAAGCGATCCCGACTTTGTTTCACGCGTTCACGCAGGCGGATGGCTCCACAACGCGCAAGTACGGCGGCACGGGCCTGGGCCTGGCCATTGCCAAGCAACTCGTCGAGTTGATGCACGGCTCCATCCATGTCGAAAGCACGGAGGGCCAGGGCGCAAAATTTTGGTTCACGGCCACACTCCCACAGCAACCCGAACCGACGCGAGCGGCGAGCAAACAAGCGCCACGCACCATACTGCCCGGCCTGCTCGCGCTCATCGTCGATGACAACGCGACGAACCGCCAGATTGTGCGGCACCAGTTGGCCGCCTGGAAAATGCGCAGCGAAGAAGCGGCGAACGCCGCCGAAGCAATGGCACTGCTGCGAGCCGGCGCGGCCGCCGGAAAAAATTTTGACCTCGTTATTCTCGACATGCAAATGCCGGAGACGGACGGCTTGACACTCGCGCAGCAAATCCAAGCGGACGACACCATCCCGCGTTCACGCATCATCATGCTCACGTCGATGGGTGATCGCCTCGAGCAGGAAGTTTTGTTGCAGGCGGGAATTGCGGCGTGCGTCGTCAAGCCCATCAAACAATCGCGCCTGTTCGACGTCATCGCCAACGTCATGGCCGCACCGGCGGCCGGATTGCTGTCGGTTGAAGTTCCGGCACCAGGCACAGGGAAATTTCCCGCCGAAGTGCAACCGAAAAGTCTGCGCGTTCTGCTGGCGGAAGACAATCGTGTCAACCAAAAGCTCGCGCTTAAACAATTGGAGAAGCTTGGTTTCGCTGCGCAAGCGGTAGGCAACGGTCTCGAAGTCCTCGCCGCCTTGCAAAAAGTTCCGTACGACATCGTGCTGATGGATTGCCAGATGCCGGAG
>JACPZS010000025.1 GCA_016195385.1 Verrucomicrobiota bacterium
GCACTTGGTCACGGACCAATGCCAGAGGGTAACGAACTCGTCCGCGCCACTGTCCTGCCGCCTGCAGGCGGCAGGACAGTCCCATCTTCCCAAGCCGTTACTGCCAGACAAGGGTAGAGGGAAATTCAGATACAAGAGGGAGAAGGCGGCTGGGGCGGACTTTCTGAATTCAGCGGTCGCGCTAATGAAGCGGTGGCACGCGCGGTGGCCAATGCAGACCGGGAGGGGCAATCGTGACGTTCGAGCAGGCGGTCGCGCAGACACCTTATCTGGAGGGCGCGTGGCGAGACGGACTGGGTGCGTTGCGTGCTGAGGACAAAACTCACATCAAAGCAGAAGACACGCGGCGGTTGCGTGGCAGCGTGGACCTGGACAAGGCCTTGCAGCCAAATGAGCCGAACGCACACCGTTGGGACTTTGCCATCGCTTACCAGCATACCAATCGCAAGGAAGAATTCGTCTATTGGGTTGAAACTCATACGGCTAGCGACAGTCAAATAAACGCTGTGCTAAAGAAACTCGATTGGCTCAAAGGTTGGTTCAGCAGAGATGGCCAGAAAATGGCGAAATTTGAGCGGGAAATTGTTTGGGTGCCTAGCGGGCCGACCGCGTTTACAAAAGGAGCGACGCAAGTGAAAATCTTGGCGACCAAAGGCATTCGCTATTCCGGCGCGGTTCTACGAATTCCGAAGAGGCATCCCACTTCCAACCACTGAATCGGAACGGGATCGAACATTGTTTCTTCTCTCGTGGCAAAAGGTCATGATACGGGCGAGCCCAAAATTCTGGCTTCACTTTTGGCGCATACACGGAAACAGGTCTGGTTTCAGACCTGTTTCTTCTGCGTTTCGTCCGTGCATAATCGCCGCGATGATTAAACCGCTTATTCAAGACGACACTTTCCTTGCCGATGTCGGTGCCGCGCGACTCGCCGCGAACAAACTGCACCTCTGGTGGCTCGGTCAGAGCGGCTTTCTGGTGCAATGGAAGGGCCGGCACTTGCTGCTCGATCCGTATCTCTCCGATTCGCTCACGAAGAAGTACGCAGCCACCGACAAGCCACACACGCGCATGACCGAGCGCGTGATTGCACCGGAGCGGCTGGACTTCATCGACTTCGTTACGTCCTCGCACAACCACACGGATCATCTCGACGCGGAAACGCTGGTGCCGCTGCTCAATGTGAACCCAGCGTTGCAACTCATCATTCCGGAGGCGAACCGCCGTTTTGTCGCCGAACGACTCGGAATTGATGCGGCCAGGCCCATCGGTCTCGATGATGCCGACACCGTTCGCGTGGGCGATTTTCAATTTACCGGCGTCGCTGCCGCGCACGAGCAAATTGATCGCGACGAAGCCAGCCGCTGCAAGTATCTCGGCTACGTGATTCAGATCGGTCCGTGGAAAATTTATCATAGCGGCGACACGATTCGTTATGCCGGCATGGAGGCGCGACTGAAACCGTCCGGCATCGACCTCGCGTTGTTGCCTATCAACGGCCGTGCGCCGGAGCGTCGTGTCGCCGGAAATTTATGTGGACGTGAAGCCGCCCAACTCGCCCATGACATCGGCGCGAAACTCGTCGTGCCGTGTCACTACGAGATGTTTGAATTCAACACGGCCCCGCCGGATGAATTTGTCGCCGAGTGCCGGCGACTGGGCCAACGCTGCGCTGTGCTTCGTGCCGGCGAGCGATTGACCTTGGACTCGGCCGCGCGCGCCGAGTGAACCTGATCTCTGCCATCTTTCCTACTGGCCAAAAGGCCAGGCATGATGCAAAAGGAGATCGAAGTTCTTTTGAGAAGCGCGTCTTCATGATCTCGAGGACTGGACGATCTTGAGCACGTTCACTTGAACCGGCAGCTTCGTTCTATTGACATGGCGAACGGCAAGTTCCCCGGAGCGTGTGGCTCAAGCCTCAAAAAGAAGCAAGCCGTGAGATTGCTCCCACGGCTTGTGTTCCTGCACCGACCCAACACACGGATACTACTTACGAACAACCGAGGCTTTCGCCGCAGTTAAGGCATTTGTAGCAGGCGCCATTGCGCACGGCCACGTGCCCGCAACTCGGGCACGTCGGGGCGTCCTGCTGGAAGTGCGCGATGGCGTCACTCAAATTGTTGATCGCCCGGACGAGGCTCGTGCCCGGCTCGGTGTAAGATTTGCCAGTGAGTCCCGCCGGCACAGGCGACAAGGCAATCACGTCGGTTTCGTCCGACAACGGCAGTTCAGGCACCGGTTTGTTTATTTTTTTTTTGACCTCTTCGAGCAGGCCGGGCATCGCCAATTCGGGCTGGTTGCGATTCGGTGAATTGGCTTCGCGATAGCCGGGGATAAATTGAATCGCCATCCAGCGAAACACGTAGTCAGTGATCGATGCGGCGTTGCGAATCTCCGGATTTTTCGTGAAACCGCTTGGCTCGAAGCGCTGGTGCGCAAATTTCTTGGCGAGCGCGTCCAGCGGCACGCCGTATTGGAGCGCCATGCTCGTGAGTGTGCCAATGCTATCCATCAAGCCACCGATGGTGGAACCTTCCTTGGCCATCGTGATGAACAACTCGCCCGGCTGGCCGTCCTCGAACAAACCGACGGTGAGATAACCTTCGTGCCCGGCGATGTCGAACTTGTGCGTGATGGCCGTGCGCGTTTCCGGAAGGCGCCGACGCAATGGCTGGCCGGCTTGCTCGCGCAGGCGATTGACTTCGATTTCGAGTTCTTGAACGCGTTTCCCGGCAGGGCTGGTGTCCTCTTTCGCGCCGGCTTCGTTGGTCCGCTTGGTGTTGAGCGGTTGCGAACGCTTGGAGCCGTCGCGATAAATTGCCACACACTTTAAGCCCATCTTCCACGCCTGCGTATAGGCGTCGACTATGTCAGCTACGCTGCATTCGTTTGGCAGGTTGACGGTCTTGGAAATCGCGCCGCTGATGAACGGCTGCGACGCGCCCATCATCTTCAAGTGAGCCATGTAGCTGATGCTACGCTTGCCGCGGAAGGCTTTGAAGGCGCAGTCGAAAACATCCAGGTGCTCGGGCTTCAAACCGCTGCGAATGGTCGTGCCGTTGTCTTCCACGTCTTCGATCGTGTCAAATTTTTCGATGTGCGCGACAATATTTTTGGATTCCGCCGCGCTATAATCGAGTCGCGTGAGTGCCTCGGGCACCGTGCGGTTGACGATTTTCAACATGCCGCCGCCGGCGAGCAGTTTGTATTTCACGAGCGCGATGTCGGGTTCGACGCCCGTGGTGTCGCAGTCCATGAGAAAAGCGATGGTGCCGGTGGGCGCGAGCACGGTGACCTGCGCGTTGCGGTAGCCGTGCTGCCGGCCTTTGGCGAGCGCGCGATTCCAGCAGTTGCGGGCTTCGTCCTTGAGATAATTGAATTCGCGGCTCGGCTGGATGGTTTCGACGGCGTCGCGATGCAATTGAATGACGCCAAGCATCGAATCGACATTGTCTTTGGCGACCGGCTTGGAGACATGCGCGCAGCGCGCGTCGCGGTAGCCTTTGAACGCGCCCATCGTCGAAGCGATTTCGGCGGATTGCTCGTAGGCATGGCCGGTCATGATCGCGGTGATGGCACCGGCCAGCGCCCGGCCTTGGTCGGAATCATAGGCCAATCCGTAGCTCATGATGAGCGAACCGAGATTGGCGTAACCAAGGCCGAGCGTGCGGTAGATGTGCGAGTTTTCTGCGATGGGTTTGGTGGGATAGCTGGCGTTATCCACGACGATCTCCTGCGCCGTGATGAAAACTCGCACGGCAGCTTTGAAACGTTCGATGTCAAACACCCCATCCTCACGCTTGAACTTCATCAAGTTCAAGGAGGCCAGGTTACAAGCGGTGTTGTTGAGGAAAACATATTCCGAACACGGATTGGTGGAGTGAATCGGCTCGGTGCCTTTGCAGGTGTGCCATTTCTGAATCGCGCCGTCGTACTGCATTCCGGGATCGCCGCAGATCCATGTGCCTTCGGCGATTTTGTTGAGCAACGTGCGCGCTTCCTTTCTTTGCAGAGGCTTGCCGCTCGTGATGGAACGCGTCCACCACTCTTTGCCGTCCATGGCAGCCTGCATGAATCCATCGCTGGCGCGTACGGAAAGATTTTCGTTCTGATACATGACGCTGCCGTAAGCATCGCCGTTGTAGGAGCCGTCGTAGCCTTGTTCGATCAAGGCCCACGCCTTCTTTTCTTCCTTTTGCTTCGCGTCGATGAATTCTTCGATGTCGCCGTGCCAATCGCGGAGCGTGTTCATCTTCGCGGCCCGGCGGGTTTTGCCGCCGGATTTCACGACGTTGGCGACTTGATCGTAAACTTTGAGAAACGACAGCGGGCCGCTGGGCCGACCACCACCGCTCAGTTTTTCTTTCGCCGAGCGAATGGGCGTCAAATCCGTGCCGGTGCCGGAACCGTATTTAAAGAGCATCGCCTCGCTGTAAGCCAGCCGCATGATGTCCTCCATGTTGTCATCGACGGACTGGATGAAGCATGCGCTGCCTTGAGGATATTCGTACTGTGTGTTGGCGCGCTCGCCGATATTGGTCTTGCGGTTATAGTACCAGTTGCCCTTGGCTGAATCCTTACCCACGCCGTACTGATGGTAGAGGCCAACGTTGAACCAGACCGGCGAGTTAAACGCGCCGTATTGGTTGACGCAGAGCCAAGTAAGTTCGTCGAAAAAAATCTCGCCTTCTGCCTTGTTGAAGTAACCGTCCTTGATTCCCCAGTCCGCGATCGTCCGGCAAACGCGATGGATCAATTGACGAACCGAGGTTTCCCGCTCGGGCGTGTTTTGTTCGCCGTAAAAGTATTTTGAGACGACCACTTTCGTCGCGAGCACCGACCAAAACTTAGGAACTTCGACGTGCTCTTGTTTGAAAATGACTTTGCCACCGTCGTCGGTGATTTCCGCCGTGCGCTTCTCCCATTCGACTTGATCAAACGGAGCAACTCTTGAATCACTGAAGATGCGTTCGACGTGCAATAATTTTTTGCCAGATCTGGACATTGGAATGACGCGTTTGGTGACCACCTGGGCCACGTGGCGACGATGCTTGGAAGAGGAATTACTGGTGAGAACCTGGTCGCTGGCATCAATCATATTGTGTCGGTTGAAGTATCTAAAAATTTCGCTATTGCCGTTCCCTTCTGTCTAAACAAAACCCAAACTCTTCTCCACGCTTCTTGATCGCGCGACTCGTAGTCGTTCTCAATCAAAACCCCATTTATGGGGGAATGCTTTTGAGGCTAGCACTATATGTTGGGGCTGCAAGAAAATTTTAAAAATAAGTTACTCAACGGTTGTTGGATCAAAAGTCAGCCAAAAAGGTCAAGAAAAACAGTCTTTTTCGGCCATGGTGAATAACTCAAAAATGCCGCAGTGAATAAGCTCAACGCCGTGTTCGGCGGCTATTTTCGTGGGTCGATTTTCGCGACCGAATCGACGCGACAGATTTGGGGCGCGGCTTCGGCACGAGTACCAGCGGGCAGCCTTCATAACCAAACGCCTTGCGAAGCGCTCCGGCGAGATACTTCATATACGTTTCGGAAAACAATTCATCCCGATTGACGAACAACAAAAACGTGGGCGGCGCCTGGCGAACCTGTGTTGCGTAGAAGAATTTAAGCCGGTTGCCCGAGGCGCTGACGGGCTGACGTCGCTCAATCGCGTCCGTCAAAACGCGATTCAACAAGCCCGTCGAAATTTTCTGCTGCAACTGCGCGGCGACAAATCGAACGGCCTCCAGCAGACGGTCCAAATGAAAACCCGAGGCTGCCGAAGTGAAAATGACCGGCGCATAGTCCAGGAAAAACAAACGTTCCTGAACCCATTGGCCGAACTCCCCAAGCGTCGTCAACGTCTTGCGGCGCGCATCCCGGTTTTGCTTGCCGGCCCGCTTTTCAATTTCTTCCTCGCGCGCGCGACGAACTGATTCCTCGACCAAGTCCCATTTGTTTACCACCACGATGCACGCCCGCCGGGCTTCGATGATTTTGTCCGCAATCTTTTTGTCCTGCTCCAAAATTCCCGCGGCGGCATCCAGCACGAAGATGACGATATCGCAGCGATCGATTGCTTCCTCGGTGCGTTTCACACTGAAGAACTCAATCGAATCTTCGACTCGGCGAGCCTTGCGAACACCCGCAGTATCGATGAGCAGATACTGCTGCCGAACGCCTTCGGTCTCAACCTCGAACGGCACATCGACGGCATCGCGAGTAGTGCCAGGAATGGGACTCACGATCACTCGTTCGGACTGCGTAAACGCGTTGATGAGAGAGGATTTGCCAACATTCGGACGTCCCACGACCGCGAGTTTGAGCGGGCCGCGCGCTTCTACTGACGGCTCCGTTCCAGTTTTTTCCGTCTCAGCGTCGAGGGGAGTGTCCGCTTGAATTGAAACCGTTGGCGCGAGCTTCGGCAAAAATGTGAGCGCTGTGTCCATCAACATATCAATGCCGACGCCATGAATTGCCGTGACCGGAAAAATTTTCTCGAACCCGAGTTCCGCAAATTCGTCCATGGTTGTTTCGGCCCGAAACGTGTCCACTTTGTTTACCGCGACGAGCACCGGTTTGCCGCATTGGCGCAGGCGTTGGGCTACCTCGCGATCCAGCGGCACCACACCCTCCTGCACGTTCACCACAAGGATGATCACACTCGCCGCTTCGATGGCAAGTTCCACCTGTTCCAATGCCGCCTGGGTGATCACATCCGGCGCTTTCTCTCCGCGCAACAAACCGATCCCACCGGTATCGACAATCGTAAACGGGCGTCCATGCCACTCCGCTTCCGCGCTCACGCGATCGCGTGTGACGCCCGGCTGGTCATGTACAATGGCGATGCGCTTGCCGACGATGCGATTAAACAGCGCGGATTTTCCGACATTGGGGCGACCGACGATGGCGATTAGTCCAGACATGGTGGAGAGCATGTTGCAGCCACACCGAAGGCGAAAGGAAAAAGGTCTCCGCCGATTGAGGCACAGCGCTTCCAGCCTGATTCAAACGCGGCTCATCAAAGCCTGCGCACGGCGAATCCACGGTTTGTCCCGTTTGCGATCGAACTTGGGCGCATGAGCGCTGTCTTCGAGAACTTCCTTCAACTCCGTCCGGGCTGGATCAAATTCGCCGCGTTGCAAATAAAGCTCGGCCAATTGCACACGCGCGCGCGCATACGCGTGACCTTCCAACACGCGCTGCCATGTGAGAATGGCCTCGTCGCGTTCGCCCAGTTCGGCCAGCGTCTCGGCGAAAGCCATCAACGTGTGGCCGTAATCGTGATTCGGATCTTCCGCGCAAACCTGGGCAAGCAACGGCCGGGCTTCGGCGGGTCGCTTGAGGCGCGCGAGGCATTGACCCAGGTGCGCGCGCGCGTCGATGTCAGTCGGGTCGCGCTCCAGCGACGCGCGGTAGCACGTTTCAGCTTTCGGCAATTTTCCTTGTTGAAAATAAATGTCGCCGAGCTGGCAATGGTGATGCGCCTTGTCGAGGTGATGAATCTGCGCTTCAAGCTCTTTGATGCGTTGGCGTTGATGCGCGCCGGGCAGTTCAAAACCGGCCGTGGCCGACGGCGCGGCGCGATAAACCATGAAATAGTAGAGCAACGCATTCAGCACCGGGAAAAAGAATATGAACGCGGCCCACACCCATTCCTCCCGGCGAATCGCGTCCACGAGCATCCAAATCTGAAACGCGAGGAGCGGCCAGAGCCAGGGCCGGGATAGCCAGTCTTGCCAGTCAAATAAGAGTACAGCAAAAGTCATCGCGGTTTGTGAAAAACTTTGGCACGAGCGAAGCGCACGTTGTCTTCAGAAAATTGCAGCAGGAAGCACTTGCCGGCCATCACGCGACGCAGATTACGGTCAAGCGCTCAACTTTCAACTCCGCAAATTATTCGCCGCGTCAGTTTCAACAGCGCGCGGCCGCAATGAACTCGGCAATCTTGCGCCGGTCCTTTTTTCCCGGAGCCGTTTCTACGCCGCTTGAAACATCGACGGCATACGGCCGCACCCGGCGCACGGCGTCGCCGACGTTCGCCGCCGTCAAACCGCCGGCCAGAATGATGGGCTTGCCGAAAGACTTCGCTTCGAGCGCGAGATCCCAATTGAATTTTTCGCCAGTGCCGCCGAGTTGCCCAGCGACGAAGCTATCCAGCAACCACGCGGACGTTGCATAGTTGGGCAGAATGCGCAGCGATTCGGCATCCTTCACGCGGATGGCCTTGATGATTTTCGTATCCGAAAAGCGCGCGCAGAATTCCGGCGGCTCCTCGCCATGAAATTGCAGCGCGCCCAAATTGCATTCGACGGCAGCGCGGCGGACGAATGACTCCGTGGGATCGATGAACACTCCCACGACACAGACAAACGGCGGCAGGTTCGACGCGATGGCGGCAGCCACGGCGAGCGAAACATTCCTTGAACTTGACTCATAAAACATGAAGCCGATGGCATCCGCGCCCGCATCCGCAGCGGCACGGGCATCGTCGAGGTTCGTGACGCCGCAGATTTTAATGCGCAAACTCATGCCCGCTTAATGTGCCCGATGCCGGGCGTCTGCAGGAACCGAAATGTTTGCCGGCAGCGTAAACAGCTTTGGCTGCCAGCCCTGCTCTATCGCAGTGAACGCTACAACAATCCCGCCAACCCCTGCGGCTGCGCTTCGACGCAGTTGCGTTTCAACGTCCGCCGCAGTTACTTCCCAGCCTTGGACTATCGAGACGAGCCGTTTCGAGGAAACTGCGTGCCCTCCACGTTGCGGCAGCAGGTCGCTAAACGATCGCAGCGCCGCCGACTGCCATTCACCGGGAGCGCCACTTCGCGATTCGGCAGCGGAAAAATCAGACAACGGGAGCCGCACGCCGATCCACTCAGACTCCTTGGCCACGGGTTGAAGCTGCGCGTTGTATTCGGGCCAGCATTTGCCGGTGAAGCAACTGACCCTGCCGCAGGCAACTTCCCGGTCGTGCTCCGCGCATTCCGTCGTCCAGATGGGAATGATCCTCGCACCCGGCACGAGTTTACCGACCGCCGCGACAAATTTTGCCGCCGCGTCGTCGCCAAGTCGTTGCGCCGTCTTGAGCGGGCCGTAGTCGGTGGTCCAGCGGCAGAAATCATTGCCGCAACCGCACGCGCTGGGAGGACCTTGCAAGTCGTTGAGGAAAACTCCAGACGGTTTCGGCAGACCACGGAGCAATTTTTCCACTCGCTGCAAATGAAGTGGAAACGACTCCGCGTACAGGACCGGGACCCACGGATAATTCTTCACGACTTGATTGGTGGTGGGCGCGGGGAAACTTGGAAAACGTCGCCGCCACTCGGGATGCGTTTGCAAGCTGGCCATCAATTCAGGATGTGCGTCGGCCAGCGACGGATTTCGCCCAATCTCGATCCAGTAAAAGAGTTGAAGCTTTGCGCGCCGGGCACGAGCGGCGGCTGCGCGCACGGCGCGCGGCGAAACCGAATCCTCCAGCAAGAGGACCACGGCGTTGAAACTCTGCGCGGCGAGCGAAGCCATTTCGGCTTTCGTGGCCTGAGCCGGAATGAGGAGCGCGCCCTTGAGCGCCGGAGCTTCCGCTGCCGCAAGAACATTCGGCAAGAGAGTCAGCGCACAAGCGAGCGCGACGACGAAGCGGCTCAAAATTCGCACCACACTCGCAGCGCTTTGAATTTGCCTCCGAATAATGGCCGCGCTCATTGCTTGTTCTCCGATCCGGGCTTGGGCGTAAAAATTTCCGTGCGCGGGTTTTCCGCAGCCCAGGCGTACCAGCGACACGGCACGCTGTTAATCCACGTCAACTCGCGGCCTTTCAACGGGCCGTCCACGCCACGGCCCGCCAGCGTCCAGCGCGTGCCGGTTTCGTGATCTTTGAACGGCGCGGTTTCGGGCGAAATGTCATCCGCGTAGAACGTGAGCGTCCGGCCGTCCAGTCGCGCTGAGAACGCGACTGCGCTTCGCGTGGCGCCGTACCAGAACACGGCCATTGGTTGTCCTCCCATCGTGTCAGTGAAACAATCGCGTGCCTTGGATATATCCAGCGGAAACGCCTTCGCGTGTTGCCCCACCCACACCCCCATCACGGGCGCGAGCGGCTGCAGACGCGAATCCACCTGACCCATTGTTTGCTTCGCTCCCTCGCTCAACTCGGTCGGGATTTCGGCGGACGCGTATCGTTTCCCGTCGAACAAGTCATACGCTGTCGATTCTGGATGCAGCATGAGCCAGTGCGACCACGTCATCGTCGTGGCCGGCACGCGCTCGAGCTGTTTGCCCTCCTGCGGACCTTCAAGCCCGCGGCCCGTTAGCGCGGACCACAAAGTTCCATCCTTCCCACGCACGACCATCACGCCGCGCCGCCAGCCGTGGAACTCGTAACCGTAATCTTTTTGAAAAACGCTGACGTAATCGCCATCTGCGTCAAAGAAGAACAAGCCGTACGTGTCATTGAGCACTCGCGGCCCGGCGAGGAACAAACGCAACGGCGCCGCGCCACCGTTGTGCGCGCCGCGCAGCCAGGCGACCACGCGATCATCAGGTCGAACTATATTTTTACGATCCTGCGTGGAGCAGTACGAGCACGGCGGCTCCGTGAGGGCTTTGAACAATCCAGGTTTGGCAAGCCAGCCGGCATCGGCGGCCCAACCAACCGGCGCGAAAACGACGGCCCAAATCAGAAGCCCCAACCCAACGGCAACAGCAGCACGGCTGCTGACTCGATCCGCGTATTTGCCAGATGGGCGGAAACAAGGCAATGGATTCATAAGATTTGCAACAGCATGTCAATTGCACGTCATTTGGCCAATTTCAATTCTGCTCCGCTTTTCAAAATTGTTCACTGCGTGCGCGGCGACAAGGAAGCGCTGCCACCATAGTGCAGTCTTGTTTCATGGCTTCACATCACTCGCGCAGGGAACTCCACGATGAACGTCGCGCCGCAACCGAGTTCACTCTCGCACCACACTTTGCCGCTCATCGCTTCAACCATTTTCTTGACGATGGACAAGCCCAGGCCGGTGGCGTGTTCCCCGCCAGTGGGCTTGGCGCTCAAGCGCGCGAACTTGCCAAAGAGTTTCTTCTGGTCTTCCGCGCTCAAGCCTGGGCCTTCGTCCTGCACCTCGCACCGAACGGCCTGCGGCAACTTCTTCAGGCGCACGAAAATATTCTTCCCCGGCGGCGAATACTTCACCGCGTTCGAGACAAGGTTTTCCAGCACCTGAACCACCACCGTCGGATCGACCATCACCGGAACGGGCGCGCTTTCATTCTCGAGCCGAATGGTTTGTTGCTTGGCCGTCGCACGCGGCCGGTGCGTTTCCGTGACCGCCGCCAGCACGTCCGCGAGATCGGTCACGGCCAGGTTCAGTTTCATCTCCCCGCGCTCGATGCGATTCGCGTCGAGAAGATTCTGCACCATCTCCGCCATGCGCGCGGCGGCTTCGTGAATTTTATGAACCAGCTCCGCGTTTTCCGCGCCGAGCGCGGTGTCCTCCAACACCATTTCGGAATAACCTTTGACAGCGTTGAGTGGGCTGCGCAGGTCGTGCGCGGCGATGCCCATGAACTCGTTCTTTTCGTCGTTCATCTCGCGCAATCGCTGCCGGGCATGTTTCAATTCCAGATGCGTCCGCACGCGCGCCAGCAGCTCCGGTGGATTGAATGGCTTCGTGACGTAATCGACCGCGCCCACTTCAAAGCCCCGGACCAAGTGCTCCATCTCGTTGCTCGCGGTGAGAAAAATCACTGGAATCTGTCGCGTCGCGGCCTCGGCCTTGAGCCGGCGACACACTTCCAAACCATCCATCTCCGGCATCATCAGATCGAGCAGGATGAGATCGGGCAACTGCTCGCGCACGCCTTCCAACGCTTCCGCGCCGCTCGTCGCCGGCGTCACCGCGTAGCCAGCCTGGCGCAGGATCGTACCGACCACTTGCAAGTTTTTCGTGATGTCATCGACGATGAGCACATTTGAACGCGGAATGGAGGAGGATGGGTTCACGACAAGGAACTGATGATGGCAGGAAAACTCTGCAATGTTTTCGGCAAGCGATCCAAATCGAATTCCTGGACTTGTTGATCGAGGGTTGCGGCATAGGCGCGCAAGGCGGACCATTCGCCGGCGTCCGCCCAATCTTTCAGGCGACGGGCAAACTGCTCAATCTCATCCATCGCCTTGCGCTTGCAGAGGCCGGGCCAGACGCGCTGCTCTTCGTCGCGCAACCGGGCGAGCAATTCGGGACGTCTCGCGACAGCCTCCAGCGAAATTGGGAGCGGAGAGGCATGAGGAGCGTTGCTCACCGCTGTCGGCTCGACCGTTATCGGCTGGGCTGGTTTTAAGAATCGTTTCAACTCCGCGATCAGTTCGGCGCGGTTGAACGGTTTGCGGATGAAGCCATCGCAAATTTTCCGCGCCTTCGCTTCTTCTTCGCGGAACGACGACGCCGTCACGGCAATCACCGGGATGTGCTTCAACGCTGAATTCGCCTTCAATCGCTTGGTTGTCTCGTGGCCGTCCAGTTCCGGCATCCGCATGTCCATGAGGATCACGTCCGGGCGATGCTTCTCCGCTTGCTCCAGCGCCTCGAGTCCGTTTGTTGCCAGAAAAACTTTGTGCCCCGTGCCTTCAAAATATCCGGTGAGCAATGCGCGATTCAGCGCCACGTCATCGGCCACGAGAATCGTCGCCGGCGCAAATTGCGTGAAATCCCCTTCGCCCCCCGTCGCCACGGCGTCGGACTCCGCCAGCTCCGTGATCGCCACGTTCGGAAACTCGAAGCGGAAGGCGCTCCCCTGCCCTGGTTCGCTCGACACCGTGATGACGCCGTGCATCATCTCGGTGAGCCGCTTCGTGATCGTGAGTCCCAGGCCCGTGCCGCCGAACTTGCGCGTGCTCTGGCCCGCCACTTGCGAAAACGCGCCGAAGATGTGCTCCTGCTGCGTCTTCGGAATCCCGATGCCGGTGTCCGAGATTTCGAGGATGAGGTTGATGCGCGTCTCGTCGGGTTCGTCGCGATTATCACCAGCACCGGTGCAACCCGTCGTCTGGTTCTCCCTCACCCCGGCCCTCTCCCCAAGGAGAGGGAGAGCAGTCGTCTGCGCATCGCTTGCTCGGGGTGCGTTGAGATGATCGAGCGCGGCCGAAGTTTCACCCTCTCCCCGGGGGAGAGGGCCGGGGTGAGGGCGAGCGACGGATGTTTCCCCCGCGCTCCCCGCTGCGCCATACTCCGCCCAAGCCCGGATCTTCACGTGCCCCTTCTCCGTAAACTTCAGCGCGTTGCCGACCACATTGAAGAGCACCTGGCGCAAGCGCACCTCATCCAGCATCAAGCCGCGCGGCAACTTGGGATCAATCTCCGCCAACAGTTTGATCCCTTTCTCGCCGGCCTTGATCGAAAAAAGTTTTTGAATCTCATCGACCAACCGCGCCACGCAGACTGGCTCGTACTGCAACTCCAGCTTGCCGGCTTCGATTTTGGACAAGTCGAGGATGTCGTTGATGAGCGTGAGCAAGGTGCGTCCGCTCGACGAAATCGCGTCGAGATAATTGCGGTCCTTCGACGCCGCCATCTGCGTGCGCAGCAATTCGGAAAAGCCGAGGATCGCGTTCATCGGAGTGCGGATCTCGTGCGACATGTTCGCGAGGAACTCGCTTTTGGCCGCGTTGGCGGACTCGGCGGCGTCTTTGGCTTGCTTCAAGTTCTCGGCGGCCTCCTTCTCCTTGGAGACATCCCAGGCCACAATTTGCACGCCCGTAACACGACCGTCGGGGGCAAGAACCGGCGTGCGGATGAAATGGAGCCAGATGGGAGGGCCGTCCCTCCGCTCGAACTTGAATTCGTGCTCGATGAGCCGTCCCGTTCGGATCACCTCTTGATCGACTTCTTTGGTTCTGGCAATCTCCTGGGGCGTCAGAATACCGTCATACGCATCGTAACCTTGGCCGACGGCACTGGCCTCTTTCACGCGCGGGCCCAATAATTTTACAAAGAACTCGCTGCCGAGCCGGTTGATGAAGGTATTCCGCCCTTGGAGATCCCTCCGATAGACCATCACGGGCACGTTCTCCACCAATGACTGAAAATATTCCTGCGCCTGTTCGCGTTCCCCGACCTCCTTCTCCAGCCGGGCCCGCGCCTCGCGATCGCGGTTATACATCTCCTCCCGCAGCTCCTCCGCCTCGCGCTTGCGCCGGACGACCAGCGACCGCGCCACGAACGCCCAGCCCACCAAACCCAGCAACGCGCCGCCCGACGGCACCATGATGAACGCGTTGGCAAACCACGGCGGCACGAGCTCGAAATGCACGGCAGCGGGCGTGGAATAATTCAGATCGCGATCAATGGCCTGGGCAAAAAACGTGTACGCGCCGGCCTGGTTGGTGTGCCACTGGAGTTGCGAGTCATGCACCGGGGGCTGCCAGACCGGATCCAGCTTCGCAGGTGGCTCGTCGCGGTGACCCGCGGTCACGGAGTAGCGGAAAAGGCGACGCTCGGGCCGCGTGCGAAAATCCACCACGCTGCACCGGAACGAGACGAGGCGGCCCGTGATGATCTTGGGCAGGACGCTCGGATCGGAGTAGAGCTGGTCGAGTTGGACGGCCACGCTCGGCGGCGCGTTCGTGGTCCGGACGGGACGGTAGCGAGTGATGATGGCGCCTTGCGAACGAATCCAGATGGAGCCGGCACGGTCTTGCCTCACGCCGGAGGCGATGCCCGCTGGCAGCCCCTCCGACTCGTCGAGCGGAGACCACGCGATTCCGTCATAACGGGTCACGCCGTTGATGGTGCCAATCCAACACACACCATCCGCATCGCGCCGAATCTCGTAAACCCAATTCGGGGCTTTGCCGTAGCCCTCTCCCAGAACGGGCGTGAATCTTTGTCCATCGAATCGCCACAGGCCACCGACATCATTGGCTGACCACGGCTCGCCTGCCGAACCGATTTCAAGCCCGCCTCCGCCGCGCCGTTGAGGTACTCCGTCGTGCTCGGTAAAATGGGTCCACTGGAGTCCGTCGTAACGCGATAAAGTCTGAGCGCCCGAGTAAATCCACACTGCGTACGGCAGCCCGGCATCGCCAGGCGGAGAGGCCGAGGTGAGCGAACCGGCCGGCTTGGGAACGAAACGAATGGGCCGAAGGATGTTGTTGCCCCAGCCGGCATTGGCTCCGAACCACTGTTTCAACTCCATCCCCACAAAGCGAGCCAGCCCGCGCTGTCGCTCGTCCCGTCCATCCGTGCCGACCCACATACTGCCATCCGGCGCGGCGGCGACGGCTCTGACTACGCTCGCGCTGGCCGGCCCAATGTTGGTGATGGAAGGGAGGAACTGTTTTCCATCGAAGCGCGCGACGCCATTGCTGGTCGCCAGCCAGAACGAGCCGTCGGCTGCCTGGGCGATTTCGAGGACACGTCCGTCGGGCAGAAATTGAGAATCATAGAACACCTTGAAATGCTTCCCATCGTAGCGCGCGAGTCCATTGGTCCCGGCGTTCATCCACAGGCCAAGGTCGGCATCGGCCAGAGTAGTCACGCCCTCCTGCACGTAGGACGGCAAACCGTCCGCAGGTGTGATCTGCTTGAAGGTGTTTTCCTCAAACCGAAACAGACCCACGTGCGACGCGGTCCACAAGGTGCCATCGGGACGGGTCTTGATGTCGTGGATAAAGCCTTGTGGCACTTCGTCGGCGGCCCCGAAGTGAACGAAGCTTTTCCCATCGAAACGGGAGAGAGAGGCGCGCCATCCGGCCCCCAACAGGGAGGCGGCCCCCACCCAGATGGCGCCGTCCGGCGCGGCATGCAACGTGAAAAACTCACCGCTGGGTGCGCCCTGACGTTCGGCGTAGTGGATAAAATTCGTGCCGTCGAAGCGGGTGATGGCGGATGTACCGTCGGCAAACCAGACGGCACCATCCGGTGCGATGGTCACGCCGCCGGTGTTGGTCGAGAGCAAGCCTTCCGACGGGGTGAATCGCACCATGTTCGTGCCCTCGAAGCGCATCAAACCCGCTCCCGGACCCGTTAGCCAGAGACGCCCATCCGGAGCCGCCGCCATCCGCACGGCACGAGCCATTCTCTCGCTCGCCCAAGGTTTCTCAAACACGACCGGATTCTTAAGACCGGAACGTCCTGCCGCGATGTCGTAACGTCTCAAGTCCTTTTGTGTCCGCACCCACAATACGTTGTTCGGCGCTCGGCGTATCTCCCACGCGACGACATTGGTACCCGATGTATCCTCTGCCGTAATCCGGCCCCGATCATCCCCTTTTACGGGAACATAACGGGCCAAGCCGCGATCCGTCCCGAGCCACATCGATCCGTCAGTGTCCTGCTCCACTGCAAAGATTGTATTGCCGGGCAGGCCGTCCTGCCGCGACAGGGTCAAAAACTCGCTCCCGTCAAACCGGGCCAGCCCCCCGCCGGTTCCGAGCCAGGCCGCGCCATCGGCGGCGAAACAAATTTGGAACACAAAATTCTCTGGCAAGCCTTGCAGCACACTGTATCTGCGCGCCTGCATTTTACGGAACGGCGCGAGTTGGAAATCGAGAGTCATCAGACGTGTGCGTTCGAGGTCCGTTGGATCGGGATTGGCGTAAAGAATCCGTCCCGCTTCCAACCACGCGCGTCCGCCGGGAATCTGCGCGCGCACCTGATACGCGCCCGGCTTCACGTTGGGGAATTTGAAATTGCCCTGCTCGTCCGTGAGCACCGTGGCCACGACCGTGCCGGCGGGGAAAAAAACGGAGCGCGACCGGTCCCCGGTCGCAGCAGCCACGGGCGCGGAAGGAGGCTTGGAATTGTCCTGAGTCGCGATGCTGTCGGTGCCGCTGCGGGCGGGGACCGCCCGCGCTCCGCCGCTCCCCAACACCACGGGCGTCTTCTCCGGATCAGCCAGCGTCCAGTCGAGGCGTTGTTGTGGCTCGGCGGTGGGTTGGAAGCCGAGGCGGTAGGCGGACAATTCGCGATTGGACACAAACAAGTCGCAACGCGCGGTGGAAGTAATCGTGAAGACATACTCGCCGGCAGAGTTGGCGGGGATGCGCCGATCTGATTGGCCTGGCTGGTGGACATCGACACCCGCGTTCGCCAGCGGTTTGCCAGAGGCGTCGCTGATGTTTCCAAACACCACCACGCCCGGCAACGTCGCGTTTGTGACCATGGCCTGGCCCATGAGTTTTCCATGGAGTCCGTTCGTCGAGGAATCCCTTCCTGGATTCGTGGGATCGTCGAAATTCCATAGACCCAGCAGGCCCGGTTCGCGACCGGTGAGTTTGGCTGTCATGTTCCCGAGGATTTGTTCCGCGGTGCGCGCTGTTTTCCACAAGCGTACTTCACCCATTTCGCCGTGGAGGAATTCTCCCGCATTTGGGTTCAACGACCTGCCAAAGAACACGTGTCGGGTCACTTCCCGGCCGAAAACAGATCCCGCGTAGGCATTGGTGCCTACCAATCGACCGTTGAGATAAAGACGCATTCCGGTGGTGTCTGCAACTGCGGCAAGATGGCACCAGCCGTGGGTGCGAAGTGCATCAGGGACGTTGATTATTGCCATGTCCCGGACCGACATAATTAGAGTGCCGTTGGTATATCCGCTCGCGACGTTCAGTTGTCCTTGGTTGTACCCAAAATCAAAAAATCCCGTGCCATTGCCAAAGCTTTCCCATTTCACCCAGCCTTCCACTGTCACGTCTTTGAATTCGTCCGGAGGATTCAACGGCACTTCAACAAAGCTGTTCGTCCCATCCAACCGCAGCACGCGATTCGTTACAGCAAGAGCGCGGATGCCCACATCCGCACGAGGTGAGCCGGTCGAATTGGCGGCGCGGATGAAGGCATCCGCGCTCCTGTCGGTGACGATCGTACCAGACGATGATTCCTCCGGCTCGACCAACTCGACCACGAGGCTGGCATGGGGTGTCTTGCCGTCCAGTGCCACCGCCCGTCCGCCAATATGAGTGGCTTGCCTCAGCTTCCATACGTTGGTGCGTTCGGTGTAGGGTGCAATCGGCACGGAAAACTGCCAGCCGCCGAGGTCGTTCGAGCCAGTGACGACCAGATCCACAGCGGGCGCAGTCGTCCACACGGTGAGCAGCTCGCGGCCTTGCGCATCGCTGGTCGCGCGTCCGACTTCCGTTCCATTCACCTCGGCGCGGACACTCACGTATGGCAACGGCGCGTCGGCGGCATCCGTGACTTGCAAGAGCAGCCGCGACCAGGGAACCACAGCGTTTGCCGAAGGCAGCGTGGCTTCGACCACTTTGGCCTGGCCCATCAACTTCCCGTGGTGCGCCGCTGGTGAAGCGTCGTTGGCCGAGCCGTCTTCAAAATTCCAAAGCCCCGCCAAGCCCTCCTCCTGGCCGGTCAGGCTTTTGAACATGTTGTCGCGGATTTGCGCCACGGTGCGCGCCGTCCGCCACACGCGCACTTCGTCCATCTGGCCGTGCAAATCGCCCACTGCCGACAGGCGTTCTTTCCAGTTGTTTCGGCCCAGGTAATTCCGCGCGCCATTGCCGATGCCTGAGAAGCTGCCCGCGAACGGATTTTCCCCCACGAGCGTGCCATTCACATAAAGCTTCATGCCGCCTTTGCCAGAAACCGCCGCAATGTGACACCATTCACCGGGACGCACCATGCTGGGAGCCCGAACAATGTGCTGGAAGTTGGCGGGTGCCCATAGCTCGAAATCGAGCTGCGTCGTTGAACCGGAAATCGTGACGGCCATCGTTTGCCAGTTCGTGCCAAGATCGAAAAAGCGCGAATAATACTCCAGACTTTGCCACTTCATCCATCCTTCCACAGTCGCTTCATCGAGGCCGTTGAAGATATTGGGAGGCAGTTCGACGTAGCTGTCCTTGCCGTCGAGTTCGAGGACGCGGTTTTGGGCTCTGGCGCTGACAAAACCGAGGCAAGCAATCGCAACAAGAAGCCAGACGATTCTCAAGCGGCCCGGTCTTGGAGGTTGTGTTTTGATGGAGTGAGTAGAACAACGTCAACCCTTGCCTGCCAAGATTTTTCGACTGAGAGCCAACGGATCGCAAAGGGACCGGCGAAAATCGCCCGGCCAGCGGCGGGATGTTCAGAACCGCGTGCGCAAAAGCCGGATGCTTGTCGTAAACATTGCGTGCCGCTTGCTGTTCAGTCGGCGACTTGGCGGGCCACGTCTGGTGTCCAGCTTTGTTGGTCCAGTTTTTTTTGGTTTGAGTTTTCGCCGTTCGCGCCCTACAAGAAGGGCGATGACAGACTTTCCAGCACGGCGGGCGCTTGAGTTCTAATTTGTTTTCCAGAATTCAGTTGCCAAACTTTTCCGCTCCATGAACGCCGTGTTTCTGCTTCGCCGCAAAATTTTTTACCTTGCCGCCATCGCGGTCTGGGTGCCGGCGGCATTTTTATTTGGCCAGCCGTCGGTCGCTCCGCGCGAGAGTTTCTGGATTACCGATGGCGTCGTGCAATCGGTCGTCGAAACCGGCGGCGTGGTTTACGTCGGCGGCGCGTTCGCGCATACCGGGCCGCTCACCGGCGGCGGCGTGCCACTGGATCTCGACACGGGGCAGGCGGCAACGAATTATCCAAGGATAACAGGCACGGTGCGCGCCGCAGTTTCCGATGGCAGCGGCGGCTGGTTCGTCGGTGGCCAAATCACTGCGGTCAACGATCAAGCGGTCGCAAATCTGGCGCACCTGCGGGCAGACAACACACTGGATACAAACTGGGTGCCGCCCGTAACGGGCGTCGCTGAAGCCAGTGTGCGGGCGCTGGCGTTGAATGGCACAACGCTTTTCATCGGCGGCATTTTTGATTCCGTCGCCGGTCAATCGCGAACGAATGCCGCCGCAGTGGACGCGCGCACCGGGCAGTTGCTGCCGTGGAACGCCAATGCCGACGGCGCGGTCTATGCGCTGACGCTCGGAGGCAACACACTTTATGCCGGAGGGAATTTTTCCCAAATCGGCGGTCAGGCGCGCGGGCGTCTGGCCGCGTTCGATGTCGCGAGCGGACAACTGGCCAACTGGACGCCCACGGCCAACAGCAACGTCTGGGCGCTGGCGGTCGCCGGCACGAATGTTTATGTCGGCGGCGCATTTACGTCCGTGAACGGGACGACCCGCACGCGCATCGCAGCCCTCGATCCCACCACCGGCGCGCTGTGGGATTGGAAGGCGAACTTGAATGCGTTTGGCGCGGAACCGGGCGTGTATGCGATCGCCGTGGGACGCACGAATATTTTTGTGGGGGGAAATTTTTTTGGCGTCGCCAACTTGCAGGTGATCGGCCTCGCCGCGCTGGACATTGCGACGGGTCGTGTCATCACGAGCTTCCGGCCGACGGCCAATTCAGATTTCGGTTTCAACAGTTTTGCCGTGCGCTCGCTCGTGCTCGATGGTGATACGCTTTTTGTCGGCGGGGATTTTACGCGCCTCAACCGCCAGCCACACAACCGCCTCGTGGCGGTGAACGCCACCAACGGCGTCGCCACCGCGTGGGATCCGAACGCGGACGGCCCCGTTTTTATGCTGGCCAAAGCGGGGAACAAGATTTTTGCCGGCGGGAGTTTCAACAGCGTGGGGGGCCAGACGCGGACCAATCTGGCGGCATTTGATCCCGTGACGGGCATCGCGACGCCATGGAATCCGGGCGCGAACAGCAACATTCTCGCAATGCTGGTTTCCGGGCGCACGATTTTTGCGGGCGGGAATTTCGTCCGCATTGGCGGTGCCAGTCGGAGCCGGCTTGCAGCCATCGACGTGGCCACGGGTGCCGCCATCACGAATTGGAATCCCGACGCCAATGGCACCGTCAATGCGCTCGCGCTGGCCGGCACGAACCTGCTGGCGGGCGGCGGCTTCACCCAGGTCGGCAGCCAGCCGCATGCTCGACTCGTCGCGCTGGATTTGGACACGGGGGAACCGACAGCCTGGAACGCATCGGTAAGCGGAGCGGAGACTTCGAGCGAGGTAAACACGCTCGCCGTCGCCGGCAATACGCTCTATTTCGCCGGCAATTTTTCCAGCGTGAATGGCCAGGTGCGCAACAACGCCGCCGCCATCGATCTGGCGAGCGGGCAGTTGACTTCGTGGAATCCCAATCTCGACGGGGCGGTCACGTCGCTCGCCGTGAAGGGCGGCACAATTTACGTCGCGGGCAATTTTACGCGCGTGGGAGTGCAGGCGCGCAAAAACCTCGCGGCGATCAGTGCCGCGTCGGGCAAGCCGCTGTTGTGGACGCCCGATCCCGACGGCGCGGTGGCCACGATGTCGCTGGTGGGCGAAACCCTTTATCTCGGGGGAAATTTTCTGAGCGTTACGGGCCAACCGCGTGGCGGACTGGCGATTCTCGATTTGGCGACCGGCGCTCCGCTACCTTGGAATCCAGCGATCAACGGCGATGTCGAAACTTCCGTGCTTGCGTTGGCGGTGACGAGCGGGGCGGTTTTTGCGGGCGGTGATTTTCAAGGCATCAACGATCGCGCGCGGCCTTCCCTGGCGGTGTTCGACACAGGCAACTCATCGCCACCAGGAAATGGACAAGTCAGTCTGGTTCCCGCGTCCGTCCTTCGGCTGCCCGACGGCCGGCTGCAATTTCGCGTGACTGGCAGCGGCGGCACGCGCGTCACAATCCAATCGTCGTTGAATCTTTTGCAGTGGAACAAGCTCAGTTCCAGCACGGTGCCGAGTGCCGGCTTTCAGTTCGATGTGATCGATGACACGACGACGGGCGTCGCGCAGCGGTTTTATCGCGCCGTGTTGGAACCGTAGCGCGCGACGTTTCTGGAGTCCGAACGAAGCGGCGCAAATTGGTGATTCACTTGGCGGGCCGTTTGAGTTAGTGAAGCGAGCATCGGTTGTGGCGAGACCGGGCAGTGCAAACGTCGGGAGTTATGGAATATCAACCCATCAACGTGCTGGTCGTGGAAGACGACGCGGCGTACGTCGAGTACTTGCGCGCCGGGTTGCGCAGCGTCGCCGGGGAACAATTCGCGCTCCGGCAGGCGGAGACGCTGGCGGATGCCGACGTCCAGTTGAGCAGCGCGCCCTTCGATCTGGTCGTGCTGGATTTGAATCTGCCGGAGAGCCACGGCCTCGAGACTTTTCTGCGCCTGCGCGCGCGTGTGTCCAAGACGCCCATTCTAGTGCTCACCAGCGTGGATGATGAAACGATTGCGCTGGCCGCCGTCCGGGCCGGCGCGCAGGAATATCTGCTCAAGACGCAGGTGGATGGGAAGACGCTGGCGCGCGTACTGCGCTACGCGGTGGAGCGCAAACGAGTGGAGGAGCAGCTTCGCGAGCGCGAGGAATTTTTCCGGCTCATTTCCGAGAACGTCAGCGACCTGATTGCGGTTCTCGACAAGGACGGGCGGCGTCTTTACAACAGCCCCTCTTACGTGAACGTGCTCGGCGACCCGGCGAAGTTGCAGGGCACTGATTCGCTGGCGGAAATTCACCCGGAGGATTTTCCGCGCGTAAAACAAATTTTTCAGGAAACCGTGGCGACGGGTGTTGGGCAGCGGGCCGAATTTCGCTTCCTGCGCAAGGACGGCTCGGTGCGCTTCGTGGAGTCCATCGGCAACGTCGTCAAAGACGAAAGCGGGCAGACCAGCAAAGTCGTGGTGGTGTCGCGCGACATCACGGATCGCAAGCGCGCGGAGGAAGCGTTGCGCGTGGTGTCCAACCGCTTGATGCTGGCCACACGCGCGGGCAACGTGGGCATTTGGGATTGGGATGTGGTCCAAAACAAGCTGGTCTGGGACGACGCCATGTATCGAGTTTATGGTCTTCCCCCGGACCATTTTCGCGGCGCATACGAAGCGTGGGAGGGCACGCTGCATCCGGAAGACAAGCCCCGCGCGACGGCGGAGTTGCAAATGGCGCTGCGGGGGGAAAAAGATTTCAACACCGAGTTTCGCGTGATCTGGCTGGATCGCTCCGTGCATCACATCAAGGCCGATGGGGTCGTGTTGCGGGATGCGGCTGGCCAGCCGGTACAGATGCTGGGGATGAATTGGGATATTACGGAACTTCGGCGCACCGAGGAAACATTGCGGCAGACACTGGCGGAATTGAAAGCTTCGCACGACAAGCTGGAGGCGACGCAGATGCAGCTCATCCAAGCGGCGAAAATGGAATCCGTCGGCCAGTTGGCGGCCGGGGTCGCGCACGAGGTCAAGAACCCGTTGCAGACGATTCAGATGGGCATCGACTTTGTCGGCAACATCACTTCGAAGAGTGATCCCAACGTCAAAATGGTGCTCGACGACATGCTGAACGCCGTGCGGCGCGCGGACAAAATCGTCCGGCAGTTGCTGGACTTTTCCACCGTGCGCGATCTCGAACTCGCGCCGCACAACCTCAACACCGTGCTCCAGCATTCGCTCGAACTCGTGCGCTTCGAGCTGGTGCGCGCCCAGATCGAAGTTCAGTTGCACCTTGATTCTGAACTTCCCCTCGTCGTGCTTGATCGCAACAAGATGGAGCAAGTCTTCATCAATCTTTACATGAATGCCATTCACGCCATGTCGCCGGGCGGCACGCTGTCGTTGCATACCTGCATGCATCACTGGCCCCAGGTTGCCAGCCAGCCGGACGATACGACGTATTTTAAGTCGGGCGACGCGATTGTGCTGGTTGAAATCACCGACACCGGCAGCGGGATCTCCGAGGCGGTGTTGGATCGGGTGTTCGAGCCTTTCGTCACCACCAAGCCCACGGGCAGTGGCACCGGCTTGGGGCTGGCAGTGACGCGGAACATCATCAACCTGCACGGTGGAAACATCGCCTTGCGCAACCGGGCCGAGGGCGGCGCGCGCGTGACCCTTTGGCTGCGAGCCAGCGACCTTCCAACGTCATGAACAAAAAACGCATTCTGATTCTCGATGACGAAGTGAGTTTCACCCGGTTGCTGAAACTCAACCTCGAACAAACCAATCGCTATGAAGTGCGCGCGGAGAACTGGCCCGAAGACGCGCTCAAGGCCGCGCGAGAATTCAAACCCGACCTCCTGTTGCTCGACGTGATGATGCCGCGCATGTTCGGCGGCGATGTCGCGGCTCAATTTCGCGCGGATGATGAACTGAAAAACATCCCGATCGTTTTTCTGACCGCGACCGTGCGGCGGCACCGTGTGGATGAACACGGCGGGAAGATCAGCGGTTATCCCTTTCTCGCCAAGCCGGCCACGACCGAGGAAGTCATCGCGTGCATCGAGAGCAATCTCGCCGGCGGTGCGGCCTGAGCGGGCGGAGGCCGGGCACTCACCGCGCTGGCGCGATGACCAATTTCCCCAGCACGTTGCGCGAGCGCAGCCGGACGAAGGCTTCGGCGGTTTTTTCGAGCGGAAAAATTTGATCGATGACAGCCTTGAGTTTGCCTGTCGCCGCCCAATTCAACGTCGCCTCCATGTCCGCGCGATTCCGGCCGTAGCTGCCAATGAGGCGCTGCTGCTTCACGAACAGCGGCCAGAGTGGAAGTGTGATTTCTCGCCCCGCCGTCGCTCCGCACGTCACCACCGTGCCGTTGCGGGCCAAACAATGGAAAACTTGTTCCAACACTTTGCCGCCGACGTGTTCGACGACCAAATCGACGCCACGTTTGCCCGTCAACTCGCGCACCTTGGCCGGCCATTTCGGATCGCCCGCATCCACTACAAACTCCGCGCCCAATGAACAGGCGAGCGCGCGCTTCGCTTCCGTCGAGCCGGTGCTAATCACGCGCGCGCCTTGCTGCGCGGCGATTTGAATCGCGGCGGAGCCAACGCCGCTCGTGCCGCCGATGACGAGCACCCAATCGCCACGTTTCACCTCCGCCCGGTTCGTCAGCATGTGCATCGCCGTGCTGCCCGCGAGTGTGAGCGCCGCCGACGCGACAAAATCGAGCGCGACCGGCAAACGGACGAGCGCGCGGGCGGGAACCAAAACTTTTTCCGCGAACCCGCCATCGCGTTGCACGCCCAGCAATTCGCCGTTCAAACAAAGCGATTCGTCGCCGCGCTGGCAAAACTCGCATTCGCCGCAAAAGAGATTCGATTGAATCGCCACGCGATCGCCGACCTGCCATTCGCCGACTCCAGCTCCGGTTTCGCAAATGACGCCAGCGATTTCGCCGCCAGGCGTGCGCGGCAAAGCCACGGGAATCGGCAATCCCGATGCTTCCAACCACAGGTCGAGATGGTTCAGTCCGCAAGCGTGAACGGCGACGACGACTTCGCCAGCGGCCGGACGCGGATCGGGCAAATCGCGAAGTCCAAAGGCACCCGGCGAGCCGCTGGAGATGAGTTGAATGGCTTTCACGCGGTCATTCAACACACGCGGGCCGCTTTGATTCAAGGCTGGAAGGTTGCTGGCTTGGCTTCAACGAGTGCCTGGATTTTTTGCAAACAATAGTCGTTCCGCACAATTTCCTTTCTCGGTCGATGCGCGCGCTTATACTCGCGCCATGGTTCACATGGGAATTGGCTACGACGTGCATGCTCTGGTCGAAGGGCGAAAATTGATTCTCGGCGGCGTCGAGATTCCGCATTCGAAAGGGCTGGACGGCCACTCGGACGCGGATGTTTTGCTCCACGCGATTTGCGACGCGATCTTTGGCGCGCTGGGCGAGGACGACATCGGCCATTTTTTCCCGAACACGAACCCGCGCTGGAAAAATTCGCCGAGCAAAATATTTTTGGAAGAAGCAGCGCGGCAGGTGGTGTTCCATCAGGCGAAAATCGTCAACGTGGACGCGACGATAATCGCGCAACAACCCAAGTTGCTGCCCCACATACCGACGATGAAAGCCAACATTGCGGCCGCGCTGAAAATTAATTTCAAACGCGTCGGCATCAAAGCGACGACGAACGAGCATCTGGGTTTTCTTGGTCGCGAAGAAGGTATCGCCGCCATGGCTGTGGCAAGCATAGATTTGCCGACCTGAGATGGATGGCGCGTGCGGCCGATATGTAAATGGAGACGAGCTACGGCTGAACCCGGTGTTGAAGCCGCAGGGTAATTTTCCGAAAATTTTAACAAGACAAATTCATGGGCGCAAAGAGCGAGATTTCTTGGAACCGCCAGACGGACGAAGGGAAGTTTGACATTTATGCCCGGCACGTCGGCACACGCTGGCTGTTTTTCCAACGTCTGCGTCGCTACGACCAATGGCAGGCGGTGCCGCAGCCGCCCTTGGAAGACTGGCTGGAGCTGCTGGACGCCGTGCGCCGCCGCATCAACCGACGGCTGCTGCGTCCCGAGGAGGAGAAGCGCGTGGAGAAATTGATCCGCGAACAGTTTCCGGAGGTGAAGTTCCGGTGAAAGACGCGCCGCTTATTTTATTATCACCGAGCACTCAGGAGCAGGGCGTCGAGTTCTCCGATCTTTCAATCAGCCTCTCCAACCGCTATTCGGAGGCGATTCTCGCGGGCGGCGGCGTGCCGTGGATTTTGCCCTGCGCGCCGGAGCGCGAGCTGGTCGCCGAATGCGTCCGGCGGGCGGATGGACTTTTGCTGACGGGTGGCAGCGACGTGCAGACAAAACTGTATCAGCCCGCCGTCACACCGGCGATGAAAAAGACCGTGGGGCCGCCGGATGCGCCGCGTGATTTACTGGAACTGCAGTTGATCGACGAAGTATTCCGCCAGCGCAAACCGCTGCTGGCAATTTGCCGCGGGCAGCAAATTTTGAACGTTGCCCTCGGCGGTACGCTGATTGTCGATATTCCGAGCCAGCGGCCCGACGCCTTGAACCACAACCAGCCGGCCAAAAAATTTCAACCAGTTCACACGGCCGCGGTCACCCCCGATTCGCGGCTGGCGCGGGTCTTAGGGCAACGGCGCATCGCGGTCAATAGCACACACCATCAAGCGGTCGATCGCGTTGCGAAATTGCTAAAGGTGACGGCCACGAGTGCCGATGGTGTGATAGAGGCGCTTGAGTTGAACGATGGTGCGGCCACCGCGCTGCCTTATTTGGTGGCAGTCCAGTTTCATCCCGAGCGGCTCTACAGCGAACATCAAGAATTTTTGAACTTGTTTAGAGATTTCATTCGCGCGTGCCTGCCCAAGCGCCATTCGTAACCGTATGAATGAACGAATCCTGGTCGTGGACGACGAGGCCGACATTCGAGCCTTGCTCTCCGCCCTGCTCGCGCGAGCGAGTTATGACGTAATCGAATTGGAAGACGCCGCCGGCTTGCGCCAGGCTTTTACGGGCGCTGAACCGAGCGTCATCCTGCTGGATCTGAAATTACCCGACGCCGAAGGTCTCGATCTGCTGCCGGCGATCAAAAAGCAATGGCCCGACGTAGAGGTCATCGTGCTCACTGGCAACGCGTCGCTGGAAGCCGCGGTGATGGCGACCAAATTGGGCGCCTACGATTTTCAGAAAAAACCCTTCGAAACCAAGAGTGTCATGCTTTCTGTGGAGCGCGCGCTGGAACACCGCCGGCTGCGCGAAGAGGCCACCTCGCTTCGGCAGGTCATTTCGACGATGAGCGGCCAGCCGTCCCCCATTTTCCAAAGCCCCGCGATGAAATCGGCGGTCCGCACCGTCGAACGCGTCGCGCCGACCGATGTCTCAGTGCTGATCACCGGTGAAAGCGGCACGGGCAAGGAAGTCATCGCTGATCTGCTGCACACTTTGAGTCTGCGCAACAAGGGACCGTTCATTAAAATCAACTGCGCTGCGTTGCCGCGCGAATTGATCGAAAGTGAATTGTTCGGCTCGGTCAAAGGCGCGTTCACGGGTGCGCAGGCCGACCGTGATGGCTTGTTCCGCCAGGCGGAAGGCGGCACTTTGCTGCTGGATGAGCTTTCGGAAATGCCCATCGATACGCAGAGCAAGCTGTTGCGCGTGTTGCAGGAAAAAGAAGTACGGCCCGTCGGCGGGCGCACGAGTTACCACTCGGACGTGCGCATAATCGCCGCGACCAACCGCGAGATCGAACAGGCCATCGAAGGTGGCAAACTGCGGGAGGATCTTTATTACCGGATTAGCGCAATTTCGATTTCTCTGCCGCCGCTTCGCGAACGCCGCGAGGACATCCTCCCGCTGGCGACCGCGTTTCTCAAGCGCTTCAGCGCGCAGGCCAATCGGGTCATCAACGCATTTTCCCCCGAAGCCACGGAGAAGTTGCTCAAGTTTGACTGGCCTGGGAACGTGCGCCAGTTGCAAAACGAGATCCAGCGCGCGGTGTTGCTGTGCGAAGGCTCGCACGTGCAGGCGACGGAATTGTCCATCACCCATCCCACCGTGGGATCGGAGGGCAATGCCGGCCTCTTCGAAGCCATGGAACGCAGCACCATCCTCCGTATCCTCAACGAAACCAAAGGCAACAAACAGGAAACCGCCCGGCGATTGGGAATCGGACGCCAGACCCTTTACAACAAGATGAAGGCCTACGGGATTACGCTTTAGCTTTCGCGGGTTTGTATCGGCAAAACTGCCTCCTGCAATCATTTCCAGCAACCAGCCTGTACCTCGTTCGTTCAGCCAATCCCGACAGTGCCGATGGCGCTGCGGAATTTGTTCCCATGTGCGGTGAGTGATTCGAAGTTTTCACGGAAAAATTTTCCTCAGTTTGGATCGCAACTATCGGCGTCGCTCGTTGTAGTAAGTGAAGTATCGAAGATTCCGGTTGCGCGCGTTCCGCGCATTTTCGACGACTACAAAACGATGAAACGAATCAAAGTAAAAACCACCTGCGGTTCGCAGGCTGCGAACAATGCGACGGCCGAGCACGGCTCGACCAACTCGACCTCGCTCATGCTTGGGGCGCTCTTGGTCGCCGGTTGCCTCGGCTATTGGCTGCTCCGATCAAAACCGCCGGAGGTTTCATCCACGAATGCGTCCGAGCAACCAGTCACTGCGCTTAACAACGACGAACCGGTCCAGCCGGCAGCCACCAACGTGAGCGTCCCACCCACGCCGGTGCCCGCGACCTTGGCTCCGGTTTCACTAGCGAACGTGGCCCCCGTTCCGGAAAAGCCAGGTTCCACCGTCGCGGCCCAGCAGCTCATCGCCAAGATCACCCAGTTGGATCTTTCCGCTGGAGCGCTTACGACTGCGCAAACCAAAGATTTAAGCCAATCGCTCAAGCAAATCGTCGCGCAAGGCAGGGCGGCGGTTCCGGCAATCAAGGAATTTTTGGAGCGCAATCAGGATTTGAATTTCTCGGAAATCAGCGGCGGCAACCAGCTTGAGGCTGGCTCACTTCGCCAGGGCCTCATCGAAGCACTCGAGAAAATCGGTGGCCCCGAGGCGGTGGCCGTGGCCGCCAAAACTCTCGAAACCGCCGGTGATCCTTTCGAGGTTGCGTTGCTGGCTCGTAATCTGGAAAAGAACGCGCCGGAGCAATACCGC